>JBHJOS010000003.1:0-18720 GCA_050329415.1 Kineosporiaceae bacterium
ACCTTGGAAGGCCACACCCGCGGTGTCAACGGGGTGGCGGTCACCCCGGACGGCACCCGCGCGATCACGACCAGCAGCGATGCGACGGCGCGGGTGTGGGACCTGGCGACCGGGGCCACCACCCTGACCCTCAAGGGCCATACCAACTGGGTCCAGGAGGTGGCGGTCACCCCCGACGGCACTCACGCGATCACGACCAGCGACGATCGGACGGTGCGGGTGTGGGACCTGGCGACCGGGCTCACCACCCGCACCCTGGAAGGCCACACCCGCGGTGTCAACGGGGTGGCGGTCACCCCGGACGGCACTCGCGCGATCACGACCAGCAGCGATGCGACGGCGCGGGTGTGGGACCTGGCGACCGGGGCCACCACCCGCACCCTCGAAGGCCATACCGACCGGGTCAGGGGGGTGGCGGTCACCCCGGACGGTACCCACGTGATCACGGTCGCGGTGAATGGAGTCCTGAGGGTCTGGGCCTGGGCCGCTGCGCTCACGGGTGAGTTCGCAGCGAACCGGGGTGCTCGGTACACCAACGCCAAGGTGGTCCTCGTCGGGGAACAAGGGGCCGGCAAGTCAGGCCTTGCCTTGGTACTGGCGGGGCGGCCCTGGGTGCCGACCGCGTCCACGGTGGGAGCCTGGGCGACCCAGTTCCTCCTTCCCCGGGCCACCAGCGACGACGGGGTGGAACGCGAGATATGGCTGTGGGACTTCGGTGGTCAGGCCGACCAGCGGCTCATCCACCAGTTGTTCCTCAAGGAGGCCCAGTTGGCGTTGCTCGTCTTCGACGGGCAACGTGATGACGTCGTCGAGCGGGTGTCGGAATGGACCCGCGCCATCGCCCCCCCCGGACACGACATTCCCAAGGTGCTCGTTGCAGCCAGGGTCGACAGCAACCAGGTCCTCTTGAACCGGGCGGACATCGCGCAGTTGCGCCAGGCCGCCGGCTCCACCGCCTACCTGGAGACCAGCGCCCGCACCGGCAAGAACATCGAGGCCCTACGCGACGCGGTCGCGGCAACCATCGACTGGTCGAGGGTCCCGGAGCATTCGTCGCCGGAGGTGTTCCGTCGCTTGAAGGCAGCCGTTCTGCGTTTTAAGGACCGGGGCCGTGTCCTCACCACCGTCAAGGAACTGCTCAACTGGCTGCCGGTTGAGGTCGGGGCGTTCAGCGAAGCGGAACTCACCACCGTGATCCGCCTCCTCGAAGGCCCCGGCGCCGTCACCCGCCTCGGCTTCGATGACCAGGTCCTCCTGCGCCCGGACCTGCTCAACACCTACGGACAGGCCGTGATCCGCAGCCTGGCCGACGACCCTGACGAACGCGGGTGTCTCCCCGAGCAGAGGCTCCTGGAGGGTGATCTCAACTATCCCCCCGGGTTCGAACGGCTCGACCGAACTGAGGAAACGACCCTCCTGCGGGGACTGCAGCGTGAACTGGTGGACCGAGCCCTCTGCATCCGCGATGTCGACCCGTCCGACCGGTTGGCCACGCTCCTGGTGTTCCCCAGCTACTTCCGTCGCCAGCGCCCGGACCGCCCGACCGAGCCTCAGGTCTTCACCACGTACACCTTCGACGGCCCCCTCGACGAGATCTACTCCAGCCTCGTGGTGCGCCTGCACCACACCACCCACTTCGACAGCAAGAAGCTGTGGCGCGACGTCGCTGAGCTGCGGTCGAACGAATCCGGTCAAGCCGTTGGAGTGCGCCTACGCAGACAGCCGGACAGAAGCGGCTGCCTCGACCTGTTCGCCGATCCGGGCGCCTCCCGCAGCGACCGTCAGATCCTCACGCGCTTCACCCATGAACACCTGAACCGGCACGCCACTGAGGTGCAGCGGTACCGGGTCTACACCTGCCAGGCGTGCGGCCACGTGGCCCGGGACACCGACCTGGTCGCACGGAAGATCCGTGAGGGCGCTGCGCGCATCAGGTGTCAGAACTGCGGGCAGCTGATCGACCTGGTCGATGACCTGGAACGCGAGTTCGGGTCCCCCGAGCTGCGCGATCGCGTCATCGAACAGGAGCGCCGAGCCCAGGAGGCAATCGACCGCGCCACCCGCCTGCAGACCATGGTCTTCGACGTGATGGCGACCGTGGCTCGGGCGGGACAGCGCCCGACCCAGGTCGGTCGTCCCTTCCCTGGCGTCGAGATCACCTTCGTCGACGACGACCGGCAGCCGAGTGACCGTCAAGTCTTCGTCCACCTCGACCCCGATACCAGGCACGACACCGATGCGATCGACCTGAACCCAGACTGGGCCAAGCATCCAACGCCGATCCTGTACGGTGTTCAAGGCCCAGACGAGGGCACCATCCACACGATGGACCTCTCCGATGCGCTGCGCAAAGGGACCGCGGGCGCCACCCGCAATGTCCCCTTCGACGGTCGGCGGTTCGACGTCGCCGCCGTCCTCGCGCTCCGCGAGCGCCTCCTCTAAACCCTGCGGCCTGCGGCGAGGGGCGAGGAGTCCCGACCGCCCGCGACGGCGACCGAGCTCGGGCCGCACAGCGACCCGCGAGAGGGTCCGTCGGAAAGTCCGTGTGCGGGTCGGCGCTCGGATCCCGTGGTGTTTCGGCGGAGAAAGGGATGACCTGACGTGAGTGCTCGAGTGACGGATGTCGGCGGTCTTGGATGATCCGAATTTCGTGTCGTGCGCCGGGCTGGCGCCGGTTGCGGCGTTGGCGGAGCGGGTGGGTCTGCCCGAGCTGGTCACGGACCGGCTGACGGTTCCGGGTCGGCGGGTGCCCACCCGGCGGCGAAGGTGATGTCGATCGTGGCGGGGATGGTCGCCGGCGCTGACTCCATCGATGACCTCGACGTGCTGCGCCACGGCGGGATGGCCACGCTGTTCAGCGGGGTCCGGGCGCCGTCGACGCGGCGGCCGGACGGTTCCACGCGCCGCAGGTCACGACGGTCGAACCCGGCCCTCGTCACCTCGGGATCATGAGGGAACCGATCGCCGAGACAGGAGCGGCCGGCAACCTCGTGACGGATGCCCATCTCGCCGCCCTCGCCATCGAGCACGGTGCCACGCTGGTGTCGGCCGACCACGACTTCGCGCGTTTCGCCGGCCTCGACTGGCGGAATCCGTTGCGTTGAGGCGCACTGCTCACGGCCATTGCCGACACGGCGGCCGGCTGACGGCCACCTGGTGTCCCGCGGGCGCTGTCACCAGCCGGGGTACGGGCCGGGTGGCGACGGGGGATCGGGCCAGCCCAACGCCTCCGCCACGGCGTCGAGTCGCCGGGGGGCCGGCGGGAACGCCGCCGGGAGCAGCGGCTGCATGCCCGGCACCACGACACGGACCGCGCTCCATCCGCAGGCCCGCACGTCGTCGGCGGTGACGTCCACCGCAGCCGGTTCCCACCCGGCGGCGAGCACGGTGTCGACGACAGGAGCCGGCGCGAGACGGTGCTGCGCCGTCCCCTCCGGCCGGACGCGCCGGCGGGTCGTGCCCGTGACGGCGGGGTCCAGGCCGACTTCGACGTGACACATCGGGTCGACCAGGTCCCGCAGGTCGGGCCGGTGCGCCGCCAGGTACTCCCGTCCCGGGCAGTGGGGTGCCAGGCCGCCGACCACACCGTTGCCGAGCGCACCTGCTCGCCGGACGAGGCCGTCCGGGTCGTCGAGGTCCCGGGCGTAGGCGTGCTGCAGCAGGGCCTCGGCAGCCGCCCGGCGGGCCGCGACGCGCGACGAGCGCCCCGAGGCATGGCCGAGGGTGGCGATCCCTCGGGCGAGGTCGTCGGCGACGGCGAGGACGACGGGCAGGCCGGTCGTGCCGGGCACGTCCAGCAGCGTCAACCGGACGTCCACGGCGGGCCCCGCCCACGCGGCGGCGACGTCGCCCGGGACGGGCAGCCGGGCTAGCTCGGGGCCGCGGTGCCACCACGCGGCGACGGCGTCCTGGGCGACGACGTGCTCCAGCGCCCGGTCCAGCGCCGACACCGGGTCGAGGGCCGCGGCGAGGCCCGTGAGGTTGTGGTAGTTCGTGACCGGCTGCGGCCCCAGCGCGGTGACCTCGAGCCAGCCGGCGTGGACCAGGGACAGGGGAACCCAGCACGGCCGCCCGTCCCGGCATCGGGTGCCCTGGAGCCACCACACGTCGGTGTCGCGGTCGAACGGGACCAGGGGTGACCCCGGGGACCCCGGGATCGCCGGATCGTGCAACGTGAGGTCGATCGGGTCGACCGCGTCCTCGCCGGACCCGGTCAGGGCCGACCAGGTGGCGCGGACGCGTGTTCCCTGGCCCAGGTAGGCCCCGCAGTAGTGGGCGACCCCGGCGGCGAGCACCTCGGTCGAGTGGTGGCCGGCCGGCGGCTCGGTGGCGGGCGGGACGACCAGCCGTGCGGCCGGTGCCAGCGGATCGGGCCGCCAGTCGGGATCGATGTGGACCAGCCGTGGCAGTTCCGCGTGGTCGTGCCGGAATCCCGGCGGCATCCCCGGGAGGGGCGGCCGGGTCGTCACCCGCCGGACGACGCCGGTCACCTCGTCGACGAGCCCCGGCCGACGCGGAGCCGCCGATCTCCGGTTGGCCGGCGCGCCGACCGCGGGGTGAGGTGTCCACGGGCGGGGTGACGGGCGCGGGAGCAGCACGTGCTCGCGCCGGTCGGGCCCGTCCCACCGTCGCAGCACGCCGCGGTGCCGCAGCAGGCCGGGGTCGTGCCACGCCTCGACGACGAGGGCTGTGACCACCGCGCGCAGCCCGACCAGCGTCCCGACCGACGCCTGTACCGGTGCCCGGGTCAACGCGTCGGCGAGGTCCGCGGACGGCAGCGCTGCCCGGAGGCGGTCGACCGCGTCGGACAGCCACACGCCTCGGTCCGGGTCGGCCGTCGCCGACCAGCAGCGCCCCAGGTGAGGCCAGACCGCCACGATGACCGCCGATCCCGGCGCATCCGCCGCGACGCGACGGTCCAGAGCCTCCACCAGGTCGGCCGCGAGATGGTCCACCACCTCGATCGTCACCTGCTCGGCGTCGCACCCGTCCTCGCGATCGCCGTCGCCGGTCCAGGGCGGCAGCCGCAGGAACTCCGGGAGGGGGCCCACCACGTCGGGGGCGCCGAGCACCCGGACGCGGGTCCGGGCGCCACCGGCCAACGACGGGTCCGCCGCCGTCAGGGCGGCGGCGCCGCCGGCGCCGACCAGGTCGTCGGCGGCCGCATCGATCCGGCGGATCCCGCCGTCGTCGCCGACGACGACGGCGGTGCCCGGCCCGGCCGCCCTCACCTCCAACGGGCCCCACGAGGTCATGCGTGCGGCAGGGGGAAGTAGTGGAGGTCCTCCTCGGCCGCCCGCGTCTCGCGCCAGCCCAGCTCGACCGGGATGTCCTGCACCCGTCCACGGCCCAGGAACGGGAACGCCGCGGGGGCGTTGCCGACGGTCCCGGGGACGACGACCCGCACGACGGCCATGCCCGTGCTGCGCACGTCGGGGGAGGTGAGATCGACGACGACCACCTCGTGCCCACGCTGCTCGACGGACCGGCGGTAGGCGGCCAGGGACCGTTCCGGCAGCGACGCCACGTCGGCGAGGTCGCGTGTGGCCGGGCGGTCCAGCAGGGGGGCCACGCGCGCAACGGCACGGGGGTCGAGGAACACCTGCTGCTGCACCATGAGGTCGTCGCAGTCCCGCATGTCCTCACGGAAGTCGTCGAGGTAGCGCCGGTCCGCACGCCACGGCTTGAACGAGCGCCCATTGAGCTCCCCGCCGGCCATCGCCCGCCAGTGCGCCCCGTCCTGGGGGAGGAGGTCCCGGCTGCCCTCCTGCAGGGTCAACGCCTCGGTCCAGGCCTTCGAGGCCGCCGTCGCGACGTCGTGGCGGGCCGAGAAGCCCACGTTCAGCAGGTCGTCCCGGTCGTGGTGGAGCACTCCGGCGACGACCGGCACCCCGAACTCGTTGTCGAGGGCGAGCAACGACGGGCGCTGCCCGGCCTCGCGGGTCCCCTCCCAGAGCGAGTCCAGCGCCGGTCCCGGCCGCACGGCGTCGACGACGTGGCCGTTCAACCACCACACCATCGTCACGTGGCGCTCGATGACCTCCTCTAGCGCCGACATCGTGGCGAACTCCAGGTCCGGCCCTGCCGCGATGCCGGCGAAGGGGCAGAAGTTCGTGAGCGGGGCGCCGGAGTAGCCGGCGGTGAACCAGTTGACGTACACGAGGCTCGCGGGGACCAGCACGTCCTCGTCGTGCGTCAGCGACCGGCCCGGGACCCAGTGGACGGGCAGGTCCGGGCTCAGGCGGACGAAGGGGAAGCCTGGCGCGTCGTACTGGGCGTCCGAGTAGAGGACGAGGTCGGCCGGGTCCAGGGCCCGGACCCGCCCGCGACGCACGTGGTCGTAGCTGCCGGCGGTCACGGGCAGGGTGTCCAGCAGGTTGCCGCAGTAGCGCTCGACGGACTCCCCGGTCGCCGCCGCCCGGGCCCGGTCACCGTCGTCGAAGGCACTGCCCTGGCAGGACGTGTTGTTCGCCCAGCGGGAGATGCGCCGCACGTTGGCCACGTCCGTCTGGACGGTCACCAGCCGACGCGGGACGTCGGGGTGGTGGCGGACCGTCCGGGTCCGCAGGACCAACCCCGTCTCGGCGTCCACGAGGTCGTCGGGCCGGTGGGCGATGCGGTCGCTCGTCACGTTGCCCGGCAGGGGGAGCACCGGGTGCCGGGTGGCCGTCCCGTCGTGCCCGACGCGGACGGCGACGTCCGGTCCCGGATGGTCACCCGCCAGGAGGGCCGCCACCGTGGACATCAGGCGCGTCAGCGCCTGGACGGGCGCGCCCGCGTCCCCGGTGGCCGAGGGCCGGCGCAACGCGCGGTCGACCTCTCCGTCGAAGGCGGCAGCGGCACGCCGGGCGGCGAGGTCCTCCCAGCACGCGCCGACCCCGGGCGTGACGAACGGGCCGACCCAGGCCGTGGATCGGCTGACCTCGACGGCGACCCACGGGGTGCGGGCGTCGGCGCTCAGCCGGTCGAAGGCGGCGAGCACGTCGTCGTGGCCTCCCGGCACGCAGTGCACGACGATCTCTCCGGTCCGGAAGGCGCGATGGACGGCGGCGCGGGTGTCCGGGACCGTCACTCGGGCGGCACGCCCCGCGGATTGCCCCCCGGTCGCCCCGAGCGTCCGGGCCAGGGCGTCGGTGAGGTCGCCGTCGCCGAGGAGCAGCAGGTCACCGGGGCGAGGCGGGCCGTCAGGGGCCGGGCTGGGCGGCGGCGGGTCGCCGTCGGGCGCGGGCGACACCAGGCAGCCGTCGACCTCGAGGACCTCCAGGAGCGGGCCGCAGCTCTCACGCCAGTCGGCCGGCAGGAGCGGGACGTCGGCGCCGGACGACGCGTCGAGGACCCGGAGGACCGTCGCGGTGTCGACGTCCACGACGTAGTGGTGGTCGGCCGGTGTCGACACGAGCGTGCGACCTCCGGGGAGGCTGCGCAGTTCGGCGCGGGGCGTCAAGGGGGTCACGGCGGCTCCTCGGGCGGCAGTCGGCAAGCGGGTGCGGCGGGGACGGCGGGCCCCCGGCAGGTGCCTGGGACCCGCCGTGTGCGAGCCTGGAGCGTCAGCTCCAGGCGAAGGCGGTCGCGACGTGACCGTGGTTGTGCGAGTTCGGCGCGAGGATCTGGTCCTCCGCCCGCTCGTTCGCCACCTTGATAACGGTGATCGTCTTGGACATGCTGTTCACCTCCTCCCGGGTTCGGTACGGCTGGGACACCGGAGCGCGGATGCCTCGCCCGACCCCCGTCACCGGGTGGTCGGGACGCCGTCGCCCCGGGGCTCGTCACCTGGTCCGCTGGCCGGTCCGGTCCCGGGAGGGCCCGATGTGCCGCCGTCCGCCACCTGCCGTGCCAGGACGTCCCGGTACGGCGGGCAGGTGCGGATCAGGTCGTCGTGGGTGCCGTGAGCGGCGATGACGCCGTCGGCCAGGAAGATCACCCGATCGGCACGGCGGATGGTCGACAACCGGTGGGCGATGACCACCGTCGTCCGTCCGTGGCGCAGCCGGGTCATCGAGTCGGTGAGCCGCCGTTCGTGGTGGGCGTCCAGGTGGGCGGCGGGCTCGTCGAGGACCAGGACCGCCGGGTCGCGGAGGAAGGCGCGCGCGAGGGCGAGCCGCTGACGCTGCCCGCCCGACAGGGTGGCCCCGCGCTCGCCGAGGACGTGGTCGAGCCCACCGGCCAGGGCCGCCACGGTCCCGTCGAGCGCCGCGTCGGCGAGCGCCGCCCACAGCCGATCGTCGGTGGCGTCGGGATCGGCGATGAGGAGGTTCTCGCGGACCGTGGCCCGGAAGACGTACGGGTGTTGCTGCACCAGGGTGATCCGGGACCGCAGGCGGCTCGTGGGCATCGTGCGCAGGTCCCGCCCGTCCAGGATGATGCGTCCGTCGACCGGGTCCCAGAATCGGACGAGCAGGTGCGCGAGGGTCGACTTGCCGGCACCGGAGGCGCCCACCAGGGCCACCGTGGTCCCGGGCGTCACGTCGAGGTCGATGCCACGCAGGACGTCGGACCCGTCCCCTCCGTACCGGAACCGGACGCCCGTCAGGGACAGCGCGCCACGGGAGGCGCCGGTGCCGTGCTCCCCGTGCTCTCGGTGCTCCCCGTGCTCCCCGTCCGGCGTGGCCGGGTCGATCGCCGTCCGCTCCGGCTCCGGGTCCGTGACCGTCGCCGGTGCCCGTGCCAGGTCGAGGACCCGCCGGGCCGCGGCCGAGATCTCCCCGATCCGCTGCACGGTCGGGATCAGCCCCGCCACCGGGGCCAGAGCGGCCCCGGCGAGCACGATGGCCGCGGGCAGGCGGGTGATGTCGAGGTCTCCCGACTGCACCCGCTGGGCGAGCAGCACGAGCAGGCCGAGTCCGACGGCGGCGAGCACGAGGTCGGCGACGGCCGCTTCACCCCCGGCGCGCACGGCGTACGCACGCTGGTGCCGTTGGACCCGTTCCGTGGCGGCGTCGACGCGGGCGCCGTGCGCCCCGATCGCCCCGAGGGAGGACAGTTCGCGCAGGCCCTGCACGCCTTCGAGTACGAGCCCCTTCAGGCGCCCGAGTTCCGCCCGGACGGCCTCGCCCTGCCGGCGTTGCAGCGGCGACAACGCCCACGGCAGCACCAGCAGCACGACGACGCCGGCTCCGACCAGCAGTCCCGGCGGTCCCACCACCGCGACGAGCGCGACGGTCAGCAGGGTCGGGGTGAGCACCGCGCACAGCGACGCCGCGACGGTGTGGGCGTAGAACCATTCGAGGATCTCGACGTCGGCCATGGCGTGGCCCGCGAGTTCCCCGATCGGTCGCCGCTGGAGCCCCGCCGGCGCCGTCCTCTCCAGTCCCTCATGCACCTCGATCCGCAGGCGGGCGAGGACGCGGTACGCCAGCACGTGGCTCCACCAGCTCTCGAGCCAGAGGAACAGGGCATGTCCGAGGACCGCGGCGGCGAGGGCGGCGAGCCACGGCCATGCCGATGCGGCGTCGGTCGTCCCGGCGACGACCCGGGCGACGGCGTACGCCGAGATGCCCGAGACGGCGGCCGTCGCGAGCTGGGCGCCGAGGAACACGGCGGTCGAGGCGGCGAACAGCGCCTTGTGCGGTCGCAGCACCGGCAGCAGGTCCAGGATCGGGCCCGTGAGGCCGCTGCCTCGATCCACCGGCGGCGCGACGGCGCTCACGAGGCCACCGCCAGCGGCTCGGTCTGCTCGACGACCATGGCGGCGTAGTCGCCGCCCAGCGCCATGAGCTCGTCATGGGTCCCGCTCTCGACGACCGAGCCCTCGGACAGCACCACGATCCGGTCCGCCGACCGCACGGTGGCGAGGCGATGGGCGACCACCAGCCTCGCGGTGTCCGTGCCGCAGGTCCGGTCGAGGGAGTCGAGCACCTCGGCCTCGCGCCGACCGTCCAGGGCCGAGGTGGCCTCGTCCAGGACGAGGACCGCCGTGCGGCGCAGCAGGGCCCTGGCGATCGCCAGACGCTGACGCTGACCTCCCGAGAGCAGGGCGCCCTGCTCGCCGACGGGCGTCGCGAGTCCCCCCCGCTCCGGAGTGACCAGCTCCAGGGCCCCGGCCGCCGACAGGGCGTCGAGCAGGTCCGCGTCCGATGCCGCGGGGGCGGCGGCACGAAGGTTGTCGGCGACGCTGCCGGAGAACAGGACGGGGTCCTGGGGCACCAGGGCCACGACGTCGGCCACGGTGGCCGGGTCGACCTCCCGCAGGTCCACGCCACCGACCGTGATGCCGCCGGAGTCCGGGTCGGCGAAGCGCAGCAGGAGCGACACCAGCGTGGACTTGCCGGACCCCGACGCGCCGACCAGTGCCGTCGTCTCGCCCGGGCGCAGGACGAGGCTCACGCCGCGCAGCGCGGGTCCGTCAGCCTCGGCGTGGGTGAACGTCACACCGTCGACGACGACCTCCACGGCTCCGGCGGGCAGGACGCGGGGTGCGGCCGGCACGGCGACCGGTGGCGTCAGCGCCTCGACGGCGCGGAAGCCCTCGGCGGCGGAGATGCCGAGGTACCCGGCGTGCCAGTGCATGGCGAGCTCGCGGAACGGGCGGAAGGCCTCCAACGAGAGCAGCACCACCAGGAACAGCTGCTCGGGGGCCAGCTGTCCTTGCGCGACCCGGCCCAGGCCGACGGCGAGTGCAAGGGCCGGTCCGGCCACCAGGCCCAGACCCGCCAGTCCGGACTCGACCAGGGACAGGCGCAGCTGGCCCAGGGTGGCGTCGAGCAGGCGGGTGCCCGCGCGGCGCAGGTCCTCGCGTCGCCGCGTGGCGGCGTCGTAGACCTTGAGCGTCGTCATGCCCTGCATGGAGTCGACGAAGTCGGCGTTGAGTGCGGAGTAGGCGCTCCAGTGGGAGTGGCCCCGCTCGGCCAGGACCCGGTCCCACAACCTTGGCAGCAACGGCACCAGGAGGGCGACGACGGCCACCGTGAGCGCGACGAACGGGTCGACGGTGGCGAGGATGGCGGTGACGCCGGCCACGGTGATGACGGTCACCGCGATCTGGGGGACGTAGCGGCCGTAGTAGGGCTCGAGGTTCTCGATGCCGTCGGTCAGCAGCGACTGGACCTGCCCGGACCGCGTCCGGCTGGTGCCCAGCGGCCCGAGCGCGGCGAGGTGGCCCAGCAGCCGGGCACGCAGGCGGCGCTTGACGGCGACGCCCGTCCGGTGGACCGACAGCTCGCGCGCGAGGACCAGCACCGGCCGGACCAGGAGCACGGCGGCCAGCCCGGCCAGCAGCCATCCGACGTCACCGAGGGCCTGCCCGTCGAACAGCCGCACGAACACCTGCGACAGCAGCAGAGCCTGGGCGGCGAAGGTCGCGGCGACCGCGACGCCGAGGCCGACCGTCGCCGCGAGGAGCACGGCGACCGGTCCTGCGAGGCGGAGCAGGTGGAGATGAACCACGACCGAGCCCCCTATGATCTGGTGGGTATTGAGAACGGTTGTCGTTTTAGCACAGTTGCTGTCAGCGCATAAGGGGTGACTTTTGGTAGAGGTTGTGCAGTCGCCGTCGTCGCGGAGTGCCGGGTCGGAGCCGGTGGCGGACGTCGCCGCCGCGTCGCCTGCCCGTCCCGACGCGGGTCGGTCGTCGACCGGGTCACGCGGGACCGCGAGCCGCCTGCGGGGCCCCGCCTGGTCGGTCGCCCTGACCGGGGCCCTGGCGATCTCGCTGCCGACCGCCGTGGCCATGGGGCCGGTGGACGTGCCCCCCTCGGTCGTCGTCGAGGTCATGGTCCACCACCTGACGGGGCTGGGTGAGCGGACGTGGACCGATGCCCAGGACACCGTGGTGTGGCAGATCCGCCTGCCGCGCGTGCTGCTCGGCGCGGCCGTCGGTGCCCTGCTCGCCGGCTGCGGGGTGGCGGTCCAGGCTCTGGTCCGCAACGTGCTGGCCGACCCCTACCTGTTGGGGATCTCCGCGGGCGCCACCACGGGGGCCGCGGCCAGCATCCTGCTGGGCGCCGGGTCGGCAGCCGGAGTGTTCGCCCTGACGGGCAGCGCGTTCCTCGGTGCCCTGGCCGCCACCGTCATCGTCGTCTCCGTCGCACGTCTGGGCGGCCGACTGGTCCCGTCCCGGCTCGTCTTCGCCGGGATCGCCGTCGGCTTCGCCCTGACGGCGGTCACGAATCTCATCGTCTTCACGTCCGACTCCCGGGACGGGACCCGTGCCGTGCTGTTCTGGGCCCTCGGCTCCCTCCAGCAGGCCCGCTGGACGTCCCTGCCGCTGATCATGCCCGCACTCCTGGCGGCCGTCGTCCTGCTGCTGCTGTGGAGTCGCAAGCTCGACGCCCTGGCGGTGGGGGACGACACCGCCCGCAGCCTCGGCACCGTGCCCGACCGCTTCCGCGCCGCCGCAGTCGTCCTGGTCTGCCTGGCCGTCGCGTCCGCCGTCGCGGTGTCCGGCGCGATCGGGTTCGTGGGTCTCGTCGTCCCGCACATGGCCCGCCGGCTCGTCGGGTCGGTCCACCGGCGGGTCCTGCCCGTCGCCGCCCTGCTGGGGGCGCTCCTGCTGATCTGGGCCGACGTGCTGGCCCGGACGGCCTTCGAGCCGCGGGAGCTGCCCCTGGGGATCCTCACCGCCGTCATCGGCGCACCTCTGCTCGTCCTGCTCGTCAGGCGATCCGCCCTGCACTGACCGCCACCACCGAAGGAGAAGACCCTTGTCCCGTATCCCACGATCCCGGCTCCGCGGCCCCGCGCTGCTGGCCGCCGTCGCCCTCGGCCTCGCGGCCTGCGGTGGGGCCGACGACGCCACCGACGATGCCGCCGACAACGCCGACAACGCCGACAACGCCGATGACGCCACTCCCGCCGCTGCGACCGGAGACCCCTCCGGTGACCCTGTGGCCTTCCCCCTCGACGTGACGGACTGCGACGACGTCGTCGTCCTCGACGAGCAACCGGAGAGCGTGCTCACCATCGGGCAGGCGGCGCTGTGGCTGATCGACGCGGCCGGCGCCGGCGACCGGGTGGCCGCCCGGACCGGGGAGTTCGGGGCCGAGGTACCCGAGGCCCTGAGCGACGCGGCTGCCTCCGCTCCGATCGCCGATCCCGCGGACCCGAGCCTGGAGAACATCGTGGGCGCCGAGGTGGACGCCGTCGTCGGTTACGGCTTGTTCGCCACGACCCGGGAGGACGTCGAGAGCAGCGGGGCAGCGGTGCTCACCGTCTCGGGCGAGTGCGGCCACGACGAGGGGGAGATCCCCGAGCCGGTCACCTTCGACACGGTGATCGGCGACGTCGAGCGCTTCGGTGAGGTCTTCGGCACCGCCGATGTCGCCTCCGACGTCGCCGACACCCTGCGGGCGGAGGTGGCGGAGCTCACCGAGGCCGCCGAGGCGGCCGGATCCGCCGGCACCGCCGCGAACGTCTACTACTTCTCCTCGGCGGGCGCCCTGTCGGCCAACGGGGCCACCGGCATCGCGAACGCCCAGCTGGCGGCGGCGGGACTCGACAACGTCTTCGGTGACCAGCAGACCACGTACCTCGACATCAACATCGAGGCCCTGCTGGACGCGGACCCGGACGTCATCGTCCTCACCTACGGCCTGTACGGCGAGTCCGCCGAGGAGGCGGAGCAGAAGCTGCTGGCCGAGCCCGGCGTCGCCGACCTCACCGCGGTGCAGGAGGACCGGGTCGTCCTCATGCCGGCGTGGCAGGTCCTCCCCGCCCCCGGCGCCGTGGACGGCCTGCGCACCCTCGTCGAGTCCGTGTCGTGACGACACGCCGTCGATGATCACTTGTCGATGATCACCGTCGACGACCTCGTCGTGCGATTCGCGACGACGACGGCGCTGGCCGGGGTCCGCCTGCAGGCGGACCCCGGCCGGGTTGTCGGCCTCATCGGGCCCAACGGCAGCGGCAAGTCGAGCCTCCTGCGAGCGATCTACGGGGCCGTCAGCCCCGCGGTCGGGGCGGTCCTCGTCGACGGCGAGGACGTCCGGCGCACCAGGCCCCGCGTGCTCGCCCGCCGGGTGGCGGTCGTCGCGCAGGAAGAGGCCTCGGACTCCCCGCTCACGGTGCGCGAGTCGGTCATGCTCGGCCGTTCCGTCCACGTCCCCGACTGGCGGGCCTACGGGCCCGAGGACGACGCCGCCGTCGTCGACGCGCTACGCGTGGTCGGGCTGCTGGCCCTCGCCGACCGGCCCGTGACCCGGCTGTCGGGCGGCGAGCGGCAGCGCGCACTGATCGCGCGCGCCCTCGCGCAGAAGTCAGCCCACCTCCTGCTGGACGAACCCACCAACCACCTGGACGTCCGGTACCAGCACGAGGTGCTGGCCCTGGTCCGCCGGCTGTCCCTCACCACGGTGCTGGTGTTGCACGACCTCAACCTCGCAGCCAGGTATTGCGACGAGCTGGTGATGCTCGACCGGGGGCAGGTCGTGGCGGCGGGCCCGGTCGACGAGGTTCTGCAGCCCGAGCTCGTCTCGACCGTGTACGGGATCGCCGTCGAACGCGTCGACCACCACGGCGTGGTGCAACTCCTGCTGTCCCCCGGCCATCACCGGGACTGACGTCCTGACGCCGGAGTCACCGTGCCGGGACCGCGGAGTCGCGGCTCACGCCAGGCCGCTGGGTACGCCCAGCGGGCGCAGGAGGCGACCGTCGGCCGTGCGCAGCCGGAGCTGGTCGACGGCCGCTTCGGCGAGGGCTCGGGCGCTCGAGCCTCGCCGGTCCACGGCGACCACCTCGCCGAGGTAGCACCCGTTGTCCGCCGGTTCGGGCGCCGTCGCGGGCACCCGCACCTACCACCGGAGCACGCCGGGATCGGCGCCCAGCAGAGGAGAACGATGAAGATCACGACACTCCGTCAGGACCTCATCCCACAGGTGTACGCCCTCATGGAACTGGGGAAGCCCTACGCCCGGGCACGCACCCACTCCGACCACTGGCTCTACGCCCGCCTGTTCTCCTCCACCTGCCCGGTCGCCCTCATCGACGCCGACGTGGCGGGCGCAGTCATTGCCTTCCGCAGCCAGGACAACCCCAGCGACGTCTATGTCCAAGACGTCATTGTCCACCCCGGGCACCGCACGCGCGGCGTGGCCACGGTGCTGCTGGCGGCCGTCCGGGACGGCGCTGCCGCGTGGGGCTGTCAGCGGCTCTACCTGACATCCGAGCCGGAGAACACGGCGGCCCATGCGGCGTGGCTCTCGATGGGGTTCGTCAACGCGCCAGGCGAGGGACCACGTGGCTGTCGATGGACTTGGCCGCCGGCTCGCTCCCCGGACATCAGCGCCACAGTCGCCTGTGGGTGAGGGTGACCCTCGCGCCCTCGTGATCGACGAGCCGCCCGGCGACGGTCTGTCGGGCCAAGGGCTCGGGCAGCACTTCCGCGAACTTCAGGCCCGCCAACGACTTGCGGTCGGGCTCAGGGTCCGACATGTCCGTGAGGTCGACCGCCGCCACCGCGTGGGTGAGCTGTTCCGGATCGACGTCCGCTCGCAGCCTGATCCGCTCCGCGGACGGGGCCTGCGAGGGCTCGACCACCTGCGCCAGGTTCGCCCGGAGAGTTCCGTTGGCGCGCGTGCCGGCGAAGGTCCACCACCAGACGTCGTCACCGGACCGCTCGACCACCAGGCCGCGGGCTGAGACCTGCGACGACCGGTTCTCGCGCAGCTCGGCAAGGCCGGCGCGGGCCCGTTTCGACACGGTGACGGGCGGGTCCTCGCCCAGCAGCACTCGCCGCTTGGCCCCGGCCAGTGCCGCCGACTCCACCCTCGCGCCCGAACCCGACCACTTGGCCTTGCCCGGCGCGTCACTCGGTTCGACGAAACACCGCCGGCGCTTCCAGTCCACGTGGGTGACGATCCACGCCTGACCGCCGAGCGTGATGCGGCGCGGCTGCCCCGCCGGCATCGCGACCGTCAGCACCTCGGCGGCGATCGTCCCCACGTCGCGCGTGCCTGCCACGACGGTGAACTCCGGTGCCGCCGTGAACACGGCCATCAGCTCGAGGAAGTGGCGGCGGCCGTACCGGCGCTCCGCCTCCGGACCCACGTGCAGCATCCCACCGTCGACATCGACCAGCCCCATGGCCAACGCGTGCTCGGTCAACGCGGCCGGATCCTCCACCAGCGGCAGACCGCCCAGCCATTCCGGCCACGTCGACGCCCCCACCCGACCTTCCTGCAGGCACAACGCCATCAGCTGCTGCACGGCGATGTGCGCCGGATTCGGCGGCGGTTGCACCGGCTCGACGTAGCCCTCGCCCCACAGCAGCAACAGGGCCGCCGACTGCAGGAGGTCATCGGGCTCGGTGGCGAGGAACGTGGCGTTGCGCATCGTGTCGGCGCGGCGCCCGGTCCGTCCCAGACGCTGCAGGAACGACGCGACCGTCCACGGGGCGTCGACCTGCAGGACGTGGTCGAGGTCCCCGACATCGATGCCGAGTTCCAGGGTCGACGTCGACACGATGACGCAGTCGCGTGACTCGGCGAACGCCTGCTCGGCCTGGTGGCGTTCGTCCCGTGACAGCGACGAGTGTGACGCGAACGTCGTCACGCCCGCCCCCCGCAGCGCCAGCGTGAGCTTCTCGACGGTGGCCCGGCTCTCGCAGAACACCAAACGCTTGCGACCCGGATGGCGTCGCTCGATGACGGTCGCCGCACCGGTCAACGTGCCGACGTGGTCGAGCCCGACATCACCGGGCGGCGGCAACACCGCCGACGCCGACACACCCACGACCCGACCGCGACGCACGGCACCTGACGGCCCCTGCAACCACTCCAGCAGCTCATCCGGGTTCCCCACGGTCGCCGACAGCCCGATCCGCTGCGGTGACGTCCCCGACAACCGCGCGATGCGCTCCAGCACCGCGAGCATGTGCCATCCGCGGTCGTCACCGGCGAAGGCGTGCACCTCGTCCACGACGACCGCCCGGACATCGCCGAACACGTCCCGGGCAGGCACCGACGTCGACACGAGCATCGATTCCAACGACTCCGGTGTCGTCAGCAACACGTCCGGCAGGTCCGCCAGCATCGATCGTCGCCGCGACGCCCCGACGTCGCCGTGCCACAGACCGGCGCGGCGGCCCACCCACGCGGCATACGACTCCACCCGCGGGTGCAGGTTGTTGAGCAGGGCGCGCAACGGACAGACGTAGATCACGGACAGTCCACGCCAGTCCTCGCCGGCCATGCGCGACAGCACCGGGAACACGGCCGCCTCCGTCTTCCCGCCGGCGGTGGGCGCGAGCAGCAGACAGTCCTCGTCGTCCATCACCGGCTCGATCGCCTGGGCCTGCAGGGGACGCAGTGACGACCACCCGAGCGTGTTGACGACGTGGTGGACCAGCGCCGGGTGAAGGCGCTCCAGGGCAGCAACGGACGGGGCGGTCACCCGAGGTCGATGGCATCGAGCGACCGCCCGGCCGCGGCATTGCGTTCGACGTCCGACATCTCCTCGGCCCGCACCATCAGCTGGTAGTCCCGACGCGGATCGAAGTCCTCGAACTGGTCGACGCGATCCAGGACATCGGCCACCAGCTTCTTGAGGAACAACCTCGGCGACACCCCGACCGCTCCTCCGAGAGACCCGGTCACCGCCCGCGCCAGGTCCCCCAAATACGCATCGTCCACCGAACCGAGCACGCGCTCCGGGGCCGCGACACCGTGGGCGAACACATCGCGCACCTTCGCCCCGACCTCGACCAACCGGTCGACGCTGAACCCGGGCAACCGCACCTGCGGCGCGCGCGGGTTGTCGAACCTGGCGTCGGTCCGGAAATCCGTCGCGAGCCGGCTGGCCAACGCCGGGGCCCGTTGGACGCCCTGCGGGCCGTCGAAGAACGGCGGCGTGCCCGTGATCACGAGGTACAGCCCCGGGAACCGCCCGCCGTCGACCTCGTCCACCAACTGGCGCAACGCGTTCAGCGCCTTCTCCCGGACGTCACCGCGAACCCGCTGCAGGGTTTCGACCTCGTCGAGGACCAGCAGCAGACCCGGATGCCCGCTGTCACGAAGCACCCGCAGCAGACCCTGGAGGAACCCCAGTGCCCCGAAGTGGTCGAGTTCACCCCGCACCCCGGCGGCGCGCCTCACCCCGGCTGCCACGTGTGGCTGGCCGGCGAGCCAGGCCGCCAATCCTTCCGCCGTCGGCAGATCGCCGTCCATCATCGCCCGGTAGTAGCCCCGCAGGGCCGCCGCGAACGGCGGTGCGGACGTCGCGACGTCACCGAGGCGCTGCTCCAGCACGACACCCGCGTTGCCGCTCTCGGTCTCCAACGCGAACAGCCAGGCGTCGAGGACGGGGCGCACGGCGGACGGCGGGTGCTCGGAGGTCTGCAACCGGTCGCACGCCCGGCGGTAGACGGTCTCCAATCGGTGCAGCGGGGTCTCGCTCTCGCTGATCTGCACCTCGGTCGTCGCCATGCCGCGGGCTTTGGCGCGCTCGGCGAGCCACCGTGTCGCGAAGGTCTTCCCCGCGCCGTACTCCCCGCGGACTGCCTTGAAGGCGGCGCCGCCGGTCGCGACCGCCGTGAGGTCGTCGTCGAACCCGGGCACCAACCGATCGAGCCCGACGGCGAGAACGTCGAGGCCGTGGGCGGGAACGGTCCCCCGGCGCAGTGCGGCGAGCACCTCGTCCCGTCGACGTGGGCTGATGGCGGGGACGGTCACAGCGGCACCGTGAACTGCTCGGCCAGCAGCTCCCGGTCGAGGACGACCTCACCGGTCCCGGCGTTGCGGCGCAGGACGGGGTACTGGTCGACGTTGAGCACGCGCATGGCCAGCGACAGCG
>JBHJOS010000037.1:0-16545 GCA_050329415.1 Kineosporiaceae bacterium
TCGCCCGCGCCGGCGTCCCCGCCCACCCGGAGCTGGGCGTCCAGGCGCGCCGCGCCCGCGCCGTCGCCCTGGACGAGGACGAGCACCCGGCAGGGGTGCTCGCGGCTCGCCTCGATGGCCGCGGCGATGGCGTCCTCGGCCCGGCGGCCGTCGACCACGACGACCAGCGTCATGACCCGCCCCAGGGCGACCGCGCCGCCCGTCGAGCGCAGCTCGACGAGGCGCCGGTTGATGGCGCTGGTGGTGGTCCCGGGCAGCTCGAGGATCACGGCAGCCGCCAGGTGCGCCCGCCGCGGGCCAGCATGGCGTCGGCGCCCGGTGGTCCCCACGTGCCCGAGGGGTATGCCTCGGGCCGGCCGTGGGCGGCCCAGAACTCGGTGATCGGGTCGAGGATCCGCCACGACAGCTCGACCTCGGCGTGGCGGGGGAACAGCGGGGGGTCGCCGAGCAGCACGTCGAGGATGAGCCGCTCGTAGGCCTCCGGGCTGGACTCGGTGAACGAGTGCCCGTACCCGAAGTCCATGGTGACGTCGCGGACCTCCATCGCGGTGCCGGGCACCTTCGAGGCGAAGCGCAGGGTGACCCCCTCGTCGGGTTGGATCCGGATGACGATGGCGTTGCGGCCGAGCGGGGAGCCGCTGGTCTTCTCGAAGGGCAGGTTGGGGGCCTGCGTGAGGACCACCGCGATCTCGGTCACCCGGCGGCCCAGGCGCTTGCCCGCCCGGAGGTAGAACGGGACGCCCGACCAGCGGCGGGTGTCGACCTCCAGGGTGATGGCCGCGTAGGTCTCGGTGATCGACTCCGCCGGGATCCCGTCCTCCTCGGGGAACCCCTTGACCCAGGTGCCGCCCTGCCAGCCGGCCGCGTACTGGCCGCGCGCCGTGGTGGTCGCGAGGTCGGCCGGCAGCCGCACAGCCGACAGGATCTTCTCCTTCTCGGCGCGGAGGTCGTCGGCGTCGAACGACACCGGCTCCTCCATCGCGGTGAGCGCGAACAGCTGGAGGAGGTGGTTCTGGATGACATCGCGGGCGGCCCCGATGCCGTCGTAGTAGCCCGCCCGGCCCCCGATGCCGATGTCCTCGGCCATCGTGATCTGGACGTGGTCGACGTAGTTGCTGTTCCAGATGGGCTCGAACAGCTGGTTGGCGAACCGCAGCGCCAGGAGGTTCTGGACGGTCTCCTTGCCGAGGTAGTGGTCGATCCGGAACACCGAGTCCGGCGGGAACACCGACTCGACGACGTCGTTGAGCTCACGGGCGCTGTGCAGGTCGTGCCCGAAGGGCTTCTCGATGACGACGCGGCGCCAGCTGCCGTCCCGCTGCTCGCTCAGCCCGGACCGGGCCAGCTGCTTGCACACCACCGGGAACGACCCCGGCGGGATCGACAGGTAGAAAGCGTGGTTGCCGCGGGTGCCCCGCGCGCGGTCCAGCTCGTCGACGACGCCCGCGAGCCGGTCGAAGGACGCGTCGTCGTCGAAGCTGCCCTGGACGAACCGGACCCCGGCGAGCAGCTGCTGCCACACCGCCTCGTCGAACGGCGTCCGGGCGTGCTGCTGGACGGCGTCGTGCACGATCTGGCTGAAGTCCTGGTCGTCCCAGTCCCGTCGGGCGAACCCGACGAGGGCGAACCCCGGCGGCAGCAGGCCCCGGTGCATGAGGTCGTACACCGCTGGCATGAGCTTCTTGCGGGCGAGGTCTCCGGTCACCCCGAAGATCACGAGACTGCACGGTCCGGCGATCCGGGACAGGCGCCGGTCTCGCGGGTCGCGCAGCGGGTTGCGGTGGCCGGCGGGTGCGAGACCGGCCGGACCGACCGCGGTGATCGGCGTGAGCGTGCCGACCGGGCCGACGGAGGCCGTCACGCGCCCGCCCCGGAGAGCGCGGCCTCGGCGGCCTGCAGCCCGGCGGGGGTGCGGACGGCGAGCGTGAGGACCGGCATGCCGTGTTCGGCGAGGACGCGGGCGTCCCCGGCGGCCTGGGCGGCGATGAGGCCGCCGAACGTGAAGCCGCGCCCGGGGACCTCCTCGTCCGCGACGTAGCCGTCGCCGGCGACCACCTGGACGAACGCTCCCCGCGACGGTCCGCCCTTGTGGTACTGCCCGGTCGAGTGCAGGAAGCGCGGCCCCCAGCCGAACGTCACCGGCCGCCCGGTACGCGCCGCGAGGGCGTCTCGCACGGCCGGCAGCCCCGGGTGGGTGCCGCGGTCGAGATAGGCCATGACGGCGAGGTACCCGTCCGGCCCCACCCGGTCGATCAGCGCCGTCACCGCGGTGCCGACGTCGGCGGCGGGGACGTCGAGGCCGAGCGCGGTGACGGTGACGTCGCCACCGGTGCCACCGGTTGCCCGAGCACCACCACCGCCGCCCGCGTCCAGCAGCTCCCGGGCGGCCACCTTGGCGCTCTCGACGTCGGGCTGGTCGAAGGGGTTGATGCCGAGCAGCCGTCCGGCCACTGCGGTCGCGTACTCCCAGAGGAGGAACTGGGCACCGAGCGGCCCGGTCACGACGATCTGTGCGGTGTCCGCCCCGACGACCGGCCCCTCGACGTCGAGCCCGCCGGTACCGGACCGGGTCCTTACCACGAGGCAGTCTCCCGGGGGCGTGGCCGCTTCCGGGGCACCGGGTCCGACGACGACTGGCAGCAGCCCACGGCCCTGCTTCCCGGTCGACTCCGCGACGAGCTGCTCGGCCCAGTCGCCGAAACCGGGGAGCCCGTCGTCGGGGGAACCGACGAGGACGATCTTGTCGCGCGGGCCGCCGGGGCCGGGCGTGGCGGCGAGGGCGCCGCCGAGCCGCAGCGCCGGATTGCCCGGGTCGTCGGCGCCGAGCGCGTCCGCGACGGCGGCGGCCTCGTCGAGCAGGCGCTCGACGTCCGCACCCGCCAGCCCCGAGGGCACGAGCCCGAAGGCGGTGAGCGCGCTGTACCGGCCGCCGACGCTCGGGTCGGCGGCGAAGACGGCGCGGTACCCGCCCTCGCGGGCCGTCGCCTCCAGCGGCGACCCGGGGTCGGTGACGACGACGAGCCGGCGCGCCGGGTCGATCCCCGCCCGGGTGAACGCCTCGGCGAAGGCACGTCGCTGGCTGTCGGTCTCGACTGTGCCGCCGGACTTGCTCGACACGACGACGACGGTCCGGTCGAGATCGACCAGTGCCGAGCGGACCTGGCCCGGATCGGTGCCGTCGAGCACGACGAGGTCCACCCCGGCGCCGGCGCAGACGACCTCGGGCGCCAGCGACGACCCGCCCATCCCGCACAGGACCACCCGGTCGACACCCTCCCCTCGCAGCTCGTCGCGCAGTCGGCGGACCGGCTGGACGAGATCGCGGGACGTCCGGTGCAGCCCGGTCCACCCCAGGCGCAGGGCGGCCTCGGTCCGGGCGGCCTCGCCCCACACCCCCGGGTCCTGGGCCGCGATGCGGGACGCGACGCCGTCGGCGACCAGGGTGGCGACGGTGTCGGCGACCGGGTCGGCGACGGCCTCGGCGGCGGCGCTCACCGCGAGTCCCCCGTGCCCGCCGCGCCCGCCGACCGGTCCAGCTCGCCACGCACCGTGGCGAGCAGCTCCGCCCAGCTGGCGACGAACTTGTCGACGCCCTCCCCCTCGAGCTGGGCGATGGTCTCGTCGTAGCCGATGCCCAGGCGCTGCACGGCGTCGAGCACCTCGCGGGCGGGAGCATAGGTGTCGCGGACGGTGTCGCCCGCCAGGTCGGCGTGGTCCTCGACGGCGCTGAAGGTCGCCGCGGGCATGGTGTTGACCGTGTCCGGGGCGACCAGCTCGACGACGTACTTGGTGTCGAGGTACGCCGGGTCCTTGACGCCGGTCGAGGCCCACAGCGGGCGCTGGGGACAGGCGTCGGCGGCGGCCAGGTCCTGCCACCGCGGGGAGGCGACGACCTCCTCGAACACCTGGTAGGCCAGGCGGGCGTTGGCGACGGCGGCGCGCCCGCGCAGGGCCGCCGCCTCGTCGGAGCCCACGGCGTCCAGGCGCTTGTCCACCAGCGTGTCGACGCGGCTGACGAAGAACGACGCGACGCTGACCAGGCGCGACAGGTCGCGCCCCGCAGCCCGGGCCTGTTCGAGGCCGGCGAGCCAGGCCTCGACGACGCGGCGGTATCGGTCGAGACCGAAGATGAGCGTGACGTTGACGTTGATCCCCTCGGCGAGGACCGACGTGATCGCCGGCAGCCCGGCATCCGTCGCCGGGATCTTGATCATGAGATTGGGGCGGTCGACGAGGCCCCACAGGGTGCGTGCCGACTCGACGGTGCCCGCCGTGTCGTGGGCGAGACGCGGATCCACCTCGAGGCTGACGACGCCGTCCCGGCCCTCGGTCGCCTCGTAGGTGGCGGCCAGGACGTCGCAGGCCTCGCGCACGTCGGCGGTCGTGATCTCGGTGACGGCCCGTTCGACGTCGGCGCCCTGAGCGGCGAGCCCGGCGATCTGGTCGTCGTAGGCACTGCCCTTCGCCAGGGCTGCCGCGAAGATCGTCGGATTGCTCGTGACTCCGACGACGCCCCGCTGCACGAGCCGGGCGAGGTCGCCCGACCGCACGAGATCGCGGGAGAGGTCGTCGAGCCACACGCTGACGCCGTGGCGGGCGAGCTCGGCGAGGGGGCTGGCGGGGGGGGCGGGGACGTGTTCGGTCACGGTTCCTCCGGTCGCTGGGTCGGTCCGCGTCGGTCGCGAGTCGTGGCTCTCCCGGGTCAACGGCGGGCGGCGGCCAGGGAGTCCCGGGCGGCGGCGGCCACGGCCACGTCCGTGAGGCCGAACTCCCGGTACAGGTCCTGGTAGTCGGCGCTGGCGCCGAAGTGGTCGAGGCCGACGGCGCGCCCGGCGTCCCCGATCCAGCGGTGCCAGCCGTGCGTGGCGGCCGCCTCGACGCTCACCCGGGCGCGGACGGTCGGCGGCAGCACCGCGTCCCGGTACCCGGCGTCCTGGTCCTCGAACCACTCCCAGCAGGGCATCGACACCACCCGGGCCCGGACCCCCTCGCCCGCCAGCAGCTCCCGGGCAGCGAGTGCGATCTGCACCTCGGACCCGGTGGCGAGCAGCAGGACGTCCGGCAGGTCGCCGTCGGCCAGGCCGGCCGCCTCCGCGAGGACGTAGGCCCCGCGCGCCACGCCGTCGGCGCCCGAAAGGCCGCTGCCGTCGGACCGGTCGAACACCGGCAGGTTCTGCCGGCTCAGCGCCAGGCCGGTCGCCCCGGCCCGCTCCAGGGCGACCCGCCAGGCGACCGCGGTCTCGTTGGCGTCGGCCGGGCGCACGACGGCGAGCTGAGGGATCGCCCGCAGGGCCGAGAGGTGCTCGATCGGCTGGTGCGTGGGGCCGTCCTCGCCGAGGCCGATGCTGTCGTGCGTCCACACGTAGACCACCGGGAGCTGCATGAGTGCGCCCAGGCGCACGGCGGGCCGCATGTAGTCGCTGAAGACGAGGAAGGTGCCGCCGTACGGGCGGGTGCCGCCGTGCAGGGCGATGCCGTTGAGGATGGCTCCCATCGCGTGCTCGCGGATCCCGAAGTGCAGCGTCCGGCCGTACGGGTGACCGGGGAACATGCCGGTCGCCCACTCCTGGGGCACGAAGCTGGGCTCGCCCTTCATCGTCGTGTTGTTGCTGCCGGCGAGGTCGGCGGAGCCTCCCCACAGCTCGGGCAGCACGGGTGCGAGGGCGTTGAGGACCTGTCCGGAGGCCGCGCGGGTCGCGACCGCCTTGCCGGCCGGGAAACTCGGCAGCGCGTCGGCCCACCCGGCGGGCAGCTCGCGGCGGGTCATCCGGTCGTGCAGGGCGACCCGCTCGGCCGGGGCCGCCGCCCGCCACGCCTCGAGGTCCGCCCGCCACGTCCCGCTCAGCCGGGCTCCGCGGTCGACCACCCCGCGCACGTGCGCGAGGACGTCGTCGGCGACGTCCAGGACGGTGTCGGGGTCGAGTCCCAGCAGGGCCTTCGTGGCCCGGACCTCGTCGGGTCCGAGGGCCGAGCCGTGTGACTTGCCGGTGTTGCGGGCGTTCGGCGCCGGCCAGGCGATGATCGTCTTGAGGACGACGAGGGAGGGGCGGTCCCGCTCGTCCCTCGCCTCACGCAGCGCGTCCCGCAGCGCGCCGACGTCTTCGGTGTAGCCGGTGCCGTCCGAGGCGTCGCGCCCGCCGCGCCAGTCCACCGTCCGAACGTGCCAGCCGTAGGCCTCGTAGCGGGCGGCGGTGTCCTCGGACAGGGCGATGTCGGTGTCGTCCTCGATCGAGATCTGGTTCTGGTCGTAGATCACCACGAGGTTGCCCAGCCCCTGGTGCCCGGCCCACGACGACGCCTCCGACGTGACGCCCTCCTGGATGTCGCCGTCCGAGGCGAGCACCCACACCGTGTGGTCGAACGGCGAGGCGCCCGCCGGCGCCTCGGGGTCCAGCAGCCCGCGCTCGCGCCGCGCCGCAGCGGCCATCCCCACCGCCGTGGCCAGGCCCTGGCCGAGCGGGCCGGTCGTGGTCTCGACGCCGGCGGTGTGGCCGTGCTCGGGGTGGCCGGGGGTGCGGGAGCCCCACTTCCGCAGCTGCCGGAGGTCCTCGAGCTCCAGGCCGTACCCCGACAGGTGCAGCTGGACGTACAGGGTGAGACTGCTGTGGCCGGCGCTCAGCACGAACCGGTCGCGCCCCGGCCAGTCCGGGGCGGCCGGGTCGTGCCGCATGACCTGCTGGTAGAGCAGGTAGGCGGCGGGGGCCAGGCTCATGGCCGTGCCGGGATGCCCGTTGCCCGCGGCCTCGACCGCGTCCATCGCCAGGGCCCGGCTGGTGTCGACGGCCCGGCGGTCGAGGTCGGTCCACCGCAGTGGCGGGGCCAGGGGGTCGAGATCGCGGGCTGTGGCCGGAGGGCTGGTCGTCACGGCGGAACTCCTGGGGACGGGGACCGGGCTGCGCGGCCGAGCCTAGTTCCGAGGAGCAGGTCCGGCGCGCTGCCGCGCTGCGTCGCGCCCGGCCCGGCCCGGGAATCCGGGCGGCACCGGGCCGCGGAATGCGCCCTTCGGGTGGGTGTCGCCCGAGATGTGAGTGATCCGGTCCGCTCAGCGGGCGAGGACGTCGACGCCGACGGCGACGAACACCACCGTGAGGTACGAGATCGACACGTGGAAGAGCCGCATCGCGCGGGGTGGCTCGCCACGCCGCAGCCGCCGGGCGAAGCCCGCGGCCGAGACCACGAACACCGCGCCCGCGACCACGGCCGCGACCGAGTAGACCCACCCCATGCCCGCCACCGGCACGAGGAGGAGGGTCGCGGCGACCATGGCCGCCGTGTGCCCGAGCACCTGGCGGGCCACGGCCGACGCCGGCGCGACGACCGGCAGCATCGGCACCCCGGCCGCGGCGTAGTCGTCGCGGAAGCGCAGCGACAGCGGCCAGTAGTGCGGCGGGGTCCAGAAGAAGACGACGAGGAACAGGACGGCGGCCGCGGCGGACAGCTCGCCGGTGACCGCCGCCCAGGCGATGAGGACCGGCATGCAGCCCGCGGCACCGCCCCAGACGATGTTCTGGGGGGTGCGGCGCTTGAGGATCAGCGTGTAGCCGACCACGTACATGAGGATCGCCAGCACGCTGAGCGCCGCGGCGAGCGGGGTCGTGAACCACCACAGCAGCGCCGTGGCGGCGGCGCCCAGCACGGTCGCGTAGCCGAGAGCGGCCCGGGGGCCGATCACGCCACTGGGGATCGGCCGGTGGTGGGTGCGTGTCATGACGGCGTCGATGTCACGGTCGAAGTACTGGTTGTAGGCGTTCGCGCTGCCCGCTGCGAGCGCACCGCCGACGACGGTGGCGACGACCGTGCCGACCGGCGGCACGCCGTCCGCGGCGAGCAGCATCGTCGGCAGGGTCGTGACGAGGAGCAGCTCGATGATCCGAGGCTTCGTGAGCGCGACGTAGGCTCGCAGCGTGCGCCCCACCCCGGGGGGCGCGAGGGCGTCGCGGGGGGTGTCACGAGGGGTCGTCGGGGCGGCGCCGGCTCCGGCGGCCGGTATCACTGCCGGGGGAGCGGCGCTCACCGGGTCGCCACCGGACGGCCGTCAGGTGCGCTCGTCGCTTCGTGCCCCGGCATGCCTGTCATGGTGCCCTGTCCCGGCGGCGGCCCGCCGCGGGTCCGGGTCGACAGGACGACGAGGGCGAGGGCGGCGGCGAACAGGGCGGCCAGCAGGAGGTGGCCGGCGACGAGGGGACGCGGCAGGTCGAGGGCGTACTGGAGGTACCCCACCGCGCCCTGCAGGACGACCAGGAACGCCGTGACGACGGCCCACCGTCGGGCCCGGGCGAGCGGCCCCCGGCCGTCGTCGCCGCCGGGCCGGCGGCGGTACAGAGCGATGAGGTACCCGGCGAGGACCGTCGCGAAGACCCAGACCGAGGCGGCGTGCACGCGGGACACCGCAGCGAGGTCGAGGGCGAAGCGGGCTGGGGTGTCGGCGTCGCCCGAGTGCGGCCCGGAACCGGTCACCACGGTCCCGAGCACCAGGACGGCCGCCCCGAGCACGGCCAGCAGCCAGGTGGTCGCCCGCCATCCGAGCGGCAGCCGCGAGGTGACCGGGGCGCTGGGTTCCCGCACCCGGACCAGCAGCCAGGTCGACACCGCGATGAGGACCGTCGAGAGGAGGAAGTGGCTCGCCACGGTGGCGGGGTGCAGGCTCGTCAGCACCGTGACCCCGCCGAGCACGGCCTGGCCCGCGGTGCCCGCGAGCGGCACCGCGGCCAGGGGCCACAGCGGCCGCCGCCACCGCACCACGGCCGCCAGGACGGCGATCGCCCCCAGGGCCACGGCGAACGTCAGCAGCCGGTTGCCGAACTCGATGATCTTTCCGACCCCCTCGACCTGGTCGGCCGTGGGGGTCAGCGACCCGGCGGTGCACTCCGGCCAGGTCGGACAACCGAGGCCGGAGGCGGTGAGCCGGACGATCCCGCCGGTCACGACGATCAGGACCTGGAGAGCGAGGTTGGCCACCGCCGCCCGGACCGGCCACCGCGACCAGGGGCCCGGGCGGCCGTCGGCCACCGGAGTCACCTGGCTCGGCGAGGACGGGGGGACGGAGGGCGCGACAGCAGCCACCGACACACTGTAGAACTCGCGCCGGACGGACCGGGCACGGGGGGCCGGGTCAGGCCGTGGCCGTCGCGGCGGCGGCGGCGGCGGCGGCGGCCAGGGTGCCACGCAGGAGGCTGACGCCGGAGTGCGTCGGGTCGCCGTCGAGTGGTTCGTCGGAGACGTCCACCAGCGTGTAGGCCGACAGATCGAGGCCCGGCGGGACGACGAAGGTGCCCGCGGCGGTTCCCGCGGCGCCCGGCAGCACGCCCAGGGAGACCATCTGCCCGCTCTCGGGGTCGATGAGCCAGACGCCGTGATACCCGGGGACCTCCGGAAGCTCGTCGAGGGTCAGCCGGAGCTCGGCCCCCCCCGGCTGCCCACCCGGGCCGGTCGGCTCACCTGTGAGGATCTCGGCGGTCCCCGAACCAGGGGGGGAGTCCGGCACCGGTGACAGGGAGGCGGCGAGCACCACCCGGGACTCGGACTGCTGGCCCGGCCTGCCGAGCCACCACGCGGTCCCCGCGGAGCCCACGACGGCGGCGAGGACCGCCACGGCAGCCGTCGCGAGCAGGCGCAGGCCGCGCCCCCGCCGCGGGCGGACGCCACGGCCGGCTCCCGGGTGGGCCGGCCGAGCACTCGCCAGGGGGCCGGTCGAGCGGTCCCGGCGCCCGGCCGGGCGGGAAGGGGGCACCGGCGTGAGGGACGGCCGGCCCGGGCGGGTCCCCGTCGCGGTCCCGGGCGCGAGGTGCTCGAGACCGAGCTCGGCGGCGATGCCCTGCCACACCCGGGACGGGGGCGGCGGGGCCGCGGTGTCCTCGGCGAGAATCTCGAACGATGAGCGCGGGGCGGGCGCGACGCCACGCGCGGCGTCGACCGCTCCGCACAGCGCCGCCACCTCGTCATGGCAGGTGTCACACGTCAGGACGTGCGCCTGGCCGTCGGGGTCGAGGACGTCCTCGCCGAGGGCAGTCAGGGCGAGGGCCTCTGGGTCAGGGTGTCGCACCGAGTCCCTCCATCCTGTCCCGGAGTCTCACCAGGCTGCGCCGGATGTGGCTCTTGACCGTCCCGAGCGGGAGCCCGAGCCGTTCGGCGACCTGCTGGTGGGTGAGGTCGTGGAGGAAGGCGAGCTGGAGGATGCTGCGGGCCGGCTCGCCCTCGTCGGCCAGCGCCTCCAGGACCGCCACCCGGTCGGTGGCCCGCCCGTCCACCCCGTCGACGCGGTCCGTCGGGGCGGCCGCCGCCGCGGCTGCCTCACGTCGAGCTGACCGGGTCCGTTCGGCCCAGGCGTCCGCCACGGCGTGCCGGGCGATACCGGTCAGCCAGGCCGGCAACGGGGAGCGTCCCGGGTCGAAACCGGCGCGAGCCCGCCAGGCCGACACGAACACCTGCTGGGTGACGTCCTCGGCGTCCTCGGCGCTGCGCAGCGAGCGGAGCGCGGCCGCGTGAACCGCGCCGGCCCATCGCTGGTAGGCCGCGACCAGCGCCCACTCCTCGCCCGCCGCGAAGGCGGCCCCGATGTCGGCCACCTCCTGCTCGACCGTCGCGGCGGGTCTGGTCACGGTCGCGCGACGGGCGTGCCGGGCGCTCCGGGCGGGCATGGCACCGGAAGCTGATGCGGACACCACGACCCCGAGCCTATGCCGGTCGGACGGCGCCGGGGAGGCGGTGGAGCCTGTCCGGCGGAACCCGGTCGGGGCGGAGGTCAGCGTGGCCACGGTGGTCGCTCCGGGTGCTCGTCAAGTCACCGGAACGGCGGTGACCACGATGTTGTCGCGATGGCTGCGCAGCTCGGGGAGGTACTCCCCGCCACAGGTCACGAGGACGAGCAGGGGCCGTCCGTCCCGGGCGAAGACCTGATCGACGGGCAGTGCCTCCTTGACGATCGCCTCCCGCCCGGCCACCTCGTAGCTGTGGACCGTGCCGTCCGAGGCCGTGACCTCGATCCGCATGCCGGGTCGGGCCTCGACCAGCGGGGCCAGCGCGCCGGGCCCGTCCTCCCGGGTGGCGACGTGCCCGGCGATCACGGTGTTCCCGGCCGGGTCCGCGGGTGCCGACCCGTACTGGTACCAGCCCACGCTCGTCGGCGAGGCGGGAATCACCATGGCGCCGTCCGGCTGCACGCCCACGGCGTCGACGGAGGCGTCGACGCCGAGGTCGGGGATGACCAGTCGGCTGGGCGGCGACGCGGCCGGGGCCGCCAGAGCGTCGAGGGAGGCGTCCCGCACGGCCGGGCGGGGCAGGGCGGGGGCGGCACCGGGAGGTGTCGATGCCGCGCCGGGCATCGTGGGCTCGGTCGCCGGACCGGACACCGGTGCTGGCGGTTCGCCGGCCCGGAGGTCGGCGAGGTCCTGCCCGGCGGAGTCGCCGGGTCGGGTGAGTGCCCACCCCGCGACGGCGACGCCGGCCACGAGGGCGGCGGCGGCTGCGGACGCGGACACCACGGTCCAGGTCCTCCTGGAGATGGCCGGCATGTCGACTGCTCCTCCTTCCGTGTGGTGCTTCTCGTCGAGGTCGAGGTCGAGGTGAGATGTGGGGGCCCGGGGAGCCCGCCGCTGCGGGCCCCCCGGGCTGTCGGTTCGTCGGGGTCAGGCCGACGTGCGGCGGGCGCGCAGGGCGGCGCCGCCGGCGACCAGGACACCCGCACCTGCCAGGGCTGCGAGCCCGATCGGCAGTGCGTCGCCCGGCACGGCAGCGGTCCCGGACGGGACACCGTCCGGGGCCGAGTGCAGGCCCTCGATGGTCTGGACGGCGACGTCGAGGTTGCCGTCCTCGGCCGAGCCCCACGCGTAGACGATCGTCGCGGAGCCCTCGGTCACGGGGACGTCGGCGGGTCCGATGACGGGGTCCGTGGTGCCCTCCAGCGCGACCGCGGCGGAGACGGTGCCGGCGGGGAGGTCGGCGCTCTCCTCGTTCGGGTTGGTGAGACCGGTGAACACCGGCTCGCCGCCGGCGAGGATGTCGACGGCCGGCGCGGCCGCGGTGTGCCGGACGACCAGGCGGCCCTCGCCGGCCGCGACCTCGCTGACGTCGTTGACGAACGGCGTGAGGGTGGGCGTGCCGCCCTCGTCGAGGTGGGCCGCGACGGTGATGTTGGCGCCGCCCGGGACCTCCACGTCGTTGGCCTCGATGGCGGGCTCCCCCGAGGGGTCCGCGCCCGCCGCGAACACGGCGAGGTTGTAGGTGCCGGCCGGCAGGCTCACCGGGTCGGTGATGGTGCCGGGCTCGAAGTCCTCCAGGAGGACCTCCTCGGCCGAGTACTCGTCATCGGCGCTGCCGTAGACGTCGACGGTGAGACCGGGGACACCGTGGAAGACGACGACGGAGGCGTCACTGGACGCGGCGCTCGCCGGAACGGCGAGGACGGCGAGGGGGAGGGCGGCGACGGCGGCTGCTGCCGACGCGGCGATGGCGGTGCGCATGGTGAGTCCCTTCTGAATGCGGGTCCTTACGCCATGGACTTCCGCGGGCCACCCGACCCTGGATGCAGATGTGACCTAGATCTCAGCGCCAGCGGAGCAGGCGCGCCGCGAGACCGGCGGCCAACGCCGCCCAGGCGAGCAGCAGCAGGCAGGCGACGACGTCGAGGCGGCCCTCGACCACCGCGGCGCGCGCCGCCTCGCCCAGCAGCCCGGGCGGCAGGACCCCGGTCACGGCGGCGCCGGGGAGCCGGTCGACCGGGACGACGAGGCCGCCGAGGCCGACCATGGCCAGCCAGGCGAGGTTGGCCAGCGCCAGCACCCCCTCGGCGCGGACGGTGCCGCCCAGCAGCAGTCCGAGGCCGGCGAAGGCGGCCGTGCCGCACGCGGTGACCGTGACGAGCGCGACGAGGGCGGACAGCTCCGGCCGGTGGCCGAGTACCGCAGCGGTGGCGAGGAGCAGCCCGAGCTGTGCGGCGACCACCGCGACCACCGCGAGCAGCCGTCCCGCCACGACGCCGGAGCGACCCAGCGGCGTGGTGACGAGGAAGCGCACGAGCCCGGACCGCCGGTCGAAGGCGAGGCCGATGGCCTGTCCGGTGAAGGCGGACGACACGACGGCGACGGCGACGGCGGCGGCCAGTGCGGCCGGCGCCCGGGGCAGGGGACCGAGGCCGGGCGCCCCGGTCACCGTGAGTGCCACCAGCAGGGAGGTTGGGATGACCGCCGCCACCAGCAGCTGCTCGCCGTTGCCGACCACGGTCCGCAGATCCCAGGCCATGGCAGCCCGCCATCGGCGCCACCCCGGTGCGGCGCCGGCGGTGGCCGTGGTCACCGGCTCCCCGCCACGGTCCGCGGCCTCCCCGGCTCGCTGCCGGTCAGGCGCAGCAGGACGTCCTCCAGCTCCCGCGGCGCCACCGAGAGCCGCCCCGACCCGCCGTGCGAGGCCTGCCAGGTCGCGACGGTGGCGAGGACAGCGGCGTCGACCCTCTCGCCCACCACCTCGAAGACCCCGGGCGCCGCCTCGGAGGCGGTGAGCCGGTCCGGCAGCGCCTGCCGCAGGGAGGAGACGTCCGCGGCCGGGGCGGCGTCGAAGCGGACGACGTCGGTGGCCCCGGTGAGCGCGCCCGGGGGGGCGTCCGCCATCACCCGGCCGTCGTGCAGCACGACCACCCGGTCGCTGCCGCGGGCGACGTCCTGGAGGGTGTGGGAGGTCCAGAGGACCGCGGCGCCACCGTCGGCCGCCTCGCGGAGGAGGTCGACGACGACCCGCCGGCCCGATGCGTCCAGCGACGCGGTCGGCTCGTCGAGGACGAGCACCTCCGGGCGCCCGATCAGCGCGCAGGCGACGGCCAGGCGCTGGCGCTGCCCGGTGCTGGTCCGGCGGACCTGCCGTCGCAGCGCCTCGCGCAGTTCCAGGCGTCGCACGAGGTCGTCGATGTCCGCGGGGGCCCGATGGAGGGACGCCACGTGCCGCAGCAGGCGTCCGCCGCGGGCCGCCGGCGGCAGGCCGGTGTCGGCGGGGGCGACACCCAGGCGGGCCCGGCCGTCCGGACCGAGGCGGCGCGGGTCCACGGCACCGATGCGCACCGTCCCGCCGTCCGGGGCACGCAGGCCGGTCACCACGTCCAGGAGGGTCGTCTTGCCGGCGCCGTTGTGGCCGCACACGGCCACCACCTCTCCGGGGCGGACGACGAGGTCGACCTCGTCCAGGGCCGGGCGCGCGGTGCCGCGGTACCGGGCCGTCACGCCCGCGAGGCCGATCGCCGGAGGCGCGCTCACCCGGCGATGGTAGGAACCCCGGCGGCCATGACACGACCGGGTGCGCGGACTCGCCGGGACCCCGGGTCGCCGCCGCCGCGGGAATTACGTCATACTCCTGTTGTGCAAATGGCTGCGGGCTCGACAGCGGTGCCCACCGGCACGGCCGCCCGGGACCGGGTGTTCCGCGCGGTCCTGTCGCGCGGCCCGGTCGAGGTCGTCGCCATCGCCGGGCGCCTCGGCGTCACCCCGGCTGCCGTCCGCCGCCACATCGAGGCGCTGGAGGGCGACGGCCTCGTCGCGGTGCACGAGGCGTCCCCGGCGCGGCAGCGGGGACGCGGCCGCCCGGCGCGCTCCTACGTCGTCACCGCCCGGGGTCACCGGGCGGCGGGCGGCGGGTACGAGGACGTCGCGCTGTCCGCGCTGGCCCACCTGTCCCGCCACTACGGCCCCGACGCCGTCGCCCGGTTCACCGACGAGCGGCTGCGGGAGCTGGAGTCCCGCTGGCGGACGCTCGTGGACGGCGCGGGACCCGACCCGCTCGACCGGGCCCGGGCACTCGCGGACGCCCTGGGCGAGGACGGCTTCGCGGCCGAGGCCCGGGACGTGGAGCCGCCCCGCGGACAGCCCGGGGACACCGGGAACCTCCCGGGCCCGCTCGGCGTCCAGATCTGTCAGGGGCACTGTCCGGTCCACACCCTGGCCGATGCCTACCCCGGCCTGTGCGAGGCGGAGACGGAGGCCTTCTCCCGCCTCGTCGGGACCCCTGTGCAACGGTTGGCCACGATCGCCCACGGCGACCACGTGTGCACGACGTTCGTCCCCGCGCCGCCCGCAGCCCACCCGAGACCAGCCCCCGTCGACCCCGTCCGAGGAGAGACTCCATGACCACAGCTCCGGACCTCACCCCCCCGGCGGGCACTGCCGCCGTGCCAGTCCCGCCGGAACTGGAGGGCCTCGACCGCTACCGCTACGGGTGGGCCGACTCCGACGCGGCCGGTGTCAACGCCCGCCGCGGCCTCAACGAGGACGTGGTCCGCGACATCTCGGCCCGCAAGGGCGAGCCCGACTGGATGCTCCAGCTCCGCCTCAAGGGCCTGCGGCTGTTCGGCCGCAAGCCGATGCCGACCTGGGGGTCGGACCTCGGCGACATCGACTTCGACAACATCAAGTACTTCGTGCGCTCGACCGAGAAGCAGGCCGCCAGCTGGGACGAGCTGCCCGACGACATCCGCACCACCTACGACCGCCTCGGCATCCCCGAGGCCGAGAAGCAGCGCCTCGTCGCCGGCGTCGCCGCCCAGTACGAGTCCGAGGTCGTCTACCACCAGATCCGTGAGGACCTGGAGGCGAAGGGCGTGCTGTTCCTCGACACCGACACCGGCCTGCGCGAGCACGAGGACGTGTTCCGCGAGTACTTCACCTCGGTGATCCCGGCCGGCGACAACAAGTTCGCCGCCCTCAACACCGCGGTGTGGTCCGGCGGGTCGTTCGTCTACGTGCCGCCGGGCGTCCACGTCGAGATCCCGCTCCAGGCCTACTTCCGCATCAACACCGAGAACATGGGCCAGTTCGAGCGGACGCTCATCATCGCCGACGAGGGCTCCTACGTGCACTACGTCGAGGGCTGCACCGCGCCGATCTACCAGTCGGACTCGCTGCACTCCGCCGTGGTGGAGATCATCGTGAAGAAGGACGCCCGGGTCCGGTACACGACGATCCAGAACTGGTCGACGAACGTCTACAACCTCGTGACCAAGCGTGCGGTCGCGCGCGAGGGCGCGACGATGGAGTGGATCGACGGCAACATCGGCTCCAAGGTGACGATGAAGTACCCGGCGGTCTTCCTCATGGGCGAGCGCGCCAAGGGTGAGACCCTGTCCGTCGCCATGGCGGGTGCGGGCCAGCACCAGGACGCCGGCGCCAAGATGGTCCACGCCGCGCCCCACACCTCGTCGTCCATCGTGTCGAAGTCCATCGCCCGTGGCGGCGGCCGGACGTCCTACCGGGGCCTCGTCCAGGTGCTCGAGGGCGCCCACCACAGCGCCTCCACGGTCCGCTGCGACGCCCTGCTCGTCGACACCATCAGCCGGTCCGACACCTACCCCTACGTCGACGTCCGCGAGGACGACGTGTCGATGGGCCACGAGGCGACGGTGTCGAAGGTGAGCGACGACCAGCTCTTCTACCTGATGTCCCGCGGGATGCCCGAGGACGAGGCGATGGCCATGATCGTCCGCGGGTTCATCGAGCCGATCGCCCGCGAGCTGCCCATGGAGTACGCCCTCGAGCTCAACAAGCTCATCGAGCTGCAGATGGAAGGGGCCGT
>JBHJOS010000068.1:0-3890 GCA_050329415.1 Kineosporiaceae bacterium
GTCGAGAACGAGGCGGTCGAGCAGGTCGCCTTCGCCGACCGGATCATCCTCAACAAGCGGGACCTGGTCGACGACGCCCACGTGGACCTCGTGACGGCGCGGGTCCGCGCGATCAACGCCGGCGTCCCCGTCACCACCGCCGTCCGGTGCGACGTCGACTTGGCCGAGGTCCTCGACGTCCACGCCTTCGACCTCGACCGGGTGCTCGCCGACGAGCCCGAGTTCCTCGACCCGAACGCCGAGCACCAGCACGACCAGTCGGTCACCAGCGTCGGCGTCGAGGTCGACGGCACCGTCGACGTGCCGCGGCTCAACAAGTGGCTGGGTCAGCTGCTCGCCGAGAAGGGAGCCGACATCTTCCGCAGCAAGGGCGTCCTCAACCTCGCCGGGACCGACCAGCGCTACGTGTTCCAGGGCGTCCACATGCTCCACGACGGCGAGCTGGGCGCACCCTGGCGCGACGGCGAACGGCGGACCAACCGCATGGTGTTCATCGGTCGCCGGCTGGACCGGGCCGAGCTGGAGTCGAGCTTCCGGGCCTGCCTGACGCCGCAGCCGGTGGGCGCCCGATGACGTCGGCCACGGTGTCCGGATCGTCCGAGACGGCCCTGGCCTGGACGCTGGACCTCGGGGAGCCGGTGACGCACCTGACCGCTCTGGACGACGGCGGGGTCGTCGCGGGCGGTTCGGAGGGCGTCCTCGTCGTCGTGGACCGCGACGGGCGGATCCGCCGACGCCTGCACCTCGGGGACCCGCTGCTGACGCTGGCGGTGAGCCCGGACGGGACCCGGGCCGCGGCCGGCGGCGGGAGCCGGGTCGCGGTGTTCGACCTCGCCGACGACCGGGTGCTCGCCGACCGGCCGACCCGGTGGTGCGGGTCCGCGGCCTGGGCGGCTCACTCGCGGGACGTCGTCGTCGGGGACGGCCGGCGATGCCACCTCCTGAGCCGCGACGGCGAGGTGCGATGGACCTCACCCGAACTGGCCAGCACCGTGGCCGGGCTGGCCTTCCTGCGTCCCGACGGCCGCCGGGTGGCCGCGGCCGCGTACCAGGGCGTCACTCTCCACGAGCCGGCCACCGACCAACTCGTCGAGCACCTGCGCGCCCCCGGGGCGATCGCGGGCGTCGCGGTCTCGCCGAACGGCCGGTGGGTCGTGGGCGGCAGCCAGGACGCCACCCTCCACGGGTGGAAGGTCCCCGCGGGCGGGGACTTCCGGATGAGCGGGTTCCCCGCGACCGTGTCCCGGCTGACGTTCGAACCGGCGGGACGGTGGCTGGCCTGCGACGGCGGGGACGCCGTCGCCCTGTGGGACTTCTCCGGCGCCGGGCCGATGGGCCGGCAGGCCGCCCTGGCCGTGGGCCACCGAGGTCCGGTGCGTGCCATCAGCTGGGTCCCGGCCGTCTCGACGACCCGGGCGCTGGCGACCGGGGACGCCGCCGGGGACCTCGCGCTGTGGCGCCTGGACGCCCGCACCGCCCCCGGCAACCAGCTCCGCCCGGCGTGGACCGTCCGCACCGGGGACCCGGTCGAGGCCGTCGCCGGCACCGCCACCCACGTGGTCACCGGGCACCGGTCCGGCGTCCTCGCCTGCCGCCGTCGACCGACGGGGGCGTGACGGGGCCGCGCCTCGCGCGCGGCCGGAACGGCAGGCGTCCCGGCGCCGGCTCGGCGCCGACAGGGTCAGGTCGGCTGCTTCGTGGCCCGCAGCACGACGTCGTCCACATGGTGGGTGGAGGCCGCCCCCGGCGGTCGGGGCCGGGTCTCGTGGACCTCGACCGTCCAGGTTCCGGCGTCGCGGAGGGCGGTGGCGATCTCGTCGACACCGACGTAGGCCCCGGGGTCGAACATCCAGGTCTGCGCGGCCACGTCCGTGGGCTCGCGCCTGGGCGTGAGGTCGTGGCCCACGACGAGGAGCGTGCCGCCCGGCGCCACCGCGCCCAGCAGGTTGGCCAGGCCGCGCCGGTCCGGGGTGCGAGGGAACGAGCCGTACTGCAGGGAGACCAGGTCGTAGGTGTCGGGGCCGAAGGCGTCGGGGTCGTTGGCGTCGACCCGCCGGCACCGGACAGGCAGACCTCGATGGTCGGCCTCGCCCTGCAACCGGGCGAGGGCGTTGCCGGAGATGTCGCAGGCGGTGACCTCCCAGCCCTGCTCGGCCAGCCAGAGGGCGTCGGCGCCCTCACCGGCGCCCACGTCGAGTGCTCGCCCGGGCGCCAGGCGCCCGGCCTCACGGACCAGGGTGCCGTTGGGGTGGGAGCTCCACATCGGGTCCTCGCCGCCGTAGCGGTGGTCCCAGTCGGTCTCGGCGCCCGAGGTCCGGACGGCGGCGGCCAGGTCGTCGTCGGCGAGGCTGAAGGCGACCATGGCGCCGATCCGGCTGCCGTGGGCGGCGGCCTGCAGGACCTGCATGCTCGGGTCGGTCAGGTTGCCGGCGGCGAAGAGCCCCGGGACGGCGGTCCGGCCCGCCTGGTCGACCTCGACCGCGTCCCCAAGGCCGGTGGGGTGCGGGGTGGCCGTCACCCCCGCAGGTCCGAACACCTCGGCCCGGGCGCGGAACCGGGGGCCCACGACCACGGCGTCGGCCCCGAGGGTGCGACCGCCGGCCAGTTCGACGCCCGCCACCCCGCCCTCGGGCCGGTTCACGATCCTGCGGACGCGGTCCCGGACGATGGACGTGCCGGCGGCCTCCAAGGCCTCGACGTCGGCACCGTCGGCACCGTGCAGGACGACCGTGAGGCGGTCGGTCAGGTGCCGGAGCAGCGGGGTCGGGTGCAGTCCCATGGCGTGGGTGACGATCTGGACCAGGCGCTGGTCGCGCACCTCGAAGCCGTGGCAGAACGGGCAGTGGATCACGTCCCGTCCCCAGTGTTCGGCTAGCCCCTCGATGTCGGGCAGGACATCGACGGTCCCGGTGGCGGCCAGCACCCGACGCGCCACGAGGCCATGGCCACCGGTGAGGTCCACCCGGAACCTGCCCTCGTCCCGGCGCCGGACGGCCAGGGCTCGGCCGGGCAGGATCTCGCCGCCGTAGCTGCGGACCTCCTCGCGTCCGATTTCCACGAGTTCCGAGGGCGACGCCCCCTCCCGGCCGAGATACCCGTGCATGTGCTCGGCGGGTGCGTTGCGCGGCGTGCCGTCGTCGACGACGAGGACCGTTCGCCGCTGGCGAGCGAGTTGGAGGGCGGCGGCCAGACCCGCGGCCGACCCGCCGATCACCGCGACGTCGCAGTGTCGTTCGACGGTGGGATGCACCGAATGATCAGCCATGTCGAGGACCGTACGTCCCCGGCCGACGACCGTGAAAGGCGACTTGCAGAAGTCGCAAGACCACACCACGATGACCGTGTGGGCGACGCGGCGGACCTGGAGCGTCTGGCCCGTACCCGGTTGCGCACCCTGCGCACCACGATGGGGTACTCCCTCGACGAGCTCGCCGAACGCACCAACCTCAGCCCGTCGACCATCAGCCGGGTCGAGACCGGCAAGCGCACGCTCGGCCTCGACGTGCTGGTGCCGCTCGCCCACGCCCTGCAGATCAGCCTCGACGTGCTCTTCGAGGTGCCCGGGGACGACGACGTGGTCATCCGCCCGGTGCGCCACAGCTCCGGGACGCGGACGACGTGGCCCCTGAGCCGGCCCGACGGGCGAACGATGGCGGTCAAGATGCGCCTCGAGCCCTCGCGGAGCAGGCCCGGCCAGCGCGTCCATCCGGGTCATGACTGGTTCGTCGTGCTCGAGGGGCGGGTGCGACTGTGGCTCGGCGATCGGGAGATCGACGTCGAGACCGGCGAGGCGGCCGAGTTCACGACGATGACCCCCCACTCCGTCAGCGCCCTGGACGGACCCGCCGAACTCGTCATGGTCTTCGACCGTGACGGCCAGCGCGCCCACG
>JBHJOS010000168.1:0-6927 GCA_050329415.1 Kineosporiaceae bacterium
GATGCCGTGCGCGATGAACAGCTCCTCCACCCCGTCCTCAAGAAGATTCCCGCGGCGGGTCGAAGTGGCATCGAGGAGCTGGCGGAACGCACCTCCGTAGTGCCGCTGGTGCAGAAAGGCGGCGTAGGGCACGCCTTCGCGCGCGAGGCTGCGCACCGTGTCCCAGCCGTGCGCAGTGTCGTACTTCTCCTGCTTCCGGTGCAAGTCCCCGGGTGGGTCTCCGAACAAGGAGCCGTCCATGACGCGCAGGATGGTTCGGGCGACGATCATCGCCTGGTCGGTCGTAATCGGGGTGCCGTTGCGTTCCATCGCGTCGACCTTGCTGGCGCTCAGTGGTCTCATCCCGAGTGGTTCGGACACCAGGTGGGTCGACTGGGCGAACTCCTTCGAAACCAGCCCGAGGATCGTGCGGAGGGCCAGGAGCATTCGCGGGTCCGCCTCGATGGCGGCGGTCAGAGTCGTCTCACGGACATCGGTGAAGTCGTTGGTCGCCTCGGCGGCCGCAGCATACGCGGCCTGGAAAGCGGTCAGGTTGTAGAACTCTGCGGAGTGAACGTAGGCGAAGTCAGGGGCGAGGTGAGGCACGTAGACCTCGCGCGCCACCCTGGCGAAGACCTCCTGGTGCTGTGCTGTGCCATGGTTCTGGCTGACGAGCCGGATCTGTGCCACGCGTTGGTCCCAGGTGGATGCCTCGACGATGCGGCGGACAGTCTCGTCGATGGTGCTCATCAGCCGGCGAACACGAGTCGGCCGGGTGTTTCGGCGACGTTCGCAGCGAGGCGGCGTCGGGCCTCGACGGCGAACTCCTCGTGGAGCTCAAGTCCGCCGGCCTGCCGTCCAAGAAAGCGTGCGGCGACGGCGGTGGTTCCTCCCCCCGCGAAGGGGTCGATCACCACGGAGCCGACCGGGCTCATCGCCTTGATGAAGAACTCGGCCAGCCCTTCCGGCATGGGTGCAGTGTGCGCCACGCTCCGGTGCTGGTTGTAGGTCTGGCTGACGGCGATGACATTGCCGGGATCTGCCCCACCGTATTTATAGGTTGACACACGGTCACGGCCGAATCCGGCCTCCGTGTTGCGCCGACCGTTGGTGTCCAACTTGCGGCGCTCGATCTCGTCGGGGGCAGTCTTGTAGGGCACGCGCACCGCGTCCAGGTCGAAGTACGGCTTGGCTCCCCGAGCGAAGTGGAAGACGTGTTCGAACGCATCTTTGGTACGGGGCCCGAACCTTCCGGGGATCGCGTTCGGCTTCTGCCATATGTACTCCTCGATCCACCGCCACCCCATGTTCTGCAATGCGACTACGAGCTGGAACACGTAGGGGTGTCGCTGGCCGCGCAGGGGTCCGTCCTTGGCGACTCTGTTCTTGATGTTGATCACGAGAGAGCCGGTATCGTTCGTGGCCTCGTACATCGCTCGGGCGAACGGCAGGAACCACTCGACGTAGCGGTCCGGGTGGATGCGGCTGTAGGCGCGCTGGTCGGCGTACGGCGGGGAGGTGAAGAACAGGTCGACGCTCCCGGCGGGCAGTCGCGGCAGCCACACTGACGAGTCACCCCACGTCACGCCCTCACCCAGGAGATGGTCGAGGGCGGCGGCCGGGTCGCTTGGGACTGTGGGCATGCGACTGGGGACCGCCTGGAGATGCATGGTCACCAAGGTACCGAGTTGAGCCGTGTGACCCGGGGACCGTCGGCTCGGGCGTGCCCGGCTCGACGCCCTCGTCAACAACGCCAGCGACCCCGGCGCGACGCCGCTGCCGCCGCTCGCGGACGTCCCCGCGGCCGCCGTCACGCGCGTGCTCGCCGTGAACGTGTCGGCCCCCCTGGCCCTGGCCCCAGCTCGTGTCCGGTATCCCGCGCCAGGCTCACCAATACCTCGTGGCGCGTCTCCGTGGCGATGGTCGCCGTCATCCGCGAGCTGCGTGACCTGGCGCTCCGTGAAACCTCAGCGGGTCGAGGCCGAGTCGAGCCCCTCGCTGCGGCCGCGGTGCGTGCTGGAAGCCTCCGCCAAGGTCTCGTGTGCCGCCCGCCACCCCTGGCGGCGGCACCGCTGGAGGAGTCGTCGGACGACCTCCGGGTCGTCGGAGGCTCAACAGGACGTCGCGGACCCGAGCCGGAACGAGCACATCGGCGCCAAGGAACCCCCGGTACCCCACGAGGGCTCACGGTAGGAGCCTGCGCCCGTCCCGCACCGGCCCATGCGCGACCCCGGCGTGTCAGAAGTCGTCGTCGTACATCCCGGCCTCGCGCGACAGGCGACTGATGTCGTCGAGCGCCGCTGCGGCCTGCTGCCGTCTCTCGTCCAGGTAGGCGATGACCGCTGTCACGGGGATCCTCCGATGTGTTCCGCGGTACTCGTAGGGGAGACGACCCTCGTCCAGGAGGCGCGCGACGTAGGTGCGCGAGACGCCGAGCATGGCTGCCGCCCTGCCGGTGGTCACGTGCTCATCCACGGACGAGACGACGACACCGCTGCCGGCGGCCAACCGCTGCACCACGTCGGCGATGGCTTCGACGACGAGGTCCGGTAGTTGCAGCTGGGTGCCGTCCGACAGGTTCATGGTGACCCCGCGGTCGCGGGAGATCTCGCTGCCGAGGACGGCACCGGCCTCCTCCTCGCCCGGCATGTCAACGGCACCCGGTCACCGGCACCGGGGCACCTCGGGCAGTGCCCGGGCCGCCTCGTCGAGCACGACCTCGTCGGCTCGCTCCAGACCCGCCTGGACCGGCGGCGACAGGTCCGCCGTCACGGGGCTGCCCACAGCCGGCTCACCGGGACGGCCCACAACCGGTCGCCCATCGGGAGGGTCTGGGGACCGGCGTGGATGAGCACGCCGGTGACGAACGACTCCGGCCGCAGGTCCCTCAGCCACGCCAGCCACCGGACGTGACGGGTCGTGGGATTCGAGGTGAGCTTGACCTCGATGCCGACGATCTTCGCGGTGCGGCGGTCCTCCAGGACGATGTCGATCTCCCGGCCCTCGCGATCCCGGTAGTGGAGGAGTTCGACGTCCCGCTCGGCCCACCCGCACTGGCGGGCAACCTCGCCGATCACGTACGTCTCCAGCAGCCGTCCGGCGGCGACGCCGTCCGCGGCGGGGCCGAACGCCTCGGGACCGAGACCCGCGAGGTGAGCGGCCAGGCCGGAGTCGACCATGACGGACTTGGGGCGCCGGCGCGCCCGGGTCGTCGCCGAGACCGCCCACGCGGGCACGGAGTGCGTGACGTGGAGAGCGTCGAGCAGGGCGAGGTAGGACGTCACGGTCGGCCGGGACAGGCCGGTGTCCGAGGCAAGTCCGGCGGGGGACGGGTCTCCGGGGGACATGGCCGCCATCAACTGGGCCAGCTGTCGCAGTTCGCGTTCGAGCCGGACGTCCGCGACCGGGCGGACGGCCTCCCGGGCGACCACCTGAGCGAGGTAGTCCGAGAACCACCGGCCGCGGGCTCGTGCGTTGAGATCCTGCGTGACGACCTCCGGGAACCCACCCCGGAGGAGGGTCTCGACGAGGTCCGACCGCGACAGCGCCTCGCTCTCCGGCCCGGGCCAGCGATCGGGCGCGAAGACGTCGTCGACGAAGTTCTCGGGCCGGCCGAGGATCTCGCCGGCGGAGAGCGGCCAGACGACGACCTTCCCGGCTCGCCCGGCCAGGCTCTCGGCGACCGCGGTGGACGCCTCGTACCCGGCAGACCCGGTGAGCAGGACCTGGCCCCGGCGGTCGTCGCGATCCACCTTGGCCTTGATGGCCATGAGCAGTCCGGGCCCCGCCCGCTGGTACTCGTCGATGACGACGACGTCACCGCCGACGTCGAGCACGGCGGCCGGGTCGTCCCGCGCCCGTGCCAGCGTCGCAGCGTCGTCCAGGGTGACGTAGCGGGCTCCGGGCAGATCGAGGAGGTCGAGGACCATGGTCGTCTTGCCGACCTGACGAGCCCCCCCGAGGACGACGACCCGGAACGTCTCGAGGTACTCGGCCACCACCGGCGTGAGGTGGCGAGGTATCACCGCCATGGTGGGAGTCTAGTTGACGCATCGCGGCAACTCGGGTTTCCGCATCGCGGCAACTATGCCTTACGCATCGCGGTAGCTGCGATTGACGAATCGCGGATCTTGTAAGGAGCGCGCGAGGCCTGGGGCGCCCGCTCACCAGCTCGTCGGCGGCGGGCCCTCTCGCCCGGCGGCCCTCGCGATGAGCGGAGCCGCGACGCGGGCGGCGCGCTCGGTGAGGTAGGGCCCGATCCGGCGGCGGACCACCTCGGCACCGGCCTCGCTCGCGAACCCGATCGTCAGCTCGACCCACCAGCCCCCGCGGTCCCGGGAGACCTCGCTGCCGAGGACGGCACTGGTCTCGGGCTCGTCCGCCATCGCGGACCGGTCACCGGCGGACCTCGGGCAGTGCCCGGGCTGCCTCGTCGAGGACGATCTCGATCGCTCGCTCCAGCCCGGCCTGCACCGGTGGCGACAGGTCCGCGCCCGGCGTGGTGTCGGCCGCCTCCACCAGCACGACGACGACCTCCCGGGGGAAGGCGTCCTTGAGCAGCCACCGCCCGAACGCCAGCGCGTGGTCCCACCGGAAGGCGTGCAGGTGCAGCCCGGTGAGGTCCGGCAGGTCGTCGACCACCTCCTCGCCCGGCACCCGGAACACCGTGCCGGGCTCGGCGCCGGTCGACGAGGCGTCGACGATCACCACGCGTCGTCGGCCCCGCATCTTGAAGGCGACGTCCATCCCCGCCGTGCCGCCGTCGACCAGCTCCACGCCGTCCGGGACGCCCCGCTCCCACAGGTGACGCACCACCAGCGGGCCGACGGCGTCGTCGCCGCGCAGCAGGTTGCCGCAGCCGATGACGGCGACGGGGGCCACGTCGGGCGCCGGCGGTGCGCCCGTCACACGCCGCCGAGGGTGAAGCGGGACAGCTGCTTGCCGGTCCGCCCGTCATAGGCGTGGACCGTGCATACCAGGCACGAGTCGAACGACCGCGCGACGTGCCCCAGCTCCACGGGGTCTGCGGTGTTCTCGATCGGCGTGCCGACCAGCGCCTTCTCGATCGGTCCGATCGTGGCCGCGGAGTCGCGCGGGCCGACGTTCCAGGCCGTCGGGGTGACGACCTGGTAGTTCTCGATCTTCCCGTTCTCCAGGACGATCCAGTCGGACAGCGCACCGCGGGCGGCCTCGGTCGACCCGAAGCCGCGCCCGGACTCCGGCTCGGCGGGCTTGGCGTAGAACTTCTCGTGCAGGTCGAGCTCGTCCAGCCAGCGGCGGACCCACGTGTAGTACTTCGCCGCCTCGTGCATCCGGGCCATGACCCGGATCATCACGCTGGGGCCCACGGTGTCGATCGCGTCCCGGAACAGCGGGTCGTGGTCCTGGTGGGCGGCCGTGGTCTCGCGACCGGCCACCACCTGGCGCGCCAGCGGTCCGGCTTCGAGCGGGATCGTGCCGTGCCCGGGGACGTCGTAGCGGGGCGCCTTCGCCCACGAGTACTTGTCCTGCGCCGCCCCCTGGGCCGGGTCGATGGGGTCGGTCTCGCCCTCGAAGGGGTGCAGCGAGCCGGTGCCCCGGTAGAAGGAATGGGTGACGTCCTCGCGGACCCGGGCCTGGTCGAAGTCGAGGTACTCGCCGCGGGCGAAGATCCCGGCCCGGGAGACGAGGGCGTCGTTGCGCCCGTCGATGGTGGGGTCGGTGTACAGGTCCGGCTGGAAGTACGTGCCCGTCGAGAGGAAGTCGCCCCAGCCGGCGCCGTAGCGGTCGAGGCCGACCTCCTTCGCGTACCGGATGAAGAACCCGCAGTCGGAGTTGTAGTGGGAGTCCGACTCCTCGACCCAGGCCTCGACGTCGGCCCAGGTCCGGTTCTCCAGCCACCGCTCGACGGAACCCCCCAGCCAGGTGTTCTCGAGCCACTCGTTCTTCCAGTACTCGAGGATCGAGATCGACCGGGTGACGTCGGACAGCGTCGGCGCGCACATCACACCGCCGGGAATCATGAACGAGGAGTGCGGCCACTGCCCACCGTAGATGGCGTAGATCTCGACGGGCTTGCCCGACAGGGTGACGCCCTTCTCGTACGAGGTGCCGACGAAGGGCGCGAACCGCCGCACCGCCTCGGCGTACGACGGCGTCCGGGCGTAGCGCTTGTTCGTGAGGTCGATGGCGAAGATCGCGTAGAACCACCGCGGGATCGACTGCAGGGTCTCGCAGGCCTGGGCGACGTTGCGGACCCGGGTGGCGTTCTCGGGCACGTGGGTGGCCCAGGCGGTGTCGAGGGCATAGGCCGCCTTGTACAGGTGGCTGCCGCCGCAGATCCCGCAGATCCGCGGGGTCACGATGAGCCCGGCCTGCGGGTCCTTGCCTCGGAGGATCATCTCGAAGCCGCGGAACATGCCGGCCGTGGTCCAGGCGTCGGTGACGACGCCGTCGGTCAGCGTCACCTTGACGTCCAGGTCGCCCTCGACCCGACCGAGCGGGCTGACGTGCAGGTCCATGGTGCTGGTCATTGCTGCTCCCTGCTCTCGCTCGCTCGTGTCAGACGACGAACATGTCGTCCTTGGACCACTGCGGGGCGGCCACCTTGGCCGCGGCCGCGTGGGCCATGTACGTGAGGTGGTCGGTGCCGAAGGGGACCTCCCGCGGCACGCTGCCGGCGATCTTCTGGGTCTTGAACACCGTGCCCGGCATGAGGTCGCCGTGCGGCCACCCCGGCTCGGTGCACCCGGTGCACGGCTGGCCGGACCGGGTCTTCGACGACTGGCGGTTCCACAGGATCCGGTTGCACGGGGAGTGCGTCATCGGCCCCCGGCAGCCGAACTCGTAGAACAGGCAGCCGGTCCGCGTCCCCTGCCCGAAATCCATCGTCGACTGCTTGTACTCGAAGAACTGGACGCGGGTGCAGCCGGTCTGGGTGAACGTCGAGAAGAACGTCTTCGGCCGCTG
>JBHJOS010000089.1:0-14239 GCA_050329415.1 Kineosporiaceae bacterium
CCCGCTCCGCGGGGCGGGAGGTGCCCCCAGCCTGCTCCGCCTGACCGGCGCCACCAACATCACCGCCGGGCTACGCCACCACGACAGACGACCAGCCAAGATCATCAAACTGCTGACCAGCGGCAATCCGACAATGCCGTGACCCTGTCCAGCACCTTCGGCGCCACGTTGCCCCCGCACGACACCGCGAGCACCGTGCCCGCGCCCGCCCCGGCCCGCCGCTCGGCGGCGGCCAGCGCCACTGCGGCGGCGCCCTCGACCACGGCATAGGCGTCCGCCGCCGCGCGCATGGTGCGCGCGATGTCGGCCTCGCCGACCAGGCACCACTCGTCCACCAGCTCGGCACACAGCGCCAGTGTGATCGCCCCGGGCTCCACGCCCCCGGCCGTCCCGTCCGAGAGGGTGGGCCCGGCGTCGACGGCCACCACCTCGCCGGCGGCGACGGACGCCGCCATCGCCGCGTCCACCGCCGGGGACGCGCCGACGACCCGAGTCCCGGGCCACGCCTCGGCGAGGACCGAGGCCACCCCGGCGATCAGGCCGCCGCCGCCGACGGCGACGACGACCTCGTCCGGCGGCGCCCAGCCCTGCTCGGCGAACTGCTCCCCGAGCTCCAGCCCGAGGGTCGCCTGGCCCGCCACGACGTCCGGGTCGTTGTACGGCGAGACGTAGCGGGCGCCCGTCCGCCGCGCGAGTTCCCGGGCCGCCAGCTCGGCGGCCAGGCCGTCCCCGTCGACCTCGTGCACCTCGACCCCCAGCGCCGCGATCGCCCCCACCTTGCGCGCCGAGGCGCCGCGGGGCACCACGACCACGCCTTCGCCGCCGAGGACCGACAGGGCGTGGGCGACCCCGAGGCCGTGGTTGCCGGACGAGGCCGCGACCACGGGGATCCCGGGGTGCGCGGACAGGGCCGCCAGGGCGCCGCGGATCTTGAACGACCCGGTGTCCTGCCGGTGCTCTGCCTTGACCAGCAGGGGACCGACCCGGTCGATCCCGGTCCGCCGGACGCGGGCGCCGATCCGCCGGCGTGCCTCCCGAGCGGCCGCGGCGACCTCGGCGGGGGTGGTCACGGGGCGGGCCGGTCGGCCCGCGGCGTGGCCAGGAAGTGCGCCAGCTCCGCCTCGGAGTCGGTGACGGTGACGAACAGCAGCTCGTCGCCGCCCTCCAGGGTGTCGTGGGGCGTCGGGGCCAGCGGGATCCGGTCCCGCAGGATGCAGGTGAGGACCGTGTCCGGCGGCCACGTCACGTCACGCAGGACGGTGCCGACGACGGGGGAGTCCAGCGGCAGCGTGAACTCGACCAGCTCCGCCCGGGACGAGGTGAACGAGAACAGCCGCACCAGGTCCCCGATCTCGACGGCCTCCTCCACCAGCGCCGTCATCAGCCGTGGGGTCGAGACCGCCACGTCCACACCCCAGTTCGCGTCGAACATCCACTCGTTCTTGGGGTTGTTCACCCGGGCGACCGTGCGGGGGACCCCGAACTCGGTCTTGGCCAGCAGCGACACCACGAGGTTGGCCTTGTCGTCGCCGGTGGCGGCCACGAGGACGTCGCAACCGGCGGGATCGGCCTCGGCGAGACGCGCCAGCTCGCAGCAGTCGGCGAGCAGCCACCGGGCCTCGGGGACGCGGTGCGGCTTGATGGCGGCCTCGTCCCGGTCCAGCAGCAGCACCTCGTGCCCCTTGCCGGTGAGCTCACGGGCGATGGACCGCCCCACGCTGCCTGCTCCGGCGATGACGACGCGCATCGGCGCTCCTCGACTCGTAGGGGTGACCCGTCCGGCGATCCCGACGGCGCCGGTCAGCCGGGCCCGGCCTGAGCCACCGCTTCCGCGGCCCGGCCCCTGCCCGACCGGATCAGGGCGTGGACGACGTCGCCGTCCTGCAGGACGGTGTCGGGCTCGGGGAAGACCGCCGACCCCAGGCGCAGGACGTAGGCGACGCGCACCGCCGCGGCGGCCTCCAGGCGACTGATCCGGTGACCGATCCACGACGCCGTGAACGGCAGCTCGACCAGCGAGACGCCGCCGGTGGGGTCGGTGTACTCGGGGGAGGAGTCGGTCGGCAGCAGCCGCCGGAGCATCTGCTCCGACGTCCACGGCACGGTGGCGACGGTGGGGATTCCGAGACGCTGGTAGACGGCGGCCCGGCCGGGGTCGTAGATCCGGGCCACCACCCGCTCGACCCCGTAGGTCTCGCGGGCGGTCCGCGCGGCGAGGATGTTGCTGTTGTCCCCACTGCTCACGGCCGCGAACGCGTACGCCTCCTCGATGCGGGCCGTCACCAGGGTGTCCCGGTCGAAGCCCACCCCGGTGACGCGTTCGCCACTGAAGCCGGCGGGCAGCCGCCGGAACGCGTGCGGGTCCTGGTCGATGACGGCGACCGTGTGACCCAGTTGCTCCACGTCGTGGGCCATCCGGGCGCCGACCCGGCCGCACCCCATGACCACGAAGTGCACGCGAGCACGGTAGTGCGCGATTGCCTACGCTCCCGCACGTGCCGTCGGTGTTCGATGTTCCCAAGCGGATGCTCCTGGGCAGGGCCCGCTCCTCGGGAGAGGCGGAGCGCACGCTGCTGCCCAGGCGGCTCGCCCTGCCGGTGTTCGCTTCCGACCCCGTGTCGTCGGTCGCCTACGCCGGCCAGGAGCTGGTGCTCGTCCTCGCCCTCGGCGGGGTGGCCCTGCTGGCCCTCGCGCCGTCGGTCGCCCTGGCCGTCTGCCTCGTGGTGACCATCGTGGTCGTCTCCTACGGCCAGGTGGTGCGGGCGTACCCGGGAGGGGGCGGCTCCTACGCCGCGGCGAGCGAGAACCTGGGACCCCGGGCGGGCACGGTGACCGCCGCGTCTCTCACCGTCGACTACGTCCTCACGGTCGCGGTGTCGACGGCAGCGGCCGCCCAGACCGTCGTCGGCGTGCTGCCCGCGCTCCGCGGGTACGAGCTCATCCTGGCGATCGCGGCGGTGCTGCTCGTCATGCTCGTCAACCTGCGCGGTCGCCGCGAGGCGGGCTGGGCGGCCATGGTTCCGGTGTACGGGTTCGTGCTCGTGGTGGCGGTGACGGTCGCGGTGGGCCTGGTCCGGGCCGGTCTGGGGGACACCCCGCGGGCGCCGAGCGCGGACCTCGTCCTCGCGGACACCGTCCCCTCGGAGTCGTGGCTGCTGCTCGTCCCGCTCGTGCTGCGGGCGTTCGTCAGCGGCGGGGCCGCGCTGGCGGGAGTCGAGGCGATCTCCAACGGGACGCCGTCGTTCCGCCCGCCGCAGGCGCGCAACGCTGCGACGACGCTGCTCGTCGTCGGCGCCATCACCGTGGCCCTGTTCGGGGGCGTCATCACCCTGGCCGGGGTGGCCGACGTCCGGCTCGCCCCCAGTCCGTGCGATTTCGCCAACCTCCCGGACTGCGAGAACGCGACCCAGGAGAGCCTGCTGCCCCAGCTCGCGAGCGCGGTCTGGGGGGCCGGCAGCGCGGCCGTCCCTCTCATGGTGGTGGCCACCGTGGGAGTTCTGCTCGGCGCGGCGAACAGTGCGTACAACGGGTTCCCGCTGCTGGCGGCCGTGCTGGCGAACGACCGGTACGCGCCCCGCCAGCTGGCCCACCGGGGGGACCGCCTGGCGTACACGAACGGGATCGTGTTCCTGTCCGTGGCCGCCGTCCTCGTGCTGCTTGCGGTGACGGCCGACGTGAGCCGCCTGGTCGACCTGTACCTGCTGGGGTTGCTGCTGTCGTTCACGCTGGCGCAGCTCGGCATGGCACGGCGGTTCCGGAGCGAGGCAGCGGTGGCGACGGCGCGGGCGCGCCGGGGGGCTCGCGGCAGGCTGGCCCTGGCCACCGTGGCGGCCCTGTCCACGGGAGCGGTCTTCCTCGTGAGCGTCGTCGTGAAGATTCCCATCGGGGCCTGGGCGACCGTGCTCGCCGGGGTCGGGCTTTACCTGTTCATGCGCGCGGTGCGCAGCCACTACGACACCGTCGCCGACCGCCTGGCGCTCGACGACTCCCACGAGACGATGCCGGCCCGGGTGCACGCCGTGGTCCTGGTGTCGCGGCTGCACAAGCCGGTGCTGCGGGCCCTGGCGTACGCCCGGGCCACCCGGCCGGCCACGCTGGAGGCGGTGACGGTGGCGGTCGAGCCCGAGGCCGCGGTCGCCGTCCTCGAGGAGTGGGAGCGCCGCCGGATCCCGGTCCCCCTGCGGGTGCTCGACGCCCCCTACCGCGAGATCACCGGACCGCTGATGACCTACGTCACGCAGCTGCGCCACCGCCATCCCCGCGACGCCGTGACGGTCTTCGTGCCGGAGTACGTGGTCGGTCGCTGGTGGCAGTCCTTCCTCCACAACCAGTCGACGCTGTGGCTGAAGAGCCGGCTCGAGGCGGCGCCCGGGGTCATGGTGGTCTCGGTGCCCTGGTTGCTCACCGACCCCGACGGGCAGCCGCCGGCGCCCGCCGTCCCACGGGGCACGGAGCCGGCCGAGTGAGCGGGGATCCGCCCACCGGACCGCACCTCACCGAGGTCGGCGGGGAAGCCGGCGGGGAGGCCGTCGTGCAGGTCGGCGCGCCCGCCCACGGCGGTCACGCCGTCGCGCGGCTGCCCGGCGACGGCGGGGAGCCGGGGCGGGTGGTCTTCGTCCGCCACGCCCTGCCCGGCGAGACGGTGCGGATCCGGGTCACCGAGGGGGGCGAGCGCGACCGGTACTGGCGGGCGGACGCCGTCGAGGTCCTGCGCGCCTCGCCGGACCGGGTCACGCCGCCCTGCCCGGTCGCCGGTCCGGGCGGCTGCGGCGGATGCGACCTGCAGCACGTGTCCCCGCCCGCCCAGCGCCGCTGGAAGGCGGCCGTCGTCGCCGAGGCCCTCGCCCGGATCGGGCGCCTGGATCCTGCCGAGATCCCGCCCGTCACCGTGGAGGCGCTGCCGGGACCCGGTGCCGAGGACGGGCTCCGCTGGCGCGGGCGGGTCCGGTTCGCGGTGGGCCCGGGTGGCCGGCTCGGGTTCCGGCGCCACCGCTCCCACGACGTGGTCCCGGTCGAGGACTGCCCGATCACCCACCCGGACGTGCTCGCCACCGGAGTGACCGGAGCCCGCTGGCCGGGGGTCCGGGAGGTCTCGGTCGCGGTCGGCGACGACGGGCGGGTGGTCCGCGTCGTGCCGGGTGCCGGGACGGACCCGGCCCGGGCCGTCGCCCGCGGCTGGCGCCGTCCCCCCGACACCGGACTCGTCGTCGACCCCGCCGGGCCGGACGGGGCGCCGCTGCGCCGGGGCCGAGCCCGGGTCGGCCACGACGTGGTGGGCGTCGGCGTCCGCCTGCGGGTGAGCCACGAGGGCTTCTGGCAGCCGCACCCGGGGGCACCCGAGGCGTACGTGGCGGCGGTCCGTGACGTGCTGCGGCCCGCGCCCGGCGACCGGCTGGCCGACCTGTACTCGGGGGTGGGGCTGTTCGCAGCGGCCCTCGCGGCCGACGTCGGCACCGAGGGCGAGGTGGTCGCCGTCGAGGCGGACGGGCGCGCGGTCGCCGACGCCCGCCGCTCGCTGCACGACGTCCCCCGGGTGCGCCTGGTCCACGCCCGGGTCGAGGACGCACTGGCGGCGGGCGAGGTGCCCGCCGGAGCCGGCGTCGTCCTGGACCCGCCCCGGGCCGGAGCCGGTCTGGCGGTCGTCGATGCGTTGGCCGGGCTGAGCCCGGCGGCCGTGGCCTACGTCGCCTGCGACCCCGCCGCCCTGGCTCGCGACATCGCCCGGTTCCGCGAGCACGGGTACCGGCTGTCGTCGCTGCGGGCCTTCGATGCCTTCCCGATGACCCACCACGTCGAGTGCGTGGCAGGTCTCACCCGGGTCCCGGCCTGAGGCCCCCGCCGCGGTCCGGCAAGATGGAGGGGTCCCCCCCCGGTCTCGACCCCAGGAGGAGCCATGGCCGTCTCCGCCGGTCGCTCGCTCGACTCGTTCGGTGCCCGCGACACCCTGCGTCTCAGTGGCTCGGAGGCACCCGCCGACGCCGCCGAGTACGAGATCTTCCGGGTCGGCGCGGTCGACGGCACCGCCTCCCTCCCGTACAGCCTCAGGATTCTCCTCGAGAACCTGCTGCGCACCGAGGACGGCGTGAACGTCACCGCCGAGCAGGTGCGGGCGATCGCGTCCTGGGATCCCGCCGCCGAACCGGACACGGAGATCCAGTTCACCCCGGCCAGGGTCGTCATGCAGGACTTCACCGGCGTGCCGTGCATCGTCGACCTCGCGACCATGCGCGAGGCGATGGCCGACCTCGGCGGCGACCCCGCGCGGATCAACCCGCTGGCTCCCGCCGAGCTGGTCATCGACCACTCGGTGATCGTCGACGCCTTCGCCCGGCCGGACGCCTTCGACGTCAACGTCGCCATCGAGTACGAGCGCAACCGCGAGCGCTACCAGTTCCTGCGCTGGGGCCAGTCGGCCTTCGAGGGCTTCGTCGTCGTGCCCCCCGGCACCGGGATCGTCCACCAGGTCAACCTCGAGCACCTGGCCCGCGGGGTCATGGTCGCCGAGGTCGACGGAGCCGACGGCGCCACGGTCCGCCGCGCCTACCCGGACACCCTCGTCGGCACCGACTCCCACACCACGATGATCAACGGCCTCGGCGTGCTCGGCTGGGGCGTCGGCGGGATCGAGGCCGAGGCGGCGATGCTGGGCCAGCCGGTCTCGATGCTCATCCCGCAGGTGGTGGGTTTCCGGCTGACCGGGAGCATCCCGTCGGGGGTGACCGCGACCGACGTCGTCCTCACCATCACCGAGATGCTGCGCCGCCAGGGCGTGGTGGGGAAGTTCGTCGAGTTCTACGGCGCGGGTGTGGGGCAGGTGCCACTGGCCAACCGGGCGACGATCGGCAACATGAGCCCCGAGTTCGGCTCCACCTGCGCGATCTTCCCGATCGACGGCGTGACGCTGGACTACCTCCGGCTCACCGGCCGCTCGCCGGCCCAGGTCGCTCTCGTCGAGGCCTACGCCCGGGCCCAGGGCATGTGGCACGACCCGGCCGCCGACGGATACGTCGAGCCCCGCTACTCCGAGTACCTCGAGCTCGACCTCTCCACCGTGGTGCCGAGCATCGCCGGCCCCAAGCGCCCGCAGGACCGGATCGCCCTGACGGACGCGAAGGCGGCGTTCCGGCGGGTGCTGCCGGACTACGCCGACAACGGTGCCGACGAGGCCGTCGAGGAGTCGTTCCCCGCCTCGGACGCCCCCGCCTCGGGGCCGGAACGACCGCGCCGCCGGGTCCCCGTCACGCTCGCCGACGGCACCGCGACCGAGCTGGACCACGGGGCGGTGGTCATCGCCGCCATCACGTCGTGCACGAACACCTCGAACCCCGAGGTCATGATTGCCGCGGCCCTGCTGGCCCGCAACGCCGTCGACCGCGGGCTGGATCGCAAGCCGTGGGTCAAGACGTCGCTGGCGCCGGGCAGCAAGGTTGTCATGGACTACTACCACCGCGCCGGGCTGGTGCCGTACCTGGAGAAGCTCGGATACCACCTCGTGGGCTACGGGTGCACCACCTGCATCGGGAACTCCGGCCCCCTGCCCGCCGAGATCAGCCGGGCCGTCGCCGACAACGATCTCGCCGTGGCGTCCGTGCTCTCGGGCAACCGGAACTTCGAGGGCCGGATCAACCCGGACGTCAAGATGAACTACCTGGCGTCCCCGCCGCTGGTCGTCGCGTACGCCCTGGCCGGGACGATGGACGTCGACCTGGCGACCGAGCCCCTCGGGCACGATCCCGAGGGGCGTCCGGTCATGCTCTCCGACCTGTGGCCGTCCCCGGACGAGGTGCAGGCCGTCATCGACAGCTCGATCAGCGAGGACATGTTCACCCGCGGCTACGCCGACGTCTTCGCCGGCGACGACCGGTGGCGGTCCCTGCCGACCCCGACCGGCGACACCTTCGCGTGGGACCCCGGCTCCACCTACGTCCGCAGGCCCCCGTACTTCGAGGGCATGACCCGTGACCCCCGGCCGGTGACGGACATCACCGGCGCCCGGGTGCTGGCGCTGCTCGGCGACTCCGTGACGACCGACCACATCAGCCCGGCCGGCTCCATCAAGGCCGACAGCCCCGCGGGTCGCTACCTCACCGACCACGGCGTCGAGCGGAAGGACTTCAACTCCTACGGCTCCCGCCGCGGCAACCACGAGGTGATGATCCGCGGCACGTTCGCGAACATCCGGTTGCGCAACCAGCTCCTCAGCGGCGTCACCGGCGGGTTCACCCGGGACTTCACGGCGGGTGGCACGCAGGCGACGATCTACGACGCCGCGACGAACTACGCGGCGGCCGGGATCCCGCTGGTCGTCCTCGCCGGTGCCGAGTACGGCTCCGGCTCGAGCCGGGACTGGGCCGCCAAGGGCACCCGGCTGCTCGGCGTGCGGGTGGTCATCGCCGAGAGCTTCGAACGGATCCACCGGTCGAACCTCATCGGGATGGGGGTGCTGCCGCTGCAGTTCCCCGCCGGGGAGTCAGCGCGGTCCCTCGGCCTGCGAGGGGACGAGGCGTTCACCGTCGAGGGCGTGACCGTGCTGAACGAGGGCACCACCCCCCGGACGGTGCGCGTGACCGCGACTGCCGAGGGCCGGGAGCCGGTGACCTTCGACGCCGTCGTCCGCATCGACACCCCCGGCGAGGCGGAGTACTACCGGAACGGGGGAATCCTCCCGTTCGTCCTGCGTCAACTGGTGTCGCGCTGACGACACGCGAGCGTGACCAGGCTGGACCGTGTCAGTGATGTTGCGGAAACGTTACGGGTCGGTCCTTCCACCGCTGTTCCGGCGGGCATAAGTTCAGAGCCACAACGAAGCGGTTGCCCGGTCGCCCGTGGCGTCCGGGTCCCTCAGTGCAGCGGGAGGACACCCTATGAGCAGGCGCTTGAGTGTCGTGATGGCGGCCGGAGCCGTCGTCACGCTGGCGCTCGCCGCGTGCGGCGACGGCGAGGCCGAGGGCACCGACGACACGGCGGCGGCCGGCGGCGGGGAGACCGCCGAGGACACCGGTGACGACGGCGGCGAGGGAGGCGGCGGCACGGTCGGCGTCATCCTCCCGGACTCGGCCTCCTCCGCCCGGTGGGAGACGGCCGACCGGCCGTTCCTCGAGGAGGCGTTCGAGGCGGCGGGCGTCGAGTACGACATCCAGAACGCCGAGGGCGACACCGCGCAGTTCCAGACCATCGCCGACGGCATGATCAACGCGGGCGTCGATGTCCTCATGATCGTCAACCTGGACTCCGAGACCGGATCGGCCGTCATCACGGACGCCACGGCCGCGGGCATCCCCGTCATCGACTACGACCGGCTCACCCTGGGCGGCGGGGCGGCGTACTACGTGTCGTTCGACAACGTCGCGGTCGGCACCGCGATCGGCGAGGGCCTCGTGCAGTGCCTGCAGGACGCCGACACCACCGAGGGCGACGTCGTCCTCCTCAACGGCTCGCCGACGGACAACAACGCCACCCTCTTCAAGGAGGGCTACCAGGCCGCGGTCGAGGCGGCCGGCTACGGGATCGCCGACGACCAGGCGGTGCCCGACTGGGACAACACCCAGGCCGGCACCATCTTCGAGCAGATCTTCACCAGCACCGGCGGGAGCTTCGTCGGCGTCGCGGCCGCCAACGACGGCCTCGGCGGCGCGGTCATCAGCGTGCTGGAGCGCAACGGCCTGGCCGGGGAGGTCCCCGTCACCGGGCAGGACGCCACCGACGAGGGGCTGCAGCGGGTCCTCACCGGCACCCAGTGCATGACCGTCTACAAGCCGATCCGGGAGGAGGCCAACGCTGCCGCCGATCTGGCCATCGCCCTCATCAACGGCGACACCGCGGCAGCGGACGCCCTCGCGTCGGGCACGGTCGACGACACCGAGACCGGCGAGCAGGTCCCGTCGGTCCTCCTGGAGCCGGTCCAGATCTTCCGCGACAACGTCTCGGAGGTCATCGACGACGGCTTCACGACGGCCGAGAACGTCTGCGTCGACGACGCCGCAGCGGCCTGTGAGGAACTCGGCATCGGCTGACGCGGCAACCGACCCGCCAGGGTCATGGGGGCCGGCCGCTCGGGGTATCCCGGGCGGTCTGCCCTCTGCCACCATCGCCGCAGCACGACAGGACAAGGAGGGGCGATGGCGCCCACGAGCGACGGCACCGGTGTGCCGGCGGAGCCGACCGGGACACCGGCGATCCGGCTGCGCGGCATCCAGAAGAGCTTCGGCGCGGTCCAGGTGTTGCGCGGCGTCGACCTCGACGCCCACCCCGGTCAGGTGACCGCCCTCGTCGGTGACAACGGGGCCGGCAAGTCGACGCTCGTCAAGGGGATCGCGGGGATCCACCCGTTCGACGGCGGCACCTACGAGTTCGAGGGCCGCGCGGTCGAGGTGACCTCGCCGAAGCAGGCCAACCATCTCGGCATCGAGGTCGTTTACCAGGACCTCGCGCTGTGCGACAACCTCGACGTCGTCGCCAACATGTACCTGGGGCGGGAGTCGCGGACCGGCATCGCTCTCGACGAGTCGTCGATGGAGCGCAAGGCCGCCGAGACCCTCGCCGGGCTGCGGGTGCGCACGCTGAAGTCGGTCCGCCAGAAGGTGAGCAGCCTGTCGGGCGGCCAGCGGCAGACCGTCGCGATCGCCCGTGCCGTGTTGTGGAACAGCAAGGTCGTCATCCTCGACGAACCGACCGCGGCGCTCGGCGTCGCCCAGACCGAGCAGGTGCTCGCGCTGGTCCGCCGGTTGGCCGAGAGCGGGCTGGCGGTCATCGTCATCAGCCACAACATGAACGACGTGCTGAGCGTCGCGGACTCGGTGGCCGCGATGTACCTGGGGCGGATGGCTGCCCAGGTGCCCGCGGCCGGTGTGTCGAACTCCGACGTCGTGGAGCTCATCACCGCCGGGCGCAGCACCGCCCTCGGTGTCGGCATCCGGGACGAGGTGACGGCGTGACCGCCTCGACGACACAGCCCTCCCAGCCTCCCCAGCCGCCGGGACTCCCGGAGACGTCGAGCGACGTGCTCGTCGGCCCGCCCGCGCAGACGCTGCGGGAGGCGTTCGCCGAGTACCGGGGCCGGGTGGCCGGCGGTGACATCGGCCTGCTGAGCGCGGTGCTGGGACTCGTGGCGCTGCTCGCGTTCTTCTCGCTGCTCGAGCCGGACACGTTCACGACGACCCGCAACTTCGCCAACCTCATGAACCAGGCCGCCGGTGTCGCCTTCATCTCGATGGGCCTGGTCTTCGTCCTGCTGCTGGGCGAGATCGACCTGTCGGCCGGCTTCCTCGCCGGCACGGCGGGCGCCATCCTCGGCGTCACCCTGAGCAACGGCTCGCCGTGGTACCTGGCGGTCGCCGCCTGCCTCGGCACCGGCGCCACGTTCGGCCTGGTCGTCGGTCTGCTGGTGGCGTACCTGAGGATCCCGTCGTTCGTCGTCACCCTCGCGTTCTTCCTCGGGTTGCAGGGCGTGCTGCTGGCGGTGATCGGCGAGGGCGGCACCATCCGGATCTCCGACTCGGTGATCCTCGCTGTCAACAACCGCAACCTGTCCCCGGCGCTCGGCTGGGTGTTCGTGACTGTCGTGGTGCTGGGGTACGTGGTCGTCGGCTCCGTCGCCCGCAAGCGCCGCGCCGCGACCGGGCTGCCGCTGTCGTCGGCGTCGGTGTTCTGGGGCGGGGCCGTGGTCCTCGCCGTGGTGCTGGCGCTGCTGGCGTACCTGTTCAACCTCGAGCGCGCGGTGAACCCCGACATCGTCTCCCTGCGGGGCATCCCGATCGTCGTGCCGCTCGCGGTGGTGTTCATCGCCGCGCTGTCGTTCGTCCTCACCCGGACCAGCTTCGGCCGGCACGTCTTCGCCGTCGGCGGCAACGCCGAGGCCGCGCGCCGTTCCGGCATCAACGTCGCCGGCACCCGGGTGGCGTGCTTCGTGATCTCCGGCAGCCTCGCCGCGGTCGGCGGCATCATCATCGCCTCCCGCGACAACGCGGTCTCGCCGACGACCGGTGGCGGGGAGACCCTGCTGTTCGCCGTCGCCGCGGCGGTCATCGGTGGCACCTCGCTGTTCGGCGGCCGGGGGACCATCATCGGGGCGGTCCTCGGGGCACTGGTGGTCGCTTCCATCCGCAACGGCCTGCCGCTGATCGCGTCCGGCTCGGCGATCATCTTCATGGTCACCGGTCTGGTCCTGCTGCTCGCGGCCACGGTCGACGCCGTGTCGCGCCGGCGCGGCACCACGGGCTAGCGGTGCTGTCGAGCGAGGGCCGCTGACCGGGCCGCCCGGCTGGCCCGCCGAGGTCCCGCCACCCGGGGCCCCGGGGTTCCCGCCGCGGGCCGTCGGGTGGCTGCTCGACCGCTGCCCGGCGCGCTACCGCGACCACGAGGTGCTGCGCCGCCACCCACAGGCCCTGGCCTGGCTGGCGGAGCGGCACGTCGCCGCCGAGGCGGCGGCGGTGACCGCGGCGATCGCGACGGCCCGGGCGGACCTCGCCGGCGCCGTCGGGCCACGCGGGGTCGATGGGGTACTGGTCGCTTTGGAGCGTGAGGCCGCCCTGCTGCTCGCCGACCGCCGGGCCGTCGGCCTCGTCGCCGAGGCGCTGTCGAGGCCGCCGGAGCGTGTTCCGTAGACTCGGACGGTGCCTGGCGACGAGACCTCGGTCCTCGAAGGGATCCGGCGGCCCGCCGACCTCCGCGGCCTGTCCGGGGACCAGCTGGACGCCCTGGCCGGGGAGATCCGGCAGCACCTCGTGGACTCCGTGACCCGCACCGGTGGCCACCTCGGGCCGAACCTCGGGGTGGTCGAGCTGACGATCGCCCTGCACCGGGTCTTCGACTCCCCGCACGACGTCCTCGTGTTCGACACCGGTCACCAGTCGTACGTCCACAAGCTCCTCACGGGCCGCCAGGACCTGTCCCGGCTGCGCAAGCGGGGCGGGCTGTCGGGGTATCCGTCGCGGACCGAGTCGCCGCACGACGTGGTCGAGAACTCCCATGCGTCCACGGCGATCTCGTGGGCGGACGGCATCGCCCACGGGTTCCGGGTGCAGGGCACCCGGGACCGGCACGCCGTCGCGGTGATCGGGGACGGGGCGCTGACGGGCGGGATGGCCTGGGAGGCGCTCAACAACGTCGCCGCGGCGCCGGACCGGCCGCTCGTCGTCGTCGTCAACGACAACGAGCGGTCCTACGCCCCGACCATCGGCGGGGTCGCCGACATCCTCCAGGGGCTGCGGACCTCGCGCCGCTACGAGGACCTGCTGGACTGGGGCAAGCGGACGCTGGTCGACCGGGGCCGGCCCGGACGGCTGGCGTTCGACGCCCTGCACGCCGCCAAGACCGCCCTCAAGGACTTCCTCGCCCCGCAGTCGCTGTTCAGCGACCTCGGGCTCAAGTACGTCGGCCCGGTCGACGGTCACGACCGCGAGGCCGTCGAGCAGGCGCTGCGCCGTGCCAAGTCGTTCGGCGGCGCCGTCATCGTCCACGTCATCACCGAGAAGGGGCGTGGGTATCCGCCGGCCGAGGCCGACCAGGCCGACCGCTTCCACGGCATCGGCGCCATGGACCCGGTGACCGGCGCCAAGCTCGGTGGCGGCGGGCCGACGTGGACGGGTGTGTTCGCCGAGGAGCTGGAGCGCCTCGGCGGTGAGCGGGCGGACCTCGTGGCGATCACGGCGGCGATGATGATCCCGACCGGGCTGCACCGGTTCGCCCGCCGGTTCCCGGACCGGGTGCTGGATGTCGGCATCGCCGAGCAGCACGCCGCGACGTCCGCCGCCGGGATGGCGCTGGCCGGGCTGCACCCGGTCGTCGCCGTCTACGCGACCTTCCTCAACCGGGCGTTCGACCAGGTCCTCATGGACGTCGCGCTGCACCGGGCCGGGGTGACGTTCGTGCTCGACCGGGCCGGGGTCACCGGCGACGACGGGGCGAGCCACAACGGCATGTGGGACCTGTCGATCCTCCAGGTGGTGCCGGGGCTGCGGGTGGCCGCGCCGCGGGACGGTGCCGGGCTGCGCCGGGCGCTGCGGGAGGCGGTCGCCGTCGACGACGCGCCCACCGTCGTGCGCTACCCCAAGGGAGCGCTGCCGGCGGACGTCCCGGCGGTCGCGGTGGTCGATGGTGTCGACGTGTTGCGCGAGCGGAGCGGCGGCGCGGCGGACGTCCTGCTGATCTCGGTGGGCGCCATGGCGGGGATGTGCCTGGAGGTGGCCGAGCGGCTCGGGGAGCAAGGTCTCGGCGTCACCGTCGTGGACCCGCGCTGGGT
>JBHJOS010000061.1:0-4768 GCA_050329415.1 Kineosporiaceae bacterium
ACGGCGCTGTCGATGGCGCGTCGCCAGGCGATTCCCCACCGGTTCGCCCACATCCATCCGCGGTTCCGCACGCCGGACGTCTCGACCTGGTGGGTCGCGGGAATCGCCATCGCGTGGTACCTGGTCGTCAACCAGATCAGCCAGAACGCGTTGTTCGACTCGCTCACGGCCCTGGCCCTGCTCATCGCCTTCTACTACGCGCTCACCGGGATCGCCTGCGCGGTGCACCACCGGCGGCATCTCCTGGACAACGCGAGGAACTTCTTCCTCATCGGGGTCGGGCCGGTCGTCGGGGCGCTCCTGCTGATCTGGCTGCTCGTCGAGTCCGTGGCCGACATGGCCGACCCGGCGAACAGCTACAGCGGCCAGGCCTGGTTCGGCCTGGGACCGCCCCTCGTCATCGGTATCGGCATCGCCGTCCTCGGTCTCGTCCTCATGGTCGTCTGGCGCCTCCGTGGGACCGAGTTCTGGCAGGAACGCCCGAGCGTCGTCGACCCGGCGGCCGTGGCATCCTCCCGCACAGGTGAAGGGAAGGCCTCGTGAGCATCGTCCTGGGCTACGACGAGTCGCCCGGTTCGGCACGGGCCCTCGACCTCGCCATCGAGCTGGCGCGGCGTTTCGCCGAGCCCCTGGTCATCGTGTACGGGGTCACTCCCCCCGGGGGGCGGGGCGAGGAGTTCGGTGAGCACCAGCGGGCACTGGCCGAGATCGGGCAGCATGCCGTGACACAGGCCGCCACCCGGGCGATCGAGGCCGGCGTGGCCGCCTCGGGCGAGCTCGTCCACGCGAAGCCCGCTCGTGCCCTCGTCGAGGTCGCCGACCAGCACGACGCTCGGATGATCATCGTGGGGTCCTACGGCGAGGGGCCGGTCCGCGGGGCGCTCCTCGGGTCGACGCCCTACCGCCTGCTCGGGCTCTCCGACCGTCCGGTCCTGGTGGTCCCCCGACCGGAGGAGTAGTCCCTCGACGTGACACGAGGGTCACCGGGATCCGGTTCTCCGGCAGGGCCGAACTGTCGATCGTCTGGAGATCGTCGAGCGACTTCCCGTCGGTGGCCGTCGCGGTCGCATGCCGTTCCTACCGTGGGCGGCATGACGGTGGTCGACGTGCTCGTCGTCGGAGCAGGGCTGGCCGGGCTGCACACGGCGACGCAGCTCGCGCGGCACGGCCACGAGGTGCTGCTCGTCGACCGGCGGCCCGCGCTCACCGGCGCGATCCGCACCACAGGGATCTTCGTGCGGCGGACGCTCGACGACTTCGCCCTGCCGGAGGCGGCCCTCGGGCCCCCGATCCGGCGCGTGGTCCTGTACCCGCCGGGGCTCCGGCGGCCGGTCGTCCTCGACAGCGACCGGGACGAGTTCCGGGTCGCCGACATGGCCGCCCTCTACACGACGTCCGCCAGGGCCGCGACCGAGGCCGGGGTCCGGGTTCTGCTGGGCACGCGCTACGTCGGCCGACAGGAGGAGTCGGTGTCCCTCGTCGGGCCGGCGGGTCCTCTGGCCGTTCAGCCGCGATTCGTGCTCGGCGCGGACGGCGCGCGCTCGCGGGTCGCCCGTGACCTCGGCCTGGACCGCAACCGCCACCTCCTGGTGGGCGCCGAGGAGGTGTTCGAGGTGGCGCCGCACGACAGGGAGCCGACGTTCCACTGCGTCGTCGACCCGACGGTCGCCCCCGGCTACCTCGCGTGGGTGGTCGACGACGGCCGGCACGCGCACGTGGGCGTGGCCGGCTACGCCCACCGATATCCCGACGGGATGCGCCGGGCGCTCGACCGCTTCGCCGCGTCCGTGCCGGGCATGTCGGCGGTGGAGCGTCCCGCCGACGTCGAGCGCCGCGGCGGTCCCATCCCGGTCGGCGGGCTGCTGCGTCGGATCTCGTGCCCGGCCGGTCTGCTGATCGGGGACGCGGCGGGAGCGGTGTCACCGCTGACCGCCGGCGGTCTGGACCCGTGCCTGCGGTTGTCCGACCATGCGGTCGAGGTGCTGGATGCGGCACTGCGGTCGGGGCGACGCGAGGTCCTGGCGCGTTACGACGGCGCCGTCCTGCGGGCCCGGTTCCGGGGCCGCCTGCTGCTGCGTCGTGGCCTGGCCCGGGTGCGCTCCAGGGCGGTCGCGCGCGCGGGGTTCGCGGTGCTGCGCACGCCATCCGGCCGGGCGGCGGCCCGTCGGATCCTCTTCGGCGACGGGTCGTTCCCCGACGTGCACGACCTCACGTCGGGGAGATCCTTGCGCGTTGCCGGGGCCTGATCACCCGGACATGCCAGGTCGGCTCTCGCGCTCTCGCCCGATCGCCCGCAGGGCGTCGTCCTCGCCCCCCAGGCAGGCCTCGACGAAACGGTCGAGGAGCGCGGATCGGCGGTCCAGACGGTGGATGAGATGCAGCCGCGAGCCGGGGCCCGCCAGTCGCCGGAACACCACCCCGTGCCGCCGCAGCACGGAGTACGACTCGGCGAGGACTCCCACCCCGAGGCCCGCGGCGACGAGCGCGAGCAGCGTCTGGGCGGTCGGCACCTCCTGAGCCACCCGCATCGGGACCCCCGCGGCGGCGAACACCCCGGCCAGCTCGTCGTGCGATGCCGGGGAGACCGCCCGCGGCCACAGCAGCAGCCGCTCGTCCGCGAGTTCGCCCACCTCCACCTCGGCGACGGGTGAGCCCGGGTCCGGCGCGAGGCGGTGGCCCGTCGGCAGGACCGCGGCGAGCGGCTCGCGGCCCAGATCGTGGACGACCAGACCGGCCGAGCGGGCCGGCAGACGGGTGAAGGAGGCGTCCACCAGCCCGTCGACCACCGCCGCCGTGAGGGCGTCGTCGTCGAACAGCTCGGTCAGCTCGAGCCGGACCGCGGGGTCCGTGGCCCCGAAGCGCACCAGGGCGCCGGGCACCACCCGGTTCACCGCCGATCCGGGGTAGGCCAGGCGCAGTCGGCCGCGTTCGCCGCGAGCGACCGCCCGAGCGTCCGCCTCCGCCGCGGCCGCGCGGGCGAGGGCGTCCCGAGCGGCACCCACGTAGGCGTCGCCGGCCTCGGTGAGGGCGACCCGGCGAGTGGTCCGCTCGAACAGCAGGGCTCCGACGCGTGCCTCGAGCCGGCGGATCTGGCGGGTGAGGGACGGCTGCGCGACATGGAGGCGCTGGGCGGCCCGGCCGAAGTGCAGCTCGTCGGCCAGCGTCACTGCTGCGCGGAGGTCGTCCCAGGAACTCATAGCACTGAGGTTAATGATGCAGGTTTCGGATGACATGAATGACAGGAATGGCGGGCGGGCCGTCTCCGGTTGAGCGAGTCGTGCGAACGAGGACATTGGGTGCCGATGGGCCGCTCGTGGGCGCGATCGGCCTGGGTTGCATGGGGATGAGCTGGGCGTACTCGGCGTCCGAGCGTGACGACGAGGTCTCGGTCGGGGTGATCCGGCAGGCGTTGGACCTGGGGGTCACGTTGATCGACACGGCGGACGTCTACGGGCCGTTCACGAACGAGGAACTCGTCGGCCGGGCGATCGCAGGACGCCGGGACGAGGTGGTCCTCGCGACCAAGGCGGGACTCGTCGTGGAGGACGCCGCGGAGTACCGCATCCGCCGTGACGGGCGGCCCGAGCACCTGCGTGCGGCCTGTGACGCGTCCCTGCGGCGGCTCGGGGTCGACGTCATCGACCTCTACCAGCTACACCGGCCGGACCCGGCCGTGCCGGTGGCGGACAGCGTCGGGGCGCTCGCGGAGCTGGTCGACGCCGGCAAGGTGCGGCACATCGGGGTGAGCGAGTTCACCGTGGCCGAGCTCGAGCAGGCCCACGCCGTGCACCCGCTGGCGTCCGTCCAGTCCGAGCTGTCGCTGTGGACCCGGGACGCCCTGGCCGACGTCCTGCCGTGGTGCCGTGAGCACGGTGTGGCGTTCCTGCCGTTCTCGCCCCTCGGGCGCGGCTTCCTCACCGGGCGCTACCGGGACGCCGCCGCCTTCGGTCCCGACGACTTCCGCGCCCGCATCCCCCGGTTCGCCCCCGACGCGATCGAGGCCAACCTCGCCCTGGCCGACCGGGTCCGCGACGTCGCCGCCGGGATCGGCGTCACGGCGGGTCAGGTCGCCCTGGCGTGGCTGCTCGCGCAGGGGGAGCACGTGGTGCCGATCCCCGGCACGAAGCGGTTGGCCTACCTGGTGGAGAACGCCGCCGCGGCGGACGTCGAGCTGTCGGCGGAGGCGCTCGCCCAGCTGGCCGGACTGCCTGCCGCGGTGGGGGAGCGGTACTGATGCCTGCCGTCGTCGTGGCGGGCGGCGACCCCGGCGGTCGCCCTCGACTCCTACTCCGCTCATCACCCGAACTCGGCTCTGTGTGGTGCCCCCGAGAGGATTCGAACCTCCGACACACGGTTTAGGAAGGCAATACGGCGCCTAAGGCCACCACCCATTTCGGCCGCTGACCCGGGGTTATGCCTCCTCTTGGTCTGGGTCCGTGTCGCCTTTTGCTGGAGTTGCTGCGGACTGGATGCGGACCGACTCCGACGCTGCGCGGGTTCCGGGGGTTCTCCCTGGCGCCCGGCGGCCGCCCGGCCGACACCCCCGGCCCGTTGGTGGTCATCTCCTCGCGTCGGGCGATCTTCGATGAGCCGCGCCGGGAGGGGTCCGGGCCAGGCTGGCGAAGGCACCGCGCAGCGGCTTGGCCTGGCCCGGACCCCTCCCGGTGTGGCACACCTACGGTCGACCGGGGCGAGGAGATGACCACCCGGTGCCCCTCCCACCCATCTCCGAGCGAGGGCCGGGGCCCGGGGCGGAGCCCCGCGTCAG
>JBHJOS010000032.1:0-17442 GCA_050329415.1 Kineosporiaceae bacterium
GGGGGGAGGGGGAGGGGGCCGTACGGTGCCGGGGTGGAGCGGGAGGAGGGTTGACGAGGGAACCCGGACTCGACGGCGACGCCCCCGCCGCGGGTACCTCGTACCGGGCGCTGCTGCGACGGCCCGGGGCACTGCGCTTCGTGCTGCCCGCCTCCATGGGTCGGCTGCCGCAGGCGATGTTCGGCGTGGGGGTGGTCCTGCTCGTCGAGGGGTACCGGGATTCCTACGCCGTTGCCGGCGCAGTGGGGGCCGTGCTGGCGTTGGGCACCGGGCTCGGCGCCCCGGTGCTGGGGCGGCTGGCCGATCGCTGGGGGCAGTCGGCCGTGACGGTCGGGGCCGTGTCGATCCACGTTCCGGGTCTCGTGGCGCTCGTGGTCGCGACGGTGTCCGGGGCGCCGGCCGTCCTTCTCGCTGCCCTCGCGGCGGTGATCGGGGCGACGACGCCCATCCTCGGCTCGTTCTCCCGGGTCCGCTGGCGCGCGCTGACCGGCGGTGAGGGCGACCGCGCCTGGGACCGGGCGCTGGCCCTGGAGTCCGTCGTCGACGAGGCGACGTTCGTCATCGGCCCGAGCCTGGCGGCGCTGCTCGCGACCCAACTCGCCCCGTCGGTGCCGCTGCTGGTGGCCGCGGTCGTCACCGTCGTCGGGGTGAGCGGTTTCCTCGCCGCCCGGGACACCGAGCCGTCCCCGGGCCGCCGGACCGCCGGCTCGGTGGCCACCCGCGGGCGACCCGTGGTCCTCGATCCGGGCATGGGGGTCCTCGTGCTCGTCCCGCTCTGCCTCGGCGTGGTCTTCGGGGCCACCGAGGTCGGCATCATCGCCGCGGCCGACGGTGCGGGTGTCCCGATCGCCGCCGGAGTCCTGGTGTCGGTGTTCGCGGCGGCGAGCCTCGTCGGCGGGCTGGTCTACGGCGCCCGGCGGTGGCGGTCCGCCCCACCGGCGCGACTGGCGGCGGTGACGACGGCCCTGGGGGTGGCGGCGCTGCTCGTCCCGTGGTCCGCGGGCCTGTGGACACTGGGCGGGTCCCTGGTCCTGCTCGGACTCGCCGTCGCCCCGACGCTCATCGCCATCAACGCCGTGGTCGCGGTCCTGGTCCGCCCCGGCGCGCTCACCGAGGGCTTCACGTGGGCGCTCGTCGCCCTGCTGGGGGGCGTCGCGACCGGTACGGCGAGCGCCGGCGCGCTCGTCGACGCCCGGGGTGGGCCGGCCGCCCTGTGGCTCACCGCCGGAGCGGGGGCGGGCGTGGTCCTGACCGGGGCGCTCGCCGCTCGGGTGGCCGGGCGGGTCAGCCGTCGCCGGGCCACCGCGACGGGGCACCCGGAGCACCGGTTACTGACCAGTAACATGGCGGTCGGCGAGGTGGCCGGACCGTCGCGCCCACCGAGGGAGGAGAGGACGCCATGAGGATCGTCGTCTGCGTCAAGCACGTGCCGGACGCCCAGGGGGCCCGGGGTTTCAGCGCGGACCTCACCGCCGACCGCGAGCACGTGGACGGCCTGCTGAGCGAGCTCGACGAGTACGCCGTCGAGGAGGCGCTGGTCGTCGCCGACGCGATCGGCGCCGCGGGGGATTCGACGGCACGGCCGGAGGTCGTCGTCCTCACCGTCGGCCCCGCCGCCGCGGCCGACGCGGTGAAGCGCGCCCTGCAGATGGGCACCGACGCCGGGTACCACGTCCAGGACGACGCGATCGCAGGGTCGGACGCGGTCGGTTCGTCGCTGGTCCTCGCCGAGGCGCTGCGCCGGCTGGAGCCCGACCTCGTCCTCACGGGGATGTCGTCCACCGACGGTGGGACGGGTGTCGTGCCCGCGATGGTCAGCGAGCGGCTCGGCCTGCCCCAGATGACGTACGCCGCCGAGCTGAGCGTGGACGCCCTCGCCCGGACGGTGCGGATCCGCCGTGACGGCGACACCAGCGTCGAGACCATCGAGGCGTCGTTGCCGGCCGTGGTGAGCGTCACCGACCAGATCAACGAGCCCCGGTACCCCTCCTTCAAGGGGATCATGGCCGCCAAGAAGAAGCCGGTCACGGTCTGGGGTCTCGCCGACCTCGGCATCGACCCCACCGACGTGGGGCTCGCGGCCGCCTGGACGCGCACCCTGGCAGCCGACGCCCGGCCGCCACGACAGCGCGGCACCGTCGTCACCGACGAGGGCGGCACCGCCGCCACCGAGCTCGTCGACTTCCTGGCAGCCCACAAGCTGCTCTGAGCGGAGGAGACCCGCATGGCCCACGTCCTCGTCCTCGTCGAGCACCAGTCCACCCCGGCGGGGGCCGGTGCGCCCCTCCGCAAGGCGTCGCTCGAGCTGGTCACCCTGGCCCGGCGGATCGGCGACCCGGTGGTGGCCGTCCTGGGCCCGGGCGCCGGCGACACGGCCGACGCCCTCGCCGAGCACGGCGCCGCCGTCGTCGTCCCCGTCGACACCCCCGACGTCACCGACCACCTGGTGGCCCCCGCCGCGGAGGTCATGGCGCAGCTGTGCGAGCGATACTCCCCGGTCGCCGTGGTCGTGCCCAGCAGCACGAGCGGCAAGGAGGTCGCCGGCCGGCTGGCCGTCAAGACCTCCTCGGGAGTGGTGACGGACGCCGTCGACCTGGCGGTCGAGGACGGGCAGGTGGTGGCCACGAAGTCGGTCTTCGCCGGGGACTGGACCACCCGCTGCGTCGTCACCCGGGGCACCCCGATCGTGTGCGTCAAGCCGAACTCGGTGGTCCCGGAGAAGGCGCCGGTCGCCGTCCGGGTGGAACCGTTCACTCCCGAGGTCAGTGAGGCGGCACGGGCCGCCCGGATCGTCGAGCGCGCTCCCCGGGCGGCGGGCGGGCGTCCGGACCTGGCCGAGGCGGCCGTCGTGGTGTCCGGCGGGCGTGGCACGCAGGGGGACTTCCTGCCGGTCGAAACCCTGGCGGACGCCCTCGGAGGGGCGGTGGGCGCGTCCCGGGCGGCCGTGGACGCCGGCTGGTACCCGCACGTCAACCAGGTCGGTCAGACCGGCAAGACGGTGTCTCCCCAGCTGTACGTGGCGGCCGGGATCTCGGGTGCCGTGCAGCACCGGGCGGGCATGCAGACGTCGCGCACGGTGGTGGCCGTCAACAAGGACCCGGAGGCACCGATCTTCGAGATGGCCGACTTCGGCGTCGTCGGCGACCTCGCCACGGTCCTGCCCGCGGCCGCCGCGGAGATCGCTCGCCGCAAGGGCTGAGGGCGGGGACGGGACCGTCCTCGTACTCTGGGCCGGTGCCCGGCCCTGTGTACCTCGACCACGCCGCGACGTCGCCGCTGCGGGAGAGCGCGCTGGAGGCGTACGCCCGGGCCGCGGGGGTGGCCGGCAACGCCTCGGCCGGCCACGCCGCCGGACGCGCCGCGCGGCGCGTCGTCGAGGACGCCCGGGAGTCGGTCGCGGCGTCCCTCGGCTGCGAGCCCGCCGAGGTGGTGCTGACGGCCGGCGGGACGGAGTCCGACAACCTCGGGGTCGTGGGCCTGCACCGGGCGCGCCGCGCGCAGGAGCCGACGCGGTGCCGCGTCCTGGTGTCCGCCGTCGAGCACCCGGCGGTGGCCGCTGCCGCGGACGCCCTGGCCGCCACCGACGACGCGGTGGTCGAGCGGATCGGCGTCGACCACCGCGGCGCTGTGGACGTCCTGGCGCTCGAGGCCGCCCTGGGGGCCGATCCGGGGCACGTGTCGATGGTCGCCTGCATGTGGGCGAACAACGAGGTCGGCACCGTGCAGCCGATCGCGGACGTCGTCGCCGCGGCCCACACCCACGGCGTCCCGGTGCACGTCGACGCGGTCCAGGCCGTCCCGGGGCTGGCGGTGGACCTCGCCGCCCTCGGTGCCGACACGGTCGCCGTCAGCGGCCACAAGGTGGGCGGACCGGTCCGGTCCGGCGCCCTCGTGGTGCGCCGCGGCACGGTGGTCTCCGCCCTGCTGCACGGCGGCGGCCAGGAGCGCGGGCTGCGCCCGGGCACGCTCGACCCGGCGGCGTCGGCGGCGTTCGCCGCCGCCCTCGCCGAGACCGTCGCCGACCGGCCGGTCGAGGCACCGCGGCTGGCCGGCCTGCGCGACCGGCTGCTCGCCGGCGTCGTCGAGCGGGTGCCCACCGCGCTTGTCACCGTCCCCGGCGGCGACCGTCTGCCCGGCATCGCCCACCTGACGTTCCCGGGCTGCGACGGCGAGTCCCTGCAGTTCCTGCTGGACAGCAGGGGCATCGCCGCGTCGGCCGCGTCGGCCTGCTCGGCGGGGGTGCTGCGCCCCAGCGCGGTGCTGCTGACGATGGGAGTCCCGGCCGACAGGGCGCGCACCTCGGTGCGGTTCTCCTTCGGCCACACCTCGACCGAGGCCGACGTCGACGCCGTGCTGGAGGCCGTCGCCCAGGTGGCGGCGGACGCCCGCGGGGTGGCGCAGGCGATGGCGGGCGCGCCCGGCGGTCCGGTGCCCGCGACAGTGGCGTGAGGGTCCTCGCCGCGATGAGCGGCGGCGTCGACTCCGCCGTGGCCGCCGCCCGCGCCGTCGATGCCGGCCACGACGTCGTCGGGGTCCACCTCGCGCTGTCCCGCGAGCCGGGTGGGGCCGGGTCCCCGGCGGCGCGAGCCCGTGGGTGCTGCTCGGTCGCCGACGCCCACGACGCGCGGCGGGCCGCCGACCTGCTCGGCATCCCGTTCTACGTCTGGGACCTCTCCGAGCGGTTCGCCTCCGACGTCATCGACGACTTCGCCGCTGCCTACGCTGCGGGGCGAACCCCCAACCCCTGCGTGCGCTGCAACGAGCGGATCAAGTTCTCCGCGCTCCTCGACCGGGCCGTCGCCCTGGGCTTCGACGCCCTGGTGACGGGCCACTACGCCCGGCGCACGGACGAGGCCGACGGCCCCGGGCTGCACCGGGCGGCCGAGGCGGCCAAGGATCAGAGCTACGTCCTGGCAACGGTCCGCCGGGACCGGCTGGCCCGGGCGATGTTCCCGCTCGGCGACTCCCCGGCGAAGGCCGACGTCCGGGCCGAGGCAGCGGCGCGGGGACTGGCGGTCGCGACCAAGCCGGACAGCCACGACATCTGCTTCGTCCCCGACGGCGACGCGGCCGGCTGGCTGTCGCGACGGCTCGGCGAGGCGCCGGGACCGGTCGTCGACACCTCGGGCCGCGAGGTCGGGCGGCACGACGGCGCGCACCGGTTCACCGTGGGGCAGCGTCGCGGGCTGCACCTGGACCGCCCCGCTCCGGACGGGCGGCCCCGGTACGTGCTGGCGATCCGCCCGGCCGAGCGGACGGTGGTCGTCGGGCGAGCCCAGGATCTGCTCGTCACGGAGATCGTGGCGGACTCCGCGGCATGGCTGGCGCCCCCGCCAGAGCCCGGGCAGCGCGTCGGCGTCCAGGTCCGGGCCCACGGCGGGGAGATTCCGGCGACGGTGGCCGCCGTGGCCGGAGGGCGGGTGTCGCTCGTGCCGCGAGACCCGGTCGCGGCGGTGGCTGCGGGGCAGACCGTGGCCCTGTACGACGGGACCCGCGTGCTCGGTGCCGGGTCCGCTGCCCCGCCGCCGACCCGCGGGGCCTGAGAGGCCGCGACCTCCCGGGGTTCGCGCTGGATGAGAAGGCTCTCATCCGGCGCGGTCGGTGCCGGGTACCGCGTGAGAGCCCTCTCATGAGCGTTGCCCCGGAGTTCCGCGTCGTCGGGAATGGGGTGCGTCGCCCGGACCCGGGCGCAGACCCGAAGGAGCAGGATCATGAGGCTCACCCGCAACCGGACGGCGGCCGCCGTCCTCGGCGCCGCCGCCATCGCCGCCGCCACCGCGTCCGCTCCGGCCGCGGTGGCCGACGAGCTCCCCACCGGCGTTCCGTTCGGCGCCGACGACGTGGGAGACGACGACAACGACGATGACGACGATGACGACGATGACGACGATGACGATGACGGAGTGGACGACGAGGGGGTGGACGACGGCCTGAACGACGACGACGACGATGACGACGACAGGGACGACGACGGCCGCGAGGACGACGACGAGGACGACGGTCAGGTTCCGGTGGGCGGGGTCGACACGGGTGAGGCGATCCAGCGCGACGTCTCGGCCCTCGTGCTGCCCGCCGGCGTGATGGGCGGCGTGGCACTCCTGGGCGCGGCGGTCCTCGCGGCGCGTCGCTTCGGGGCCCAGCACTGACCGGCGAGTCGTCGTGTCGCTGCCGCCGCCCGGGCCCGGCCCGGGCGGCGGAAGCCCGGTCGGGTCCTGCCGTGGTGATCGTGGCCCTGGCCGCCGTCGTGGGTCTCGCCTCCTGCACCACAGGCGGCGGGGCGGCGACCGGCGTGACGCTCCGAAGCACGCCGGAGGCGACGTCGGCGACGTCGGCGACCGGCACAGTGGCGTCCCCCGACCCGACGCGACCTCCCCTGTCCCCCGAGACGGACGCCGCCCCGCCGGTCTCGGTGAGCGTGCCCGCCGTCGGCATCGAAACCGGGCTGGTGCCCCTGGGCGTCGACCCGGACAGCGGAGAACTCACACCCCCCGACTTCGGCGTGGGCGGGTGGTGGCGGAGCGGCTCCGAGCCCGGGGAGCCGGGGCCGGCGGTCCTCGCCGGCCACGTCTCCAGCCGGGAGGGCCCGGACGTGTTCCACACCCTCGTCGACACCCCGGTCGGGGCGGACGTGTTCGTCCAGCGCGAGGACGGGTCCCGCCTCCGTTTCGTCGTGACTCGCGTCGAGCAGCACCCTAAGGACGCGTTCCCGACCCAGGCGGTCTACGGCGACACGTCCGCCCCCACCCTGCGTCTCATCACGTGCGGTGGCGTGTACGACCGCGAGGTGCGCAGCCACCGGGACAACATCGTCGTCTTCGCCGACCTCGCCCCGGGCGCTTGACCACGAGAGGACGGGCCGGAGAGGGGCGACGGCTGCCGAACGCTGTCGGAACACGGGTGATGCGCGCTTCACTGGTCCCCATGAGCGACCGGGCCACATTGGCGGTCGGAATCCTCGGCTTCCTGGCCGCGGCGGCGGTCGGTGCGGCATCGTTCGCCGTCGCCTCCGATCGCCCTGATCTGGGTGGCCCGGTTGCCCCGGCCCCGCCCGCCGCGACGACCGGGCCCTCCGGCCGGCTCGACCCGGCCGGTCCGGTGCCGACGGGCTCAGGCGGCCCACCGGCGACATCCGCCTCCCCGATCCCCGGGGACCCGGACGCGGGTGAGGACGCAGGTGACGGTCTCGACGACGACCTCGACGACGGCCCCGACGACGACCTCGACGACGGCCCCGACGACGGCCCCGACGACGACCCCGACGACGACCTCGACGACGGCCCCGACGACGACCTCGACGACTAGGCGGCGCACGCGTGTTCCGCTCCGTGAGATCCCAGGTCATCGGGTCGATGACGGTGCTGCTCGTCCTCGGCCTGGCGGTGGCGGCAGCGCTGTCCTACCGGGTGCAGGCGACCTCCGTGGACTCCGCGGTCGCGCACCAGCTCGCCGACGCCGTGAGCCGGTTCCGGGGCTCGGCCACCGCGGTCGACCCCGCGACCGGGCAGCCCTGGGCGAGCGGCCGGGACCTGCTCCGCCACGGTGTCGACCTCGAGTCCGTCGACCCGACCGACGTGCTGCTGGGAGTGGTCGACGGCCGCGTGGTCGTGGTGCAGGCGGCGCCGCTGCGCCGTGACGTGCTGGGGTCGGGCATCGGCACTGACGTCGCACGGGAGATCGGACGGGACGCGGGTGGGTACGGCGAGACCCGGACCGACTCCGGGGTGCTGGCGTGGGCGGCGGTCCCGCTGGCCGTGGCCGGCGACGACCGCCCGGCGTGGTTCGTCGCGGCGCACCACCGGGACCCGGTCCTGGGCCGGGCGACCCGCGACGTCGGCGGGTTGCTCACCGTGTACCTGGCGGTCGTTCTCCTGGTCGCCGCCGTGGGCTGGGCCGTGGCGGGGCGGCTGCTGGCACCGCTGGGCAAACTGCGGGCGGCGGTGGGCCGGGTCGGCGGCGACGACCTGACCCGGCGGGTCCCCGCGCCGGGAACCCGCGACGAGGTCGGCGACGTGTCCCGGGCGGTCAACAGCATGCTGGACCGGCTCGAGTCGACGTTCGCCGCCCAGCGCAGATTCCTCGACGACGTCGGCCACGAGCTCCGCACGCCGGTCACGGTCGTCCGGGGCCACCTCGACCTCGTGGACTGCGCGGACGCCCCGGACGTGCGCGCCACCCGCGACCTCGTCCTCGACGAGCTCGGACGCATGTCACGGCTCATCGACGACCTGCTGACGCTTGCCCGTACCGAGCAGCCGGAGTTCGTGGTGGTGGCGGCCGTCGACCTCGAGGCCCTGCTCGACGAGGTGCTCGTCAAGATGTCCGGCATCGCCGACCGCAGCTGGTGCCTGGAGAGCGAGGTCCGGGGCGAGGTGCTGCTCGACCGCGATCGGATCACGCAGGCGCTGCTCGAGCTGGCGTCCAACGCCGTCCGGCACACCCGCGACGGGGACGTCGTGGCCCTCGGGGCGTCCCGAGTGGGCGCCGGGGCGGGGGACCGGCTCCTGCTCTGGGTGCGGGACACGGGCCCCGGGGTGGCGCCGGAGGACGCGTCACGGGTCTTCGAGCGGTTCGGGCGCGGGGCCGGGGAGTCCCCCGGCAGCGGCAGCGGTCTCGGTCTGGCGATCGTCTCGGCCGTCGCCGAGGGACACGGCGGTGCCGTCCGCCTGGACCACCGGCGCGGCGACGGGGCGACCTTCGTGTTCGACCTGCCGTGGCGGCCCGCTCCCGGGCCCGCGACACCTCCGGCGTCCCCACCGGCCGGGGTGGTGAGATGACTCACATCCTGATCGCCGAGGACGAGCCGAGGATCGCCGCCTTCGTCCAGCGCGGCCTCGTGGCAGCGGGCTACACCACCCAGATCGAGGCGGACGGCCGCCGCGTGGTGGAGGCGGTCCGTCGGGGCGGTGCCGATCTGCTGGTCCTCGACATCGGGCTCCCCGGGGCGGACGGCTTCCAGATCCTCGACACCCTGCGCAGTACCGGGGACGACGTCCCGGTCGTCATCCTCAGCGCCCGGGACAGCGTCCAGGACACGGTGACCGGGCTGCGGCTCGGCGCGGACGACTACGTGCGCAAGCCGTTCGCCGTCGCCGAGCTGGTGGCCCGGATCCAGGCCCGGCTGCGACCCGTGGGGCGTCCCGCGGGGGACCCGACCACCGTGACGGCCGGTGGCGTCGTGCTCGACGCGCTGCGCCGGCGGGCCTCCGTCGGCGGGCGGGAGGTCGAGCTGAGCGCCCGCGAGTTCACTCTCGCCGAGGCGCTGATGCGGCGTCCGGGCGAGGTGCGGACCCGGGAGGAGCTGCTTGCCGCCGTGTGGGGGTACGACTTCGACCCCGGGACGAACATCGTCGACGTCTACGTCCGGTACCTGCGCCGCAAGCTCGGGGCGGACCGGATCGAGACGGTCCGAGGTCTCGGGTACCGGTTCGTGCTCGCCGCGGACCCGTGACGACCGTGGGCTCCGGTACGTCCCGGCAGGTCGCCGGCACGCGTGGCAGGCTGTCGCGGTGACGGATGGCGACCTCCCCTCCCGGCCGTGGGCGTCGGGGGCCGGGTCCATGCCGGGCACGGACCCCGTGGCCGCCCTCGACGTCGTCCTGGACGTCCTCGCCCCGCCTCACGTGCCGTTCCTGCCGGAGCTCCCGGACCGGGGTGTCGGGGCGGACATGATCGGCCGGGGCGCCGCCCTGCTGGTCGACCTGCCCGTCGACCTCCAGCCCGCCGGCTGGCGCCTCGTCGACCGGCCCGGCCGCGACCATGCCCGGGCCCGGGCCTGGTGGCGTCAGGACCTCGACGTCCTCGCCGAGCGGGCGGACGGCTACGAGGGCTTGCTGGCGGTCACGATCTGCGGGCCCTGGACCCTGGCCGCGTCGCTCGAGCGTCCCCGGGGTGGGGCCGCGGCGGGGGACCGGGGAGCCCGCCGGGACATCGCCGAGTCCCTGTCCGAGGGAGTGGCCGGTCTGCTGGCGGACCTCTCCCGTGCTGTCCCCGGGGCTCGCCCGCTCGTGCAGCTGGACGAGCCGTCGCTGCCGGCGGTCCTGGCCGGGCGTCTGCCGACCCCTTCGGGGTACGGGCGGTTGCCCGCCGTCGAGGCCTGGGAGGCCGAGGTCGTCCTGGCGGGGGTGGTGGCCGCCGTCCGTGGCGCGGGTGCGCGGGTCGCCGTCCACTGCTGCGCCGGCGACGCCCCGGTGGACCTGCTGGCCCGGGTGGGTGCCGATGTCCTGGGCGCCGACGTCTCCGCCGACCTGGCCGGGGCGGCACCTGCGGATCGCAGCCGGTGGGAGCGGCTGGCGGCGGCCCAGGAGCGCGGTGCCCGCCTCGCTCTCGGCGTCCTCGACCCCCGGGACCCGCCCGCCGGTCCCCGCCCCGCAGCGGCCGCCGACCTCGCACGCCGACTCGTCCACCGGTGGCGTGGCGCGGGAATGGCGTCCGCGTCGCTGGCGGGGACCGGCCTGACGCCCAGCTGCGGGCTGGTGGGTGCCGGGGCCGCCGCCGTGCCGGTGCTGCGCACGTGCGCCGCCGTCGCCGACGCCCTGGCCGAGTCCCTGGAGGAGGCTGCGTGACGCGTCCCCTGACGATGGGTGACCGGGGAAGCGACGGGGGCGACGGGAGCGCCACCGAGGCTGCCGCCCGCTGGAACGAGGTGGCCGAGGCCGTCCGTCGGGCCCAGTTCGCGTACTACGTCCGGGACGCCCCGACGATCAGCGACGCCGAGTACGACGAGCTGTTCCGGGAGCTGGAGGCCCTGGAGGCGGCCCACCCCGGACTGGCCCGACCGGACAGCCCGACCCAGGCCGTCGGTGGGACGTTCGCCACCGACTTCGCCCCGGTCGACCACCTGGTGCGGATGCTGAGCCTCGACAACGCCTTCAGCACCGACGAGCTGCGGGCCTGGGCGGACCGGGTGGTGGCCGAGGTCGGGACGGACGTCCGGTGGCTGTGCGAGCCGAAGATCGACGGACTGGCGATCAGCCTGCGCTACGACGCCGGGGTGCTGGTGCGGGCCGCCACCCGCGGCGACGGGCGCACCGGGGAGGACGTGACGCACAACGTCCGCACGATCGCCGCCGTGCCGGACCGGCTGTCGCCGGACGGCCCGCCGCCACCGCCCCGGGTGGAGGTGCGCGGTGAGGTCTTCTTCCCGGTGGCCGCGTTCGCCGACCTCAACGCCGCCCTCGTCGAGGCCGGCCGGGCCCCGTTCGCCAACCCCCGCAGCGCCGCCGCCGGGTCGCTGCGGCAGAAGGACCCCCGGGTCACGGCGTCGCGGCCGCTGTCCCTGCGGGTCCACGGCATCGGGATCGTCGCCGGGCTGGACGACGACGGCCCGGTGGGATCGCAGTCCGAGGCCTACGGGGTGCTCCGTCGGTGGGGCCTGCCGACCTCCGGCGCCGTTCGGGTGCACGACGACCTCGACGGCGTCCTCGCCTACCTCGCGCACTACGCCGAGCACCGCCACGACGTCGAGTACGAGATCGACGGCGTCGTCGTCAAGGTCGACTCGTTCGCCCAGCAGCGCCGGCTCGGGTCGACGTCGCGGGCGCCCCGGTGGGCGATCGCGTACAAGTACCCGCCGGAGCAGGTGCGGACCCGGCTGCTCGACATCGACGTCAACGTCGGCCGCACCGGCCGGGTCACGCCGTTCGCGGTCATGGAGCCGGTCCAGGTCGCCGGCTCCACGGTGTCCATGGCGACGCTGCACAACGCCGACGAGGTCCGCCGCAAGGGCGTCCTCGTCGGCGACACGGTGTGGCTGCGCAAGGCGGGCGACGTCATCCCCGAGGTCCTCGGCCCGGTCGTGGAGCTGCGCGACGGCACCGAGCGCGAGTTCGTGATGCCGACCCACTGCCCACGCTGCGGGACCGAACTGCGCCGCGACAGCGACACCGCGGTCGACCTGCGCTGCCCGAACGCCCGGTCGTGCCCCGCTCAGCTGCACGAGCGGCTGTTCCACGTCGCCGGGCGCGGGGCCTTCGACATCGAGGCGCTCGGGTGGGAGGGGTCGGCGGCCCTGCTGGAGGCGGGGGTCGTCAGCGACGAGGGCGACCTGTTCACGCTGACGGAGGAGGACCTGCGCCGGGTCCCGCTTTACACCAACAAGGAGGGCGGGGTCACCGCCAACGGTCGGCGCCTGCTCGACAACCTCGCCGAGGCCAGGGGCCGCCCGCTGTGGCGGGTCCTCGTCGCGCTGTCGATCCGGCACGTCGGGCCGACCGCGGCCCGGGCACTGGCGACCCGCTACGGCTCCCTGGACGCGATCGCTGCGGCCCCGGTGGAGGACCTCGCCAGCACCGACGGGGTCGGCCCGACGATCGCCGAGTCGGTCGCCCGGTGGTTCGACGTCGACTGGCACCGGGGGATCGTCGAGAAGTGGCGGGCGGCGGGTGTCCGCACCGCCGAGGACGCCGACGACGCGACCCCGCGGATCCTCGCGGGGCTCACGATCGTCGTGACCGGCAGCCTGTCCCGTTACAGCCGGGACGAGGCCAAGGAGGCCATCCTCGCCCGTGGCGGCCGTGCCTCGTCGGGGGTGTCGCGGTCCACGTCGGCGGTCGTCGTCGGCGACAGCCCGGGCAGCAAGCACGACAAGGCCGTCCAGCTCGGGGTCCCGGTCCTCGACGAGGACGCCTTCGACCGGCTCCTCACGGGTGGACCGGACGCCGCCGGCCTCACCCCGCCCGCCCGGCCGCCGAGTGAAACCGGTCCAATCCCCTAAATTCCTCACCGTCGGTGACGAGAACCGACCGAATCGCTTGCGGTTGCCACTAATGGCCCAACATGATTGATCCCGCGGAGGTCGCGGCTCTCCCGAGCCGCCGGACCGGTCACGGAATGTCACCGATCCGCGCACGGAGCTGGTCTGGAGGCTGTGTGGTCGCTTGGGGGGCACCGTCGGCGGACGCCTGGGGGGACCGGCGTCCACGCACTCATCCCGTCCGGAGGTGGCGAGCCGCCCGGTTCCGGGTGCACCCGGAACCAGGGGCGGCGGCTGCCGCCGGGTGGATCGTCGGGACCCTCGTGGTCACCCTGGTCCTGCTCGACGGGTTGTCGTGGGCTCGCGACGGCGCGCCCCTGCCGCGGCACGTGGTCACCGGGTCCCTCGTCGCCGTGGTCCTCCTCGTGGCGGCCGCCCTGTCGCGGCTGCTCCCCGGACGCCTCGCGACGACGGCCACGCGTGGCTGGCCGACCGTGCTCGCCGTGGCGCTGCCGCTGGTCGCCGGCCCGTTCCTCGCTCTCGTGGCGGTGACGGCGGCGACCCTGCTCGCGGCGGCGAGCGACCGTTCCGAGGGTGGCGCCGAGCGTCGGCTGCGCGACCTCGCAGGCGTCGCCACGTCCGGCGCCGCCCTCGTCGCCGTCGGGGCCGGCGGCCCACCGGTCGAGCCGCTGCTGACGGCACCGCAGGGCCCCGCGCTCGGGACCTCGATACTCGTGATCCTCGTCGTCCTCGCCACGCACGTGGCGGTCGGCCTCGCGACCGGGGGCGCACCGGGGTCGGCCGCGGCCGTCACGCGGCGGGCCGGGGTGATCATGCGGCCGCTCGCCGTGGCCGTCCTGCTCGGGCCCTCGCTGGCCGCGCTCCTCATGTCAGTGGCCTGGCTGGCCGTGCCGACCCTCCTCATCGTCGGCGCGCTGGGCCTGGCGGCCGAGGACACCCGGCCCGAGGCCCCTGGCGCCCGGGACCCGCTGACGGGGCTGCCCGGCCGGCAGGGGTTGCAGGACGCCGCGCAGGCCGCGGTGGAGCGGGCCGTCTCGGGGGGGCCGCCCGTCGCTCTCCTGGTCGTCGACCTCGATCGCTTCCAGGAGGTCAACGACGGCCACGGCCACCGCACCGGCGACCTCGTGATGCGGGTCGTCGCGCAGCGGCTGCGGCAGGCCATGCGCCCGCAGGACGTCGTGGCCCGTCTCGGCGGCGACGAGTTCGGCGTGCTCGTGCCCGGGGTCGGCGACGTCGAGGCCCTCGTCGACCTCGCCCGGCGGCTGCGGGTGCTGCTGGGCGAGCGCATCGACGGTCGCCAGGCCGTGTTCGGACCCGGCGCGAGCGTGGGCATCGCCGTCGCCCCCGGGCACGCGGGAACGGCCTCGCAGCTCATGTCGCGGGCCGACCTGGCGGTGCACGGGGCCAAGGAGACGGCCTCCGGGATCCGGGTGCACGACGGCAGCCGGGACACGTCGTCGGCCCAGCGGCTGACCGTCGTCGCCGCGGTCCGCTCGGCTCTCGACGGCGACGCCGTCCGGCTCGCCTACCAGCCGAAGGTCGCACTCGGAGCGGACGGGCCGGCGGCGGACCGGTTGGCCGGGGTCGAAGCGCTGGTCCGGTTCACCGATCCCCGCCACCCCGGCGTGGACCCCGGTCGGGCCGTCCCCGTCGTCGAGCGGACGGGTCTCATGGGCCGGCTCACGACGGCCGTGCTCGATCAGGCGCTGAGCCAGGTGGGGCGGTGGCTCGCGTCCGGTGACGGGGTGCCGGTGGCGGTCAACGTCAGCCTGCGGGACCTCGAGGACCCCGACTTCGCCGGTCGCACCGCTGCCGCCCTGGTCCGCCTCGGGGTCCCCGGGTCCCTGCTGACACTGGAGATCACCGAGCGCGTGCTCACCGGCGACCTCTCCGCAGTGATCGCCACCATGGAGCAGCTGCGGCGGATCGGCGTGCGACTCAGCCTCGACGACTTCGGCACCGGGTGGTCGTCGCTGCTGATGCTGCGCCGGCTGCCGGTGTCCGAGGTGAAGCTCGACCGGTCCTTCGTCGCCGGGGTCGCCGCCGACCCGGCCGACGTCGCCGTCGTCGAGTCCGTGGCGACCCTCACCCGGCGCCTCGGCCTCACCCTGGTGGCCGAGGGGGTCGAGCACCCGGAGCAGCTCACCCTGGTGCGCCGGGCCGGGTGCGACGTCGCCCAGGGCTTCCTGCTCGCCTCGCCGCTGCCGCCGGAGGAGGTGGTCCCGTGGTCGCGGACCCTGGGTCGCGGCGGGTCGCGTGGGCACTCCGGAACGGGGACGGCGGCGGTCTCCTAGACTCGATGGTCGTGCCGACCGACGCCTCGTCCACCGAAGCCCCCGCCGCCGCCGCGGAGGGTGCCCTGACCGGCGACGACGTCGTCCATCTCGCCCGTCTGGCCCGCATCGACCTCACGGCCGACGAGCGCGACCGGCTGGCGGGGCAGCTCAGCCGCATCCTCGAGGCGGTCGCCCGGGTCGGCGAGGTGGCCGGGCCGGACGTGCCGGCGACCAGTCACCCGTTGCCGCTGGTCAATGTCTGGCGCCCGGACGATCCCCGACCGGGTCTCGCCCTGCCCGACGCCCTGTCCGGGGCACCGGCGGCCGAGGCCGACCGGTTCCGGGTCCCCCGCATCCTCGAGGAGGACTGACCCGTGATCGACCCGTCGCCCCTGGTCCGTGCCACGGCCGCCGAGCTCGCCGGGCGGTTGCGGGCGGGCGAGGTCTCCGCGGTCGAGGTGACGCGGGCCCACCTCGACCGGATCGCCGCCGTCGACGGCGGGCCCGACGCCGGGATCCACGCGTTCCTCCACGTCGCCGCGGAGGACGCCCTGGCGGTGGCGCGCGGCGTGGACGACGCGCGGGCGTCCGGCGAGCGGCTGCCCGCGCTCGCCGGGATCCCGGTCGCCGTGAAGGACGTCCTCACCACCCGGGGCATGCCGACCACGTGCGGGTCACGGATGCTGCGGGGCTGGGTGCCGCCCTACGACGCAACGGTGGTGTCGCGGCTGCGCGCCGCCCGGATGCCGATCCTCGGCAAGACCAACATGGACGAGTTCGCCATGGGCTCCTCCACGGAGCACTCCGCCTACGGACCGACCCGCAACCCCTGGGACCCCGGGCGGATCCCCGGCGGGTCCGGCGGCGGGTCCGCCGCGGCGGTCGCCGCCTTCGAGGCGCCGCTGGCCGTCGGCACCGACACCGGCGGCTCGATCCGCCAGCCCGCGGCGGTCACCGGCACCGTCGGCGTCAAGCCGACCTACGGCGGGGTGTCCCGGTACGGGCTGGTGGCGCTGGCCAGCAGCCTCGACCAGGCGGGGCCGTGCGCGCGCACCGTGCTGGACGCCGCGCTGCTGCACGAGGTGATGGCGGGGCACGACCCGCTGGACTCGACGTCCCTGCCGGACCCGGTCCCGCCCGTGGTCGCCGCTGCCCGCGCCGGTGGGTCCGGTGACCTGGCCGGGGTCCGGGTGGGGCTGGTGCGCCAGCTGCGCGGGGAGGGGTACGAGCCGGAGGTGCTGGCCCGCTTCGACGAGGCGGTCGCCGAGCTGACCGCGGCCGGCGCCGAGATCGTTGAGGTGTCGTGCCCCCATTTCGGTTACGCGCTGGAGGCCTACTACCTCATCCTGCCGAGCGAGGCGAGCAGCAACCTGGCCCGCTTCGACGCCATGCGCTACGGCCTGCGGGTCGGGGACGAGGACCCGGCGGCGACCGCCGAACAGGTGATGTCCGCCACCCGGGCCGCCGGCTTCGGCGCCGAGGTCAAGCGGCGGATCATCCTCGGCACGTACGCCCTGTCGGCGGGGTACTACGACGCGTACTACGGCTCCGCCCAGAAGGTCCGCACGCTGGTGCAGCGGGACTTCGCGGCGGCCTTCGAGGTGGCGGACGTGCTCGTGTCGCCGACCGCGCCGACCACGGCCTTCCGGTTCGGGGACAAGCTCGACGACCCGCTCGCCATGTACCTCAACGACGTCGCCACCATTCCGGCGAACCTGGCCGGGGTTCCCGGGATGTCGCTGCCCAGCGGGCTGGCCGACGGGTTGCCGGCCGGGCTGCAGGTGCTCGCGCCGGCGCGGGCCGACGAACGCCTGTACCGGGTCGGGGCCGCCCTGGAGGCCCGCCTCGCCGCCCGCTGGGGTGGCCCGCTGCCCGACCGGGTGCCCGAGCCGCCGCTTGTGGCGTCCGACCTGCTGGAGGTGTCCGCATGACGCTGCTCGACCACGGTGTCGCCGGGGATGCCATCGCGGGCACGGCCCTCGACCTGCCGACCTTCGACGAGGCGGTCGCCGAGTTCGACCCGGTGCTCGGCTTCGAGGTGCACGTCGAGCTCAACACCCGGACGAAGATGTTCTGCGGGTGCGCACACGCCTTCGACGCCCCGCCCAACACCCGCACCTGCCCCACCTGCCTGGGGCTGCCCGGGTCGCTGCCCGTGGTGAACGCCGCGGCGGTGCGGTCCGCGGTGCGGATCGGCCTGGCGTTGAACTGCACGATCGCGCCGGTCAGCCGGTTCGCCCGGAAGAACTACTTCTACCCGGACATGCCGAAGGACTTCCAGACCTCGCAGTACGACGAGCCGATCGCCCACGACGGGTGGCTGGACGTCGAGCTGTCCGACGGCGAGGTCGTCCGCATCCCGATCGAGCGGGCGCACATGGAGGAGGACACCGGCAAGTCCACCCACGTCGGCGGGGCGACCGGGCGTATCCACGGCGCCGCCTACTCCCTGGT
>JBHJOS010000030.1:0-4117 GCA_050329415.1 Kineosporiaceae bacterium
GACCATCGCCTCCCACAGCTCCCGGCCCCGCTCGGGGGTGGCCGCGGTCGGGTCCCCGACGACGCCGGCCGTTCCGAAGTCGTCCGACGTCCAGCCGAAGCTCACCGGCCCGCCGAAGCGCACGTACCGGTGACCGGCGAGGTGCTCCGGCACGCTGCGGACGGCCAGCGAGAGGTCGACGAGGTCCGGTCGCAGGTGCATCACGACCGAGGTCTCGTCCGTCCCGCCGTGGACGCCGAACCCCAGCTCACCCGGCGCGCCGGCGCCACCCTGGTCGACCGGCACCCCAGGGTGCAGCAGGAACGTGCGCATCCCGGTGGCGAGCCGAACGTCCCGGCAGGCGACCTGCAGCAGGGCCGAGTTGCCGCCGTGGCCGTTGAGGAAGACCAGCCGCCGAGCCGGCGTCGTCGCCAGTGACCGGGCGACGTCGGCCAGCACCGCGAGCAGGGTCTGGGCGGACAGCCACACCGTGCCGGGCGCCCACGCGTGCTCGTTCGACTTGGTGTAGGCCAGCGGCGGCAGCAGCCACAGATCGAGGTCGTCGCCCCGGGCTTCGACCGCCGCGGTCGCCAGCGCGTCGGCGACCAGCAGGTCGCACGACAGCGGGAGGTGCGGGCCGTGGTGCTCGATCGCGCCCACCGGCTGGACCAGCACCGAGTCCGGGGTGAGGCGACGGGCGACCGCCGGGCCGCTGAGGTCGGCGAAGCGGCGCGTCATCATGATCGTGACGCTAGGGGCACGGCGTCACACGCCGGTTTCGCGGTGGCAACGACACCGGTGCGTCCGGCTGGCAGCCTCGCCGGGTGCTCGTCGTCCGCGGGGCCCTCGCCGTCGTCGTCGGGGACGGCACCGAGCCCCCGGGCGACGTCGTGTGCGACGGCGGCGTCGTCGTCGGGACACCGGCCGGGGCACCGGCGGCGGCTGCCCCGCCCACCGGTGCCGAGCTGCTGGACGCCACCGGCTGTGTCGTGACCCCGGGGCTCGTCAACGCCCACCACCACCTGCTCCAGACGGCCTTCCGGACCCTCCCCGGCACCCGGGGGGTACCGATGGCGCGGTGGCTGCGGGTGATGGCGGCCGCCTACGCCGCGACGGGCGTCGACGCCGAGCTGGTCCACGCCTGCGCCCTGGCCGGGCTCACGGAGTCGCTGCTGTCCGGGGTGACGACCGTCGCCGATCACCACCTGACCTGGCCGGCGGGGAACGACGACGGGGTCGGCCTGGCCCGGGCGGCGGCCGCCGCGGCTCAGGAGGTCGGGGCCCGGCTCGTGGTCGTCCGGGGCAGCGCGGGAGACGACCCGGGGCAGGCCGCCGCGAGCGCCGACGCCGTCGCCGCGGCACTCGTCGGCGAGGCGCCCGGGGGCGTCGCGCCGGGCGGGATGCTCCAGGTCGCCCTCGGCCCGGCCGGCGTCCACAGCGACCCGCACGAGACGTTCGTGCTGCTCGGCGAGGTGGCCGAGCGTCGCGGGCTGCGCCGGCGCACGCAGGCGAACGAGCAGGTGGACGTCACCGCCGCCGCCGAGCGGTACGGGCACCGCCCGCTGGACCTGCTGGCCGAGTGGGGCTGGCTGGCCCCCGACGTCACGCTCGCCCATCTCTGCGGGATCACCGCGGGCGAGGTCGCCCGGCTCGCGGTGGCCGGGGTCAGCGCAACCCACGCCCCCGGGTGCGACCTCCCGATGGGCTGGGGCGTCGCCCCGGTGGCCGCCCTGCTCGATGCGGGGGTCCCGGTCGGGCTCGGTACCAGCGGCGGCGGGAGCAACGACGCCGGCCACCTGCTGGCCGACGCCCGGCTGGCGATGCAGGTGGCACCGCTCGCCCCGGTCGGCGCCCGCCCGGTCGCGGCCCGGGAGGTCCTCGCCGCCGCCACCGCCGGGTCGGCCGCCGGCCTGGGCCGGGCGGAGCTGGGGCACCTCCGCCCGGGTGCGGCCGCCGACCTGTGCGTGTGGGACGTGTCGACCGTGCTCGACGCCGGGGTCGCCGACCCGGTCGCGGGCCTGCTGTGGGCGGCCCCCGGCCGCCGCCCCCGCCACGTCGTCGTCGCGGGACGGGTCGTCGTGCGCGACGGCGAGCTCCCGGCCGCGGCGGCGGCCGGCGACGGGCTGCGCCGGGTACTGGCCCGGCGGCCCCGGCCCGCACACCCCGTCGATCCACCGCCGTAACCCCGGGGCAACGACGACGGCGGAGGATCATCGACGTGACGGACTCCGGGCCACCCGACGTCGTGGTCGTCGGCGCCGGGCACAACGGACTGGTGTGCGCCGCGTACCTGGCGCGAGCCGGGCTCGACGTCCTGGTGCTGGAGGCCCGCGACCGGGTGGGCGGGTGCGCGTCGACGGTCGACGTGCTCGGCGGTGCCCGCGCCAACATCTGCAGCTGCGACCACACCATGGTCCGCAGCACCCCGATCCTCGACGAGCTGGACCTCGCCGCCCACGGCCTGCGCTACCTCGACGTCGACCCCGCCGGGCTGCACATGTCGTGGCAGGACCGCCGGCCATGGTTCTCCTTCCACGACGTCGACCGGACGCTGGATTCCCTGGCCCTCACCCACCCGAACCAGGTGGACGGCTATCGCCGGTACCTGGCGGCGGCCCTCCCGGTGGCGCGCCTGCTACTGGCTCTGACGTCGGCCGCTCCCACCGTCCCGGCCGTCCTGTCCCGCCTCGCCGACCGGCGCGCCACGGCCCTGCCGCGCCTGCTGGACTGGAGCCGCCGCAGCACCGGCGGGGTCCTGCGGCGGTTCTTCAGCTCCGAGGCCCTGCTCGGGCCTGCCGGGGCGACGGGACCGGCGGTCTGGGGGCTGCATCCGGACACGCCCGGCACCGGGCTGGGGGCACTCGGCTACGCCATGCGGCACCTGGTGCCCGTGGGGCGCCCGGCGGGCGGCAGCGGCGCCCTCCCGGACGCGCTGGCCGCAGCTGTCACGTCGGCGGGCGGGCGGATCCGGACCGGTGCCCGGGTCGAGTGCCTCGTGGTCTCCGGCGATCGCGTCGCGGGGGCCCGGCTGGCGGGGGGCGAGGTCGTCGAGGCGGGCGCCGTGGTCACCGCCGTCGATCCGACGACCGTCCTCGTCGACTGGCTGCCCCGGCCGCCGCCGGCGCTGGCCGCGGCGGCCCGGCGCCGGGCGGCCCGGCCGCGCCCCGACGGCTACGAGTCGAAGATCGACGCGGTGCTCGCCCGGCGCCCGGTCCTCGCCGGACTGGACCCGCTGGTCACCGCCCGCCTCGGGGTCGCCGACCCGCTCGTCCCGCAGCTCGTCGTCGCGCCGACGACGGCCGGGCTGCGGGCGAACCACGCCCTGCTCGGCGCCGGGCGGGTGGCCGAGCGGCCGGTCCTGCTGGCCGCCCTCCCGTCCGCTCTGGACCCGGCGTTCCGGGTGGGCGAGGGCGACGACGCGGGACACGTCCTCAGTCTCGAGACGCTGTGGACCCCGTACTCCCTGCCGGGCGGATGGGCGTCGGCCACCGAGCCCGAGCGCTGGCTGTCGCTGTACGCCGAGGTGCTGGAGCCCGGGTTCCTCGACTCGGTGAGGGCGTGGCGGGTGGTCACCCCCGAGGACTACGAGCGTGACTTCGGCATGCCCCGCGGGTACGCGCCCTCGTTCTCGGGGGGGCCGCTGGCCGCCCTCGTCGGCCGCGACCGCGAACTCACCCGCTACGAGACCCCGGTGCGCGGCCTGTTCCTCACCGGGGCGGGGACCTTCCCGGGGGCCGGCGTGTGGGGCGCCGCAGGGCGCAACGCGGCTGCCGTCGTGCTGCGCCGGCTCACGTGATCGCCGCGCCGGACGCCCACCGGTTCCCAGGGCTGCCGGCGTTCGTCGGCGCCGTCCTCGTGATGGCGCTCCCCGGACGCGATGGTCCGGGCCCATCACCGCTCGGCCTGGCGTGACGCGTCGGGGCGCTGGTCGGGTCGGTGAGGGGTGCCGTGGCGACGCGCCGTGCGCCGGATGTCTCGTCGGGCTGAGGTGTGGTTGAAGGTGGGGTAAGGGGGTCGATCTGATCTGCCCCGAACATTCCGGACAGCGGATTTGTGGTTAGTTCACGCGGCGGACCGCAGTTCCACGTATTCGTCGTGGACTTGTCTCGGCGTCCGGTACTGCAACCCGGAGTGCCGA
>JBHJOS010000171.1:0-19502 GCA_050329415.1 Kineosporiaceae bacterium
CGCCCAGGTGGTCGGCGAACTCCGCGATCGTCATCCGCAACGCCCGACGCAGCAGCCGGGTCTCGTCGCCCGTCCACTGCCCCACGACCCCGACCACGACCCTTGCACCTCCCACCGGAACAAAACCCGTGGAAGCAGCGTAGCCGGCCCGGGTGGCGTCCGGTAAGCGAGGGATACGGGTTCCTCACCCGTCACCGGAGCGGATTCATGAGGAGCGGACGGAGCCGGAGGTCGCGCGAGGCCGTCCGCGCGGTGTCGTCGGGGCCTGTCGTCGGACTCCTGGCGGCCAGACGACGTCCACGGCAGGCCGCGTGCGTGGGCGTCCGCGACGACGGCGGTGCCGCCGCGGTCGACGGCGCCCTGGTCGCCCCAGACCGCCACCGGGCGTCTGCCGGTGCCTGAGCAAGTCGACCGTGACGGCCACCGCCGGCAGGTTTCTTGGCCATCACCGGGCCGATCTCGTGACCGTCAGCGGGCAGGTCGCATGCCGTACCAGTCGCCGGGCAATTTCTTACTGTCCTTTGATCTGCGGCGTAGCGGTGTGAAACGGGCGCGCGTGTACGGCGCTGGTTCGTTCCCGGTCCGTGACCAGTTCGTCGTCAGTACGTGGACCCACGGACGAGGGCGGGCAATAGTCGTCGCGGGCCCCGAAGGCCCCTGTAGCCGCCCGACTACATATCCTGCGCACCGTGCGCCCCACCCGGGTGCACGCCCGACGGAACGGCATCGAAAACGGCCACGACCCGACCCGACTCCACTCCGAGCCGGGCTGCTCCACCTCTCATGAAAAGGCAGATCTGGATCAACGCCATGGGCAGCCAGACGTGGAACTGAACGTGAGCATCTCGCAGCAAGAGCAACCAAGACCGAAGCGAGGAAGGGGGTCCCGAGAATGCGGGCGATCTCGGGTGCTACGGCGTGTCCGATCGAGCGGTGGCGGTGGCGGGCCGACTCGCGGCGGTTGGAGGCCGGCCTCGCCGGGGCAGGCATGGACGACATCGGCGGGAGATGGCGAGGACCTGCGGGTGATCGATTGGGTCTCGACCTGGGAGCCCACTGTCGTCATGACGCCGTGTGGCTGGGTCGCCCGTGCAGGGGCCGGTGAACGGCGATGACGGCAGTGGCGGCACTGGCGGTGGGGTTCGATCGTCCGGGCTCGGCGGTGGGTCCCGAGCCGGTCCGCGCCGTCGCTCTCGGTTATCGGCGGGGCTTCCTGGTGCGGCACCTGCCCCAGCAGTGGGCGACTCGTCAGCTGCTGGTAGCCCTGGCGAATCGACACGGATGCGCCCTGACAGACATCGTCGACCAGCCCCCGGACGAACGTCCCGGGGTGGGGTTCGAGCGCCTGCTGTGGTTGGCGGCCAGAATCGAGGGGCTCCACGCGATCGTGACGCCCTCCTGGCGACATCTCGCCGACAGCGAACCCGAGGCGCGCGGCGTCGTGCATTGGCTGCAGGCCCAGTCGCGGGTTCCCCTGTACTGCGGTGATCAACAGTGAGGTTCTCCTCGGGGGTGGTGCGCCCGGGTCGTGCCGCGGTCGTCGGCCGCGCACGCCGGGAAAGGACGGGTAACCGGCGAACCCTTCGAGGCGCATCCGGGCGGGTTCCTGCCACCCGGCTTCGACGGGTCCCCCGTGGGGGCGGGTGAGCGACCGTGTTCGAGGTGCTGGCTACGGCACCGGCGTGGGTGCTGGTGCCGCTGGTCCTCGTCGTCGTCTGCGGGCTGCTGGGCGTCCTGACGGTCGCCCTGCCGCGGGAGCCGTCCCCGGACCCGCACCGGCCCACGCACACCTTCACCCACCGCCACGCCAACCCGTACGCCGACCGCTACGCCGACCGTTCCGCTGATGTCCGGGAGGACCCCGTGCCCGCTGCTCACCCGCAGCCCTACGACCCGACCGACCCCTACGCAGGGCTGCCCGACAACCACCTGCTCGTCCCCGCCCCCACCGTGACCACCCTGGACGGACGGGTGGTCCCCCTGGCCGACTGGCTGCGCCGCGAGACCGGCCGCGACGGCGTGTGGGCCGAGGTCGTCACCCAGTTCTACGCCCGAGCCGCCGCCGCACCCGCAGTCGCGGACTACTTCACCGGCATCGACATGGACCGCCTCCACCGGCACTTCCTCGCCGCCCTCGTCATGGTCACCAGCCGCGGCGTCACCGTCGGCACCGTCCGCCGGATGAGCACAGCACACGCCCACGTCCGCGACTCCGCCGGCCGCCCGGTGACCGCCGACATCTGGACGGCGGTCCTGGCGACCCTGACCGGGATCCTCACCGAGCACCGGGTCCCCCCGACCACCCTCACCCACCTCGCCGCCGCCCTCGCCCCCCTGCGCCCCGCCATCGTCGTTGAACCATGAGCCGTCAGCCCTGGCCGCGGCCTGACCCGAAGACAGGCATTGCCCCCCACGGACTGCTGGCTCCGACCCGCGACGGCTCAGGCGCGGCGGTCGACGTACAGGGGACGGTCGTCCCCCCGGGCCGCGCGGTCGAGCAGGGCGCGGTGCCGGCGGTTCTCGGTCATGGCGGCCGTCAGCCGGGACACGAGGGCGTTCTGGCGGCCCTGGAGGGTGGCGAGCCGGCGACGGAGCGCGGCGAGGTCCGGGTCGGCGAGGCCGGCGGGCAGCGTGGGCGGCGGGGTCCAGCGCTGCGGCCCGGAGTCGGGCCGGGAGTCGACCCCGGAGTCCGGCGGGGGGTCCTGGTCCGACCCGGCGAGGGTGCGCTCCACCCGGTCCAGGTCGGCCTCCAGGCCGTCGAGGGCCAGGTCCCAGGCGGCCCGGGCGGCGTCGGCCATGGGGCCGCTCAGGCCACGGCCGGCGCGGAGCCGACCGGCGAGATGCTCGCCGCCTCGCGCCAGGCGTCCCGCAGCGGCTCGACGAGCTGCCGGCAGGCGGCGACGCGCGCGGCGTCGCCGGCGACGTTGGCGCCGACGAGCTCGCGCAGGAGGTAGCCGTAGAGGGCGGCGAGTCGCTCGCCGCCGTCCCAGGCGTCGGTGTCCAGCGTGGCGAGGAGCTCGGCGACGATGTCCTGGGCGTGGACGAGCGCGGTGTGGGTGCTCGCCCGGTCGCCGGCGGCGAGGGCGTCCTCGGCCCGCACCAGGTCGACCGCGAGCCGGTCGTAGAGCATGACGAGCAGGCCGGCCGGGGTCGAGGTCTCGACCTGCTGGGCGAGGAAGCGCCCGCGGCCCACCGCGGCGCCCGCCGCGGTCGGGAGCCCTGTCATGTCAGCTCTGTCCGCTCGCCGCGTTGAGCTGGCTGATCTGTCCCGCCAGCCACGACTGCTGCGACTGGAGTCGCGACAGCGCCACCTCGAGCCCGCTGAACTGCCGCTCCAGGGTCGCCTGGCGCAGGTTGAGGCGGCGGTCCCAGTTGTCGATCTGGGTCTGCAGGTCCCGCTGGGTGCTCTCGCGACCCTGGATGGCCTGGCTGATGGTGCCGGTTCCGGGGGCGATGGCGCGGTCGACGACCTGGGTGATGCGCTGGACGACCCCGGTCCCCGACTCCGGGGACATCACGGCCCGCACGGCGTCCGGGTCGGCCTCCCATGCGCTGAGGAAGGCGGCCCGGTCGAACACCAGCCGGCCGTCGCGCGTGGTCTGCAGGCCGACGGTCGCGGCACTGGACGACCCGACGGCGTCCGACACGGCCTGCAGCAGCCCGCCGGACAGGGAGCGGACACCACTGTCCCCGGCGAGTGGGCCGCGTGGGGCGTCGGCGTCCCGGACGGTCTGGCGGGCGACCTCCTCCAGGGCCCCGTTGGCCGCGTCGACGAGGGCCTGGACCCGGTCGGCGAGGCGGGCGGGGTCGGACTGGACGGTGACGGTGGCGCTGCCCGGGGCGGCGAGGGTGAGGGTGAGGCCGGTCACGGCGTCGGTCACGGTGTTGGTCGGCGACGTCGCCGGAATGCCGTTGATCGTGTAGGCGGCGTCCGTGGCCGCCGTGGTCGAGGTCGCGACGCCGAGATTGTCGATGCCCTGGGGCGCGCCGGCGGTCCCCGGAGTGTCGGCGAGGATCTGCAGCCGGTACTGGTCGGTGCCGACCTTGATGGCGACGGCGGTGATTCCGAGGCCGCTCGCCTGGTTGATGGTGGTGATGACGTCTCGCATCGTTCCCGACGGCGGGTACAGCGAGACCGACGACCCGTCGGCGCGGCGCACGGTGAGGGGCGGCTGGGAGGTGTTGAAGACGGCGTCGTCGAGGCCGTACGCCTGGGTGGTGGTCCAGGCGGCGGCCGTCGCGACCGAGGTGACGGACACGTCCAGGCGCCCGGCCGGGACCTCGCCCGTCACGGTCGCGGTGACGGCGGAGCCGGCGACGGTCGCGGTCCGCGCCGTCCACGTCGTCGACTGGGCCAGCGACTCGGCGGCGCCCTGGACCGCCTTGAGGCGGGTCGACAGCGACTGGTAGGCGCTGATGACCGTGCCCTGGGTGGTGAGCTGGGTCCGCAGTCGGCTCTGGGGCTGGCGCTCGAGGGCCATCAGCTGGTTGATGATCGCGGTGGTGTCGAGTCCGCTCGACAGGCCGTCGATGGCGAGACCGCTCACGGCGCCTCCTCCCTCCGGTGGATCGCGATGTCGGCGTGGCGCGGGCCGGCGCCGCGAGTGGCGGCGGCCCGGATGGCGGTGGGCCGGGGGTGACGCGGGCGTCGCCCCCGGCCGCACCGTGCTGCGGGTGATACGGGTACTGCGGGTGAGGCGGGCGTCAGCGGAGCAGCTGCAGCACGCCCTGCGGGATCTGGTTGGCCTGCGCGAGCATGGCCGTGCCCGCCTGCGAGAGGATCTGCGAGCGGGTGAACGACACCATCTCCTGCGCCATGTCGGTGTCGCGGATGCGGCTCTCCGACGCGGACAGGTTCTCGACGGCGACGTTGAGGTTGTTGATCGTCGCCTCGAGGCGGTTCTGGTAGGCACCGAAGTTCGCCCGGGCGGTCGACACGACAGTGATCTGCGCGTCGATCGACGTGATGGCGGCGGCGGCGTTGACGGCGCTGTCGAACTGGACGCCGGCGGTCACGGCGGTGCCCACCGCGATACCGGTACCGGGCGCGGTGGTCGCGACCGCGGCGCCCGACATGGAGGTGACGCGCAGCTCGTTGTTCTGGTTCACCGAAGCCCGGAAACCGGTCGCGAAGCTGGTGTCGTTGTTCAGTGCGTCGGCGACGTCCTGGACGGTGAGGTAGGTGCCGGCGGCGCCCAGGGTGACGGCGGCCGTGACGGTGCCGTCGGTGAACGACACGGCACCGGTGACCGCGGTCGGGGTGACGACCTCGAAGTCGGTGCCCGCACCGGCCGTCAGCGCGGTCGCGACGGCGGACACGTTGGCGAGGTTCACGGTGATGCGGTCGTTCGTCGGGGAGGCCCCGGCGCCGACCTGGAACGACAGCGACGCCGTGGTGCCGTCGAGCAGCGCGGTGCCGTTGAAGTTCGTCGAGCTGGCGATCCGCGACAGCTCCGCGGACAGCTGAGTGGACTCGGTGGTGATCGCGTTGCGCGCCTGGGCGTTGTTGCTGTCGTTGCCGGCCTGCACCGCGAGGTCGCGCATGCGCTGCAGGATCGAGTGCACCTCGGTGAGCGCACCCTCGGCGGTCTGGACGACGCTGATGCCGTCCTGGGCGTTGCGGACGGCGACCTTGAGCCCGCCGACCTGCGAGCGCAGGCCCTCGGAGATCGCCAGGCCGGCCGCGTCGTCGGCGGCGCGGTTGATGCGGAACCCGCTGGACAGCTTCTCCAGCGACTTCGCCTGCATGTTCTGCGTGACGGTCAGGTTGCGGTAGCTGTTGAAGGCCGCGATGTTCTGGTTGATGCGAAGACTCATGGCGGGATCTCCTCCGTGATCGTCTGAGTCGTGGTCGTCAGGCCGTCCGTGGCCTGCCGGGATGCCTATCGGCGCAGGGCCGGTCCACCTGAGCGCTCAGCGCCGGGCCGGGGCGACGTCACCTGATCGGATGCGGCGCGGGGGCGGGTGACGGCCGGTGCCCCCAGTGCCCGTGCCCCCGCATCGACCCGGGAGCGCAGGTCGCCGGCCCCGCGCGCGGCGGCGACGTAGGCGTCGCGGCGCCGCCGGGCCACCCCGTCGCCGGCGGCGGGCGGCGTCGAGGTGTCGTCCAGGGCGGCCCGCAGCAGGTCGAGCGCCTGCGCCCGCATCTGGGAGACCCGCGACTCCGTCACCCCCAGCTCGGCGGCCAGCTCGGCCATCGGCCGCTCCCGGAGGTCGTAGCCGTCGACGACCGCCCGCAGCCGTTCTGGCAGGGCGGAGACGGCCACCAGGAGGGCGCCGATCCGCTCGGCGTGAGCGACGTGCGCCTCCGGGTCGCCGCCGGGGGCCACCAGCAGGTCGCCGAGGATCCCGGACGCCGTCAGCCCGCCGACGACACCCTCCGAGGTCCCGTGCGCCACGCCGGGGTGGGGATCCAGCGCCACGACGAGCGCCCGGTCCCGATCGGCGCGGACCCGGTCCACCTCGCCCGGCGGGACGCCGAGCGCCGAGGCCAGCTCCTGCCGGGTCGGCGACCGGCCGAGCTCCCCGTGCAACCGCTCCTCCGCCGCGGCGAGCCGCCGGCCGTCGCGGCGCACGCCGCGGGTGGCCCAGTCCGACCGGCGCAGCTCGTCCACGACGGCGCCCCGGATCCGGATCCGGGCGTACTGACCGAACGGGACCCCGGTGTCCGCCCGGTACGCGCGCGCGGCCGCGACGAGGGCGACCAGCCCGGCACTCGCGAGGTCCTCCCGTGCCACGTGGGCGGGCACGCGCGACATGGTCTCCGCCACGACGTGCCCGACGACGGGCAGGTGGGTGAGGACCAGGGCGTCGCCGCCGTCCCCGGTCGAGGTACCGGCTGGGTCCGTGGTGCCGGGAGCCCGGCGCGGCGCCGGGACCAGAGCGGTGCGCACTGTCACACCCGGGCCATCGGCGACCGGGCGGCGCTGCTTGAGCGGGCGGCGGGCCACTGCCCGGCTGCGCCGACCGGGTGAGCGGGTCCAGGCGCTTCGGACGGATCACCCCCACGGCTCAGAACCCGGGTCGGGCCGCCGATGGGTCCGGGGTGTCAGGGGCGCGGTGCCCCCGAGGACGGAGGACGGCCCCGTGGGCTTCGCCGAGGTGTCCGGCGTGCTGTGGCGCGAGCGCGAGCTGCTCGAGCTGCTGCTGTTCAAGCTGGAGGAGGAGCAGCTGGTGCTGGCCGGGGGCCGCGCCCGCTGGCTGCCTCACGCGACGCGCGAGGTGGAGGCCGTCCTGGGTGGGATCCGGCGGGCGGAGCTGCTGCGCCGGGTCGAGCTGGAGCGGCTGGCGGGCGAGCTCGGGTTGTCCGGCGACGTTCCGCTGCGCGAGCTGGCCGACGCCTCCCCGCCCCCCTGGGACGAGCTCTTCCGCTCGCACCGGGCCGCGTTCCTCGCCCTCACCGGGGAGATCACCGCCCTCGCCGAGGCGAACCGGGACCTGTTGGCCGCCGGCGCCCGATCCGTCACCGAGGCCCTGCTGAGCACCGGCCTCGTCGAGGCGACAGCGACCTACGACGCGACGGGTCGGGCACCCACCCGCTCCGGTGGCTCGCACCTCGTCGACCACGTCTCCTGAGGAGGCCTCATGAGCAGCTTCGCCGCACTGACCACCGCCCTGTCCGGGCTGGTCGCCCAGCGGTACGGCCTCGACATCACGGGCCAGAACGTCGCCAACGTCAACACCCCGGGGTACAGCCGGCAGCGGGCGGTGCTCGTGCCGGTCGACCCGGCGGCCGTGGCGTCCTTGCAGTCGGCCCGCCTCAGCAGCGGCGGGGGCGTCTCGGTCACCGGGGTCGAGCGGATCGCCGACGCTCTCGTCGACGCGCGCGCCCGGGCGGAGAACGAGGCCGGCGCGCGGTACGGGGTCGCTTCGGCGGTGTGGACCCGGATCGACAGCATGCTGGGCGAGCCGGCCGACGGCGGGCTCACCGAGCAGCTGTCGACCTTCTTCAACGCGTGGGCGGACCTGGCGAACCGGCCGGACGTCGACGCCACCCGGGTGGCGGTGATCCAGACCGGGCAGGCGGTCGCCGACCGGCTGTTCCGGCTCGGCACGGACCTCGAGGTGCAGTGGACCCAGCGGCACGAGGACCTGGGGGCCGTCCTCACCGACGTCAACGAGACGTCCCGGGCGATCGCCGACCTCAACCGGTCGATCCGCCAGGCGAGCGGGGCCGGGCTGGCCGTCAACGACCTCGTGGACCGCCGGGACGTCCTCGTCGACACCCTGGTCTCGCTCACCGGCGGGACGGTGCGCCCGGTCGAGGGCGGCATGGTCGAGGTCTACGTGGGGGGCATGGCCGCGGTTCGCGGCACCTCGTTCGACGCCCTGTCCCTGGACCCGGCGGGCGCGGCGTCGCTCGCCGAGGTGCGGGCCGGCGGCACCGTCCAGTTGCGGTGGTCCGGTGGTCACGCCGCCCAGCTGCCCGGCGGCTCCGTCTCCGGCACGCTGGAGGCGCTGACCGGCACCCTGCCGGCGGTGGCGCAACAGTTCGACGCCGTCGCGGCGGACCTGGCCGCCCAGGTGAACACCGAGCACGTGCTCGGGCAGGGCCGGGACGGCATCAGCGGGCGGCCGTTCTTCACCGGGTCGACGACGGCCGACCTGAGGGTCGACCCGGCGGTGGTGGCCGACCCGGATCTGGTCGCCGCCGCGGCGGTGTCCGAGGGGCTCTCCGGGGGGACGGTCGCCGACCGGGTGGCGCTGCTCGGCGAACGAGCGGGCGGCCCGGCGGCCGCCTGGCGAGCCGTCGTCACCGATCTCGGGGCGCAGGCGCTGGCCGCGACCCGCCGCACCGACCTGCAGGCGGTCGCCGTCCGGGAGGCCGACGCCGCCCGGCAGAGCGTGTCCGGGGTCGACCTGGACGAGGAACTCACCCGGATGGTGATGTTCCAGCGGGCCTTCGAGGGGGCCTCCCGCGTGCTCACCGCCGTCGACCAGGCACTCGACGTCCTCATCAACCGCACCGGCGTGGTCGGCCGCTAGGCCGGCCCGGGCCCGGAGGGAGCTTCCGTGCGCATCACCCAGCAGAGCCTCGCGACGAGGACCTACGACAACCTCCAGGCCTCGCTGGCCCGGTCGGCCCGGCTGCAGGAGCAGCTGTCGAGCGGCAGGCAGATCAACCGGCCCTCGGACGGGCCGGGGCAGGCCGCGTCGGCCATGCAGCTGCGCGGCTCGCTGCGGACCGTCGAGCAGTACGTGCGCAACGCCGACGACGCCTACGCCTGGCTGGCCACCGCGGACAGCGCCCTGCAGGCGGTGTCGACGTCACTGCAGCGGGCCCGGGACCTCGCGGTGCAGGGAGCGACCACGGGTGTGGTGCCGCTGTCGGCCCGCCAGGCGATCGCCGACGAGGTGCGCCAGGTCAGGGAGACGGTGCTCGGGCTGGCGAACACCCAGTACCTGGGGCGGCCGGTGTTCGGCGGGACGACGGCGGGCGGGACCGCCTACGACGCCGCCGGCACCTACCTCGGCGACACGGGTGCGGTCAACCGCCGGGTCGGACCGAACGCCCAGGTCCGGGCGGACGTCTCGGGCGTGGCCGTGTTCGGCGACGGGGCCGGCAGCGTCTTCGACGTCCTCGACACCCTGGCCGGTGACCTCGTGTCCGATCCGGCGGCGGTCCAGGCGTCCCTGGCCGCCATCGACACCGCCCTCGACGACGTGCTGAGCGGGCTGTCGGAGGTCGGCTCCCGGGTGAACCGGGTGGAGGCGATGAAGCGCACCGGGGAGGCCCAGGCGATCGAGCTGCGGACGAACCTCAGCGAGGTGGAGGACATCGACCTGCCACGCACGATCATGGACCTCCAGCTGCAGGAGGTGGCCTACCAGGCCGCCCTCGGGGCGACGGCCCGCGTGCTGCAGCCGAGCCTGCTGGACTTCCTGCGATGAGAGGCTGTGCGGTTGTGACGGACGCCGACCCGCGACCCGCCCCGGCACCCCTGCCCGAGCTGGGGTTCGTCGTGCCCATCCCCGGCCTGGGCGCCGCTCGCCGGTACACCGTCACCGCCCTGGACGCCGACGGGGTGCTGTTCGCCATGGACTCGGTCGACGAGGCCGGGCTGCGGCTGCTCGTGGCCCAGCCCTGGGCGTTCTTCCCCGACTACTCGCCCGAGGTCGACGACGACTGGGCGGCCGCTCTCGGCCTGGGCGACGCGTCCGACGCGCTGGTGTTCGTCGTGGTCACCGTGGGGGACACGCCTGCCGGATCGACGGCCAACCTGCTCGCGCCGGTGGTCGTCAACCGCAGCACCGGGGCCGCCGCCCAGGTCGTCCTGGCCGGTGCCGACCTCCCGCTGCGCGCCCCCCTCGTCGGGTGAGTCGCCGGCGGGTCAGCGCGGGCGGGTGGCCCAGAAGGCGACCGCTGCCGCCGCGGCCGCGTTGAGCGAGTCCACGCCACCGGACATCGGGATCGCGACGGTGAGGTCGGCGGCGGCGAGCACCGGCGGCGACAGCCCGTCGCCCTCGGCGCCCAGCACCCAGCACAGCCGCTGCGGCGGGTCGGCGGCGACCATGTCGAGGGCGACGGCCCCCGGCCGGACCCCGAGGGCGGCGACCGTGAAGCCGGCGGCCCGGACCACGGCCAGCCCGCCCGGCCACGGCTCGATCCGGGTCCACGGCACCGCGAAGACCGTGCCCATGGAGACCCGCACGCTGCGCCGGTAGAACGGGTCCGCGCACCGGGGCGTCACGAGGACCGCGTCCACCCCGAGCGCCGCCGCCGACCGGAACACCGCACCGACGTTCGTGTGGTCGACGAGGTCCTCGAGGACCACCGCCCGGCCGGCCCCGGCGAGCACGTCGGCCACCGCGGCGAGGGCGGGCCGGTGCATGGCGGCGAGGGCGCCCCGGTGCAGGTGGAAACCCGTGATCCGGGTGAGCATCGGCTCTTCCGCCACGAGGACCGGCGCACCCTGCCCGGCCGCGGCCGCCAGGACGTCGGGGATCTCCGGCAGCCACCCTGGCGCGACGAGGACCGACCGCACCCGGTGCCCGGCCGCCAGGGCCCGCCGGATCACCTTGGTCGACTCGGCCATGAACAGCCCCTCGGCCGGTTCGCGGACCCGCCGCAGCGCCACGTCGGTGAGGCAGGTGTAGTCACCCAGCCGCGGATCGTCGGGGTCCGTGACCCGCACCACCTCCCCACCCTCCGCCCGGCGATTGCCGCCACTCGCCGACCCGGCGGCGCCCTCCGCCCGGCGATTGCCGCCACTCGCCGACCCGGCGGCACCCTCCGCCGGGTCGGGAGGACGGGTCACCGCACGGCCAAGGCGATCACGGCGACCACGCCCACGACGGCGATCACGGCTCGCAGCGCCCGGGCGGGCAGGCGACGGCCGTAGCGAGCGCCGAGGACGCCCCCGACGACGGCGCCGACAGCGACGGTGGCGGCGAGTCGCCAGTCGACGAGGTCGGGCGCGGCGACCACGAAGAGGACCGTGGCCAGCAGGTTGACCGCCGACGCCAGCGCGTTCTTGGTCGCGTTGAGCCGTTGCAGGCCGTCGGCGAGGGTGGCGCCCAGGAGGCCGATGAGGATGACGCCCTGGGCGGCGCCGAAGTACCCGCCGTACACCCCGGCCGCGGCGACGCCGGCCAGCAGCCCCACCGTGGCGGCCCCCGACACGGGCCGCCACGAGCCGCCCCCGCCCGCAGCCTCCCGCGCCGCCGCGGCCCGGGCGGCCCGTGCCGCCAGCCGCGGCTGGGCGAGGACGAGCAGCACCCCCATCCCCACCAGCACCGGCACGGCGGTGTCGAAGACCCGCTGCGGCAGGACCAGGAGCAGGCCCGCCCCGGTGAGCCCGCCCACCGCGCTGAAGGGCAGCAACCAGGCCAGGCGACGTCCCTGCCCGGCCAGTTCCCGCCGGTAGCCCCAGGTCCCGGCCACCGAGCCGAACACCAGGCCGACGTTGTTCGTCACGTTCGCCGTCACCGGTGGCAGCCCGGCGGCGAGCAGGGCGGGGAAGGTCAGCAGGGTCCCCGACCCCACGAGGGTGTTGATGGCGCCCGCCCCGACAGCCGCGACGACGAGGAGCGCGAGCGAGGCGATCGGGACGTCTGCGAGCACCGACCCGATGATGCCGGTCGCTCAACCGGCCCGCCGCCGGCAGCGCTCACGGCGGACCGCCGCCGCGGCGGCGCTCCTGCTCAACGACCTCGTGGCGGTCCTTCAGCCGGTGCAGGCCGGCCACTGCCCGGGCCATCCGCTGGTTGCCGGCGAGCTGCTGCTCGTGCCGGTCGACGTAGGACCAGTACCCGGCCGTGAAGGGGCAGGCGTCGTCCCCGACACGCGTCCGGGGGTCGTACTCGCACCCGCGGCAGTAGTCGCTCATCCGGTCGAGGTACGCCCCACCGGCCACGTAGGGCTTCGTGGCCAGCAGCCCGCCGTCCGCGTACGTCGCCATCCCGACGACGTTGGCGACCATGACCCAGTCGTATCCGTCGACGAAGCGGGTCCGGAACCACTCGGCCGTCGCTGCCGGGTCGTACCCGCGCTGGCTCGCCCAGTTGCCGAGGACCATGAGCCGCGGGATGTGGTGCACCCAGCCGTCCTCGCGAACCCCGGCGAGGACGTCGGACAGGCACCGGGCTCGCACCCCGGCCTCGGGGTCGAGGTCGTCGAACCAGGCCGGCAGCGCCCGGTCCGCGCCCAGGGCGTTGCGGTCCCGGTAGTCCTCGCCACCGTGCCAGTACATGTGCCACACGTAGTCGCGCCAGCCGACGACCTGCCGGACGAAGCCCTCGACGCTCGCCAGCGGGGCCGCGCCCGCCCGGTGGCGGGACTCGGCGGCCCGGGCGACCTCGACGGGATGGAGCAGCCCGAGGTTGATCGGCACGGACAGCAGCGAGTGGGCCATCCACCGGTCACCGGCCAGCATCGCGTCCTCGTACCGGCCGAACACCCGAAGCCGGTGGTCGAGGAAGTGGTCGAGGGCCGCCCTCGCCTCGTCCCGGGTGACGGCGAAGCGGCGCGGGCCGTCGTCCCCCACGAAGCGGACGCCGTCGGCCGACATCCGGTCGAGGTCGTGGCGGACCTCCTCGTCGATGTCGTCCTCCGTCGGCCACCACGGCTCGGGCAGGTCGACGGCGTCGGCGAGGCGCCGGGCACCGCGCGGTGGCGGCTCCCGGTTGTCGTGGTCGTAGGACCAGGATCCGCCCGCCGGCTCGCCGTCGCGGTCCAGAAGCAGGTCCAGCCGTCGTCGCTGGCCGCGGTAGAAGTCGTCCATGAGCAGCCGCCGACGGCCCCGGCCCGCGGCCCAGTGTCGGAACTCCTCGGGCGTGGCCACGAAGCCCCGCTCCGGCAGCACCTGGATCCGGCCCGCGGGGACCCCGTCGACCTCGCCGTCCGCGAGTCGGCGGACGAACCGGCGCGCCGCCCACGACGTCGGGTCGCACACGGTGACGGTCCCGTCCGGGCGGCCGGCCAACCGGGAGCCGCGCAGCGCCTGCGAGTAGGTCTCGGCACGCACGAGCTCGCACCGCTCGCCCAGCTCGGCGGCCCGGTGGCGCAGCGCCGACAGCACGAGGTGAGCCTTGCGGCGGTGGTACACCCGGCGCCGGAACACCGCCGCGGACTCCACCAGCAGGACGTCCCCGCCGTCGTCACCGGGGTTCTCGCCACCCAGGAAGTGCGGACCGAGCTGGTCGGCGAACAGCCAGCGGACGTGCGGGGCGCACACCCGGCCGGGAGCCGTCACCGGGCCGCTGCCACGGGCACCGTCACCCCCGTCGTCAGGCCAGGCGCGTCGGGTCCTGCGGGGGCTCGGGACCCTCGGGCAGGGGCGGGGACTCCGCGGTCGCCGTCGGCGGCGCAGCCCGGCCGCGTGCGCCGGGCCGGACGACGCTGGCCTCCTGCTCGGCCCGGTTGGCCTCGGCGCGGGCGCGCTCGAGAGCATCCTCCGGGTCCTCCAGCTGCGGGGTACCGAGCTGGTAGGTGTCCTTCATCGGCTCGCCCAGGTATCCCTCGGACGCCCGGGCGTTGCCACCGAGGGCCCGTGTGATGCCGCCGAGTGCCTCCGTGAGCTCGCTCGGGACGATCCACATCTTCGACCCGGGCCCCTCCGCGATCTTGGGCAGGACCTGGAGGTACTGGTAGGCGAGCAGCTTGTCGTCGGGGTTGCCCTTGTGGATCGCCTCGAAGACCTGCTGGATGGCCCGTGCCTCGCCCTGGGCCTGGAGGATGGCGGCCTGGGCGGCGCCCTCGGCCCGCAGGATGGCCGACTGCTTCTCGCCCTCGGCGGTGAGGATCTCGGACTGCTTGACGCCCTCGGCGTTGAGGATCGTCGCCCGCCGGTCCCGCTCGGCCCGCATCTGCTTCTCCATGGAGTCCTGAACGGACTCCGGCGGGTCGATCGCCTTGAGCTCGACCCGGTTGACCCGGATCCCCCACTTGCCGGTCGCCTCGTCGAGGACCCCGCGCAGCTGGCCGTTGATCTGGTCGCGGCTGGTGAGCGTCGCCTCCAGGTCCATGGACCCGATGACGTTGCGCAGTGTGGTGACGGTGAGCTGCTCGATGCCCTGGATGAAGTTGGCGATCTCGTACGTCGCCGCCTTGGGATTCGTCACCTGGAAGTAGATGACCGTGTCGATGCTGACGACCAGGTTGTCCGAGGTGATCACCGGCTGCGGCGGGAAGCTCACCACCTGCTCGCGCAGATCGACGGTGGCGCGGGCGCGGTCGATGAACGGCACCAGCAGGTTGAGGCCCGCGTTGAGGGTCCGGCTGTACCGGCCGAGCCGCTCGATGATGATGGCGGTGGCCTGCGACACGATCTTGACCGCTCGGACGACGGAGACGACCACCACGGCCAGGATGAGGAACAGGACGATCGTGACGACGAAACCCACGAGGTCCATCAGGCGGTCTCCTTCTCAGACGTGTCGCGGGTGACACGGGAGGAGACGACGGCCGTCGCCCCCTCGATGCGGACGACGGTGACGTCGACGCCCTCGGGGATCACCACGGCCGGGTCGGCGGCGCGAGCGGACCAGGTCTCCCCCGCGAGCTTCACCTGCCCGTCACGACCCGTGACGGGTGCGAGGGTGAGGGCGGCGCGCCCGACCAGGGCGTCGGTGTTGGTCTCGGTCCCGGGGTTGTGCCGTCCGATCCAGCGACGCAACGCGGGCCGGACCAGGACGAGGGCCAGCACGCTGGCGATGGCGAAGGTGAACACCTGGACGGTGAACCCGTAGCCGAGGAAGGCCGCGCCGGCCGCGGCGAGCGCGCCGATGACGAGCATCGAGAAGAGGAAGTCGAAGCTGATGAGCTCCATGAGCCCCAGGAGCAACGCAGCGATCACCCACAGTAACCATTGCGTCTCGCGAAAGAACTCGGCCACCATCTCCCCTCACCTGCCGCCGGCCCGGGCCATCCATCGGCCCCCGTCGTGGTCGACCGTCAGCGACATCCCGAAAGTCTCGGACAGCGCGGGGGATGTCAAGGTCAGCGGGAGTGGCCCGGACGCCACCACCTGGCCGGCCCGCAGCAGGAGCACATGGGTGAACCCGTCGGGGATCTCCTCGAGGTGGTGGGTGACGAGGACCGTGGCCGGCCCTCCCGGCTGCCCGGCGAGGATCCCCAGACTGCGCACCACGTCCTCGCGGGCACCGAGGTCCATCCCGGCGGCCGGTTCGTCGAGCAGGAGGAGCTCCGGATCGGTCATGAGGGACCGGGCGACGAGGACCCGCTTGCGCTCACCCTCGCTGAGGGACCCGAACGGCCGGTCGGCCCGGCTCGCGACCCCCAGTCCGGCCAGCAGCGCCCGCGCCCGCCCGAGGTCGGTGTCGTCGTAGGCCTCGGTCCAGCGGCCCAGGCGCCCGTAGGCGGCCGTGAGCACCACGTCGAGCACGGTGTCCCCGGGCGGCAGCGCGTCGGCCACCGCCAGCGAGGCCAGCCCGATGCGGTCGCGCAGCTCGGCGACGTCCACCCGGCCCAGCACCTGGCCGAGCAGTCGGACCTCGCCCCCGGTGGGGAACAGGGCCGCTGCGGCGATCCGCAGGAGAGTGGTCTTGCCTGCGCCGTTGGGGCCGATCACGACCCAACGCTCGTTGTCCCGGACGGCCCAGTCCACGCCGTCGAGCAGGGCGAAGCCGCCGCGGGTGACGGTGACCCCCGACATGGCGAGGACCTCGTCGCTCACCGCGCGCCTCCCGTCGTCCGGCGGTCCGTGGTCGCCGGACCGGCCGGGCTCCACGCTAGTGCGCGTGCCTACCCTGCGCGCGTGAGCCTGCCCCGGTCCGTCCCGCTGGCCGCCTGGACGGCCGCGGTCCTGGCGGGCCGGGCAGGCGTCGCGGACGCCGTGGCCGCGGTCGTCGGCGACGAGGAGCACACGGTGACCTGGGGGCCGGCGGATCCCGCCGGCCCCGCCGTCGAGGAGGCGTTCGGGCACCCGGTCCCCGACCCGGCGTTCCTGTCCGACCTCCTCGTGCTGCTCTCCGGGGACGGGGCCGGGGGCGGGCCGGCCCGGGTCCGGCTCGCCCTGCCCGTCCCGGGGGACGCCACCGGCCTGCCCCCCGCGCCCGGCCTGCTGGGGCACGCCTGCGACGCCGGCGAGTGCGTCGTCGTCGAGGACGTCCCGGGGCCGGCCGGGCCGTTCCACGTCGTCGCGGTGCCGGACGTCACGGTCTTCGGCACCGACGTCGACCCCGGGTACCAGGTGACGTGGACCGGGTTCGTCACGGCCCGCCCGGCGCCGCCGGGCGCCGTCACCCCGCCGGTCAGCGTCGCCGAGGCCGACCTGGAGCTGCGGCTGGCGACCCGCGACGCCACCCGTGAGCTGGAACGGCTGGCGGTGGCCGCCTGGTCGGCGGGCTCCTCCCCCGCCGGCCGCCGGGGACGGCCGGGCCCGCTGCCGCCGCTGCCGGACGCGTTCTCGGCCCGGTCCCGGCAGCTGCTGGGCTCGGCCGCGCAGCTGCTCGCCATCGTCGACGCCGCCCGGGACGACCCCGGGGGCGCGGTCACCGGCTACGAGACCGGCCGTCGCGACGCGGCCCTCAACACGGTCCGCCGCGCCGCCCGCCGCGCCGTCGAGGCCGCCGTCAACCTGCCGGGGTAGTGGACGCCGATATGCCCACCGGTCCCTGTTGCTGGGTGGGCAGTGGGCTAGTCGTTGCGGTCTCGAGGGCTGGGCGTTCGGATCTCGGGTCCTAGCGCGTCCCTCAACCTCATCCACCAGGACCGGCGCGTGGCGGTGGTCGTCGTCAGCCACGGCATCCCCCAGTCGTTGGACGTAGCGAACCGGATCCACATCATGCGGCTCGTGTGGCGGACAACCGTCGTGACGCCGACGACCCACTCGATCAACCAGGTAGTAGGGATCGTGACGCACGCGGCGGCCCGGGCGAAGATCTTGCACTGTCCGATGTGTCGGTCTTGTGATCACACGGTTACTTGTTGCATCCTGAGTCAGCCGAGAGATGAAGGGGGGCGACGGTCGATGATGGCCAGAATCACGATAGTCGTCGGGTCATGATCGCATGGCGGAGGGTGTTGTGGCCCCGATTACCGTGCTGGTTGCTGGCGACTCGCTTCGCCTGACGGGGATGGCGAGGCTTGTGCTCGCAGACTGCGGAGCGCAGTTGCCCCAGATTATGCTGCGTCTGCAGTCGACGCAGGTGATCGAAGCCGTGGCAGAATTCTTGACGTCCAGTACGAAATCGCGTCCTGACGATCGCTTCATGAGGCGACCCCTGGCCTGACGCGCAAGGACAACAGACCTGGCTGTACGACCCTTGCCGCGGAGCGGGGATCGGTGACACCCGCGCCATTTTCCGTGTCGCCTTGCCTTCCCTGTCGCTCTTCGAGTGCTCTCTACCGCCACTAACCTAGCGGGGGCCATTTGTGTTCTCTCAAGCTGTCGTAGAACTTGATCAGGCGGATCCCCTAGGTGTTCCCGCACCGCCCGATAGGGATGCGCCGATGGGTACCGGTGTGGGGTTGGCCCAGGGGCACCATGGCGAGGTCCTGCAGGGAGCCTTCCACCTGCCGGGTTCGGGGCTGCGGCGGGCCCTGGTTACGATGCCGTTGCCGCGGCTCGCGTCCACGGCCACTGTCGTGGTGGACGAGGACCTGCCGCCGGGGACCGTGCTCGTCGAGCCGGGCGACAAGAGCAAGTCGTGCCGGGCGGCAGCTGCCGCCTTCCGCTTCTGTACCGACGCCTACCGGGTCCCACTCTTAGCGGGCCGGCTCACGATCCGCACCGCAGTGGAGAGCGGTCTCGGGATGGGCGCCTCCACGACTGACGTGGTGGCCGCTATCAGGGCCGTGGCGAACCTGCACCGGCTACAGCTGAGGGCGTCCGATGTCGCGGGGCTCAGCGTCCGCGCGGAGGGCGCGTCCGACTCGATCATGTTCGAGGACCGCGTCGTGCTCTTCGCCCACCGCGACGGGGTCGTTCTAGATGAGCTGGGTCCCCACCTGCCGCCGCTCGTCGTCGTCGGCTGCATCACCGGTGCCCAGCGGCACGTCGACACGCTGCAGCTGCCCCCGGCCCGCTACGACGCCGACGAACTGCGCCGCCTCGGGGTCCTCCTCGCCGCCCTGCGCCACGCCGTGCGCGCGGGCGACCCGAAGCTGCTGGGCCGGGTCGCCACCGGCAGCGCCCGCATCAACCAGCGCTTCCTCCCGAAGCCCGAGCTCGAGGACATGATCGGCATCGGGCGCCGGCACGGCGCTCTGGGCGTCCAGGTCGCCCACAGCGGCTCGGTCGCCGGCATCCTGTTCGACCCGGCCGACGCAGCGGCAGCGACGGGTGCCCTGGCGTGCGTGGCCGACCTCGCGGCAGCGGGCGTCACGTGCACCGGCGTCTTCCCGGGGACCGGCGCAGCGGTGGCCGCACGGTGACGGCGCCAGCCCTCTACGAGGAGATCACCCAGGCCGTCGAGCGGCCGAGCATCGTCCGCCTGGCCCCCAACCTCTACGGCGCGGTCTTCACGCTGATGAAGCTGATCCCGGCACGCCACATCCTGAACCGGGCCGTCGAGCGCGGCGACATCGGGCCGAACACCCTCATCGCCGAGACCACGTCCGGCACGTTCGGGCTCGCCCTGGCGATGCAGGCGGCCCTGCTCGGCCGGCCGCTGGTGCTCGTCGGTGATCCCGTGATAGACGCGAACCTGCGCAGGCGGCTGACGGACCTGGGCGCCCGCGTCGACATAGTCGCCGAGGTCGCACCGGGTGGCGGCGGATTCCAGGCGGCTCGGCTGGAGCGCCTGCGGGAGATCCGCGCCGACCACCCGGACTCGTTCTGCCCCGAGCAGTACTCCAATCCCGAGAATCCGCGGTCTTACGCCCTCGCGGCGGAGGTGATCAGCGAGGCGCTCGGCCAGGTCGACGTCCTCGTGGGGCCCGTGGGGTCCGGCGGGTCCATGTGCGGGACGAGCTCGTTTCTCCGGTCGGTCAACCCGGACCTGCGCGCGGTGGCCGTCGACACCCACCGCAGCGTGCTCTTCGGCCAGCCCGACGGGCCCCGCGCCCTGCGCGGGCTCGGCAACAGCCTGCTGCCGCC
>JBHJOS010000054.1:0-6506 GCA_050329415.1 Kineosporiaceae bacterium
GTGCGCGCGGCGAGCGCGGCCATGGCGTCCCGCACGGCGCCCGGGACCGCGTCGTAGAACGGGTTGGCGGCCTCGCGGGCCTGGAAGAACACGTCGGGGTTCTGGGCGGTGCCGCGCAGGGTGGGGCGGTCGGGCGACATCCGGCGGGCGCGGTGGGCGCGGACGTCGGCGTCGGAGACGAGGGCCCGGAGGTCGTCGTCGGTCAGCGGGGTGATCGAGGAGATCTCGTGCGAGGTCCGGAACCCGTCGAAGAAGTGGAGGAACGGCACCCGGGTCCGCAGGGTCGCGGCGTGCGCGACGAGCGCGAGGTCGTGGGCCTCCTGCACCGAGGACGACGCGAGCATGGCGAAGCCGGTGGTCCGGGCGGCCATCACGTCGCTGTGGTCACCGAAGATCGACAGCGCGTGGGTGGCGACGGCCCGGGCGGCGACGTGGATGACCGCCGGGGTCAGCTCCCCGGCGATCTTGAACATGTCGGGGAGCATGAGGAGCAGCCCCTGGGAGGCCGTGAACGTACTGCCGAGCGCCCCGGTCAGCAGGGCCCCGTGCAGGACGCCGGCCGCGCCCGCCTCGCTCTGCATCTCGATCACCTCGGGGACCTCGCCCCAGAGGTTCGTCCGCCCGCCCGCGCTCCAGGCGTCGGCGAGCTCGCCCATCGCCGAGGCGGGCGTGATCGGGTAGATCGCGCAGACCTCACTGAGCCGGTGGGCGACCCGGGCGACGGCCTCGTTCCCGTCGACGCAGACCCGTGATCCCGATTCCGATACCGATGCCGGGGCAGGAGCCGGGGCAGGGGCAGGTGCCGTCATGGCCGCCACTCTGCTGGGGACCGGGCCGGTGCGCGGGGGACCTTCGTCGCGCCATGCTCGGCAGTGGGTCCGCGTTCTGCTCAACAGCAACTCCGCGTTCCGCTTCACAGGAGTCCCGCGTTCTGTCGCGTACGGTTCAGACACGTGCATGTCATCGACCGCCACCTGATCCCGGTCGTCGGCGACTTCATCTCCACGTTCCGAGTTGTCCTCGTTGCTGGGGCGCGACGCGGAGGCGCTGACCGCCTTCGCCCCGCGAGGCGGCCGGTTCGGAACCCCGTTCAGGGGATGACCAGCAACGTCGTTGCACAAGTGCTACCTCGAACGAGCGATGGAGATCGGGCTGCTGCGGGAACTCCGCCAGAACGCGAGCGAGTTCGTCCGGCGAGCGGAGGCCGGCGAGGCGGCCGTCGTGAGGACGGTGCTCGACACCAGCGTGCTCATCGCCGGGGACAGCGACCCCTCCTTCGGGGAGCAGGCGATCTCCACGATCACGTTGGCCGAGCTCCGGTTCGGAGTCCTGCGCGCCACCACGGCCGACGATCGCGCCGAACGCCTGGCCCTCGTCGGCCGGGTGGAGCGTCGCTTCACGCCCTCGTTCGACCTCCTCATCGCAGCGACGGCGCACGCCCATGACGCCCGGCTGCTCACCCTGAACCCGGACGACTTCCGCGGGGTCGAGGGCCTGGTCGAGGTGGCATCGGCCCGGTCGCTGCAGCGCTGAGCCGATCCCATACCCGACCGCTTCCTTGGTATGGTTTAGCTCTTATCCCATACTAAGGAGTGAGAGCGGTACGAGATGCGTGGCCGCGTCGTCCCCCGGATCTGGCAGCACGATCCAGCCCTGTACGCCCCGGCACGGTACCGCCGCGCCTGTGCCTACGACGCCTTCGTGCCCGACCCGGTCGCCGGCATCGACCCCTTGCTGCCGGCAGAGGTCGCCGGGGTGGTCGCCGACGCCGAGGCCGCCGTCCGCGAGCTCAACGCCGTCGCCCACCCCGCGCTCGCGCCGCTCGCGCGGCTCCTGCTGCGCACCGAGTCCGTGGCCTCGTCGAAGGTGGAGGGGATCCACGTCGACGGCCGCGCCCTCGCCCGAGCCGAGGGCAGGGCCGAGGCCGGCGGCCGCCTCGGCCGCGACGTCGGCGAGGTCCTGGCGAACATCGACGCCATGGAGCTGGCCATCGACACCGCCACGACGGCCTCCGCCGTGGCGGTGCCCGACATCGAGCGCATCCATCACGCCCTCATGCACCGGAGCCACCCGGCCATCGCCGGGAAGGTGAGGGACACCCAGAACTGGATCGGCGGGAACGACTACAACCCCTGCGGTGCCGCGTTCGTGCCACCACCACCGGACGAGGTCCCGGACCTGTTGCAGGACCTCTGCACGCTGCTCGACGACGAACGGCTCTCGCCCCTCACCCAGGCGGCCCTGGCCCACGCCCAGTTCGAGACCGTCCACCCGTTCATCGACGGCAACGGTCGCACCGGTCGCGCGCTCGTCCACGTCCTCCTGCGTCGGCGCCGCCTCGCGCCGGACTACGTCCCGCCCATCAGCGTGGCGCTGGCCGCGGACCCGACGCGCTACATCGACGGTCTCGTGGCCTTCCGGGAGGGGGACGTCCCTCGCTGGGTCTCGCTCTTCGCCGAGGCGGCGGCCCGCGCCGCTGCGCTGGCGAGCGCACATGTCCGCGCGGTCCGCTCGCTGCAGGACGGCTGGCGGGAGTCCCTGCGGCAGGGGGCGAACCCGCGGTCCGACGGCGCCGCCTGGTTGATCATCGACATCCTCCCGGGCCATCCCGTGGTGACGCTGCCGGTCGCCGTCACCGCCGTCCGTCGCAGCAAGGCGGTCGTCAACTCGGCACTGGTGCAGTTGGAGGAGGCCGGCGTGCTCGTGCGCATCGGCGGTGGCGAGCGCAACCGGACCTGGGAGGCGGCCGGTCTCCTCGACCTCCTCGACGCCCTGGAGGCGGCCGCCGGCCCGCCCGCCGCCCGGGCGGCGCCGGTGTGAGGCGAGCCGGCTCCCCCCGGGACCTTGGTCAGTGGGGCGGCCCCCGCCCGGGTGGTTGCCTGGCCCCGTGCCCACCGCCACCACCGACGTCCGACACCCCAGCGACGACCAGCGATGGCGCATCGTCGACACCCGGATGCGCAAGCTCGGCAGCGGACCCGACGCCCTGATCGAGATCCTCCACGGCGTCCAGGAGGCGTTCGGCTACCTCGACGACCCGGCGCTGGCCTACGTCGCGGAGTCGCTCGAGGTCCCGCTCAGCCGGGTGTACGGGGTGGCGACGTTCTACTCGTACTTCACGCTCAAGCCGCAGGGCCTGCACACCTGCGTGGTCTGCACCGGGACCGCCTGCTACATCGGCGGCTCGCCCCGGCTGCTGGACGCGGTCCGGGACCGGCTCGGGGTCGAGCCCGGCGGGACCACGGCGGACCGCCGGGTCTCCCTGCTGACCGCCCGGTGCATCGGCTCGTGCAGCCTCGCCCCCACCGCGACCGTCGACGGCGAGCTCACGGGGACGCTCACCCCCGACCGCCTGGTCGCCGTCCTCGACGCCCTGCCCGGGGAGGACTCGTGACGGCCACCGCCCAGGAGGCCCCGCGTCCGGCGGGCCGCAGCGCTCCCCCGCGCCGCCGTCGCACGACGCGCGCGACCGGGCCGGTGCGCGCCGCCGCCCACGTGTGCACGGCCGCGAGCTGCCTGGCCTCCGGCGGCGACCGGGTGCTCGCCGGGCTGGACGAGCGGCTGGCGACCCTCGGCGAGGCCGCCGACGGCCTGGCCGCCAAGCGGGTCGGCTGCCTCGGCCTGTGCTCCGCCGGCCCCCTGGTCCGCCTCCCGCAGACCGGTGACCTGTGGGAGCGGGTGGCCCCGGACGACGGCGAGCGCCTCGACCAGCTCGTCGCCGCGCTGGGTGAGGTGCCCGACGGCGCGACCCCGGCCGCGGAGACCCGGCCGTTCTTCGCCCGGCAGGTCCGCATCGTGACCGAGAACTGCGGCGCCGTCGACCCCGAGAGCCTCGACGACTACCGGGCCGCGGGTGGCTGGACCGCCCTGCGACGGGCGGTGCACGAGATGACCCCCGCCCAGGTCCTCGACGAGGTGACCCGCAGCGGCCTGCGGGGGCGGGGCGGGGCCGGCTACCCCACCGGCCTCAAGTGGGCGACCGTCGCCAAGGCCGTTCCGCGTGGCGGCGGCACCCTGAAGTACGTCGTGTGCAACGCCGACGAGGGCGACCCCGGGGCGTTCATGGACCGCAGCATCCTCGAGAGCGACCCGCACCGGGTGCTCGAGGGCATGGCGCTGGCCGCGTACGCCGTCGGGGCGAGCCGGGGGTACGTGTACTGCCGGGCCGAGTACCCGCTCGCGGTCTCCCGGCTGCGGACGGCGATCCGCCTCGCCCGTCGCGCCGACCTGCTCGGCACGTCCGTGCTGGACAGCCGGTTCGACTTCGACGTGGACGTCCGCCTCGGCGCTGGAGCCTTCGTCTGCGGCGAGGAGACCGCGCTCATGGCGTCCATCCGCGGCGGCCGCGGCACCCCGCGCCCGCGCCCGCCCTACCCGGCCGAGGTCGGCCTCGACGGCGCGCCGACCCTCATCAACAACGTCGAGACCTTTGGCAGCATCCCGTGGATCGTCGGGCACGGCGGTGACGCCTACGCCGCGTTCGGCACCGGACGCAGCCGGGGCACCAAGGTGTTCGCCCTCGCCGGGCGGGTGGTCCGGACCGGCCTCGTCGAGGTGCCGATGGGCGTGACCCTGCGGGACATCGTCGTCGACATCGGTGGCGGGGTCCCCGACGACCGCCCGATCAAGGCGGTCCAGACCGGCGGGCCCTCCGGCGGGTGCATCCCCGCCGACCTGCTCGACATGCCCGTCGACTACGAGTCATTGCGGGACGCGGGGTCGATCATGGGGTCCGGCGGGATGATCGTGATGGACGACACCTCGTGCATGGTCGACGTCGCCGCGTACTTCATGGACTTCTGCCGCGACGAGTCGTGCGGCAAGTGCGTCCCGTGCCGGGTGGGCACCACCCAGATGTGGACCCTGCTGGACCGGATGACCCACGGCAGCGCCACCCGCGCCGACCTCGACCAGCTGGAGCGCCTGGGACGGGTGGTCGAGGCGGGCAGCCTGTGCGGGCTCGGCCAGTCGGCGCCGAACGCGGTGTTCAGCACGCTGCGCTACTTCCGCGACGAGTACCTCGCCCACATCGACGATCGGCGGTGCCCGGCGGGAGTGTGCGACCTGACCGGTGGCACGGAAGGGGACACCCGATGACCGTCCACACCCTGACGATCGACGGCCGCGACGTGGCCGCCGAGGAGGGCAGCACGGTCCTCGCCGTGGCCCGGGAGAACGGGATCCCGATCCCGACGCTGTGCCACCTCGACGGCCTCAGCGACGTCGCCGCCTGCCGGCTGTGCGTCGTGGAGGTGGACGGCTCGCCCCGCCCCCAGCCGGCGTGCATGACCGCGGTCCGCGAGGGCATGGGCGTGGTGACGACGAACCCGCGGATCGAGGAGCACCGCCGCACCGTGCTGGAGATGATGTTCGCCGAGCGCAACCACGTCTGCGCGGTCTGCGTCGCGAACAACCACTGCGAACTCCAGGACCGGGCCCGCGACGCGGGCATGCGCCACGTCGACCTGCCGACGGTCGAGCCCGCGCTGGACGTCGACGCCAGCCACCCGCTGTTCGCCATCGACCACAACCGGTGCATCCTGTGCACCCGCTGCGTCCGGGTCTGCGACGAGGTGGAGGGCGCCCACACCTGGGACGTCGCCGGTCGCGGGCTGTCGGCACGGGTCGTCACCGATCTCGGCGCCCCGTGGGGGGAGTCGACGACCTGCACCAGCTGCGGCAAGTGCGTCCAGGTGTGCCCCACGGGCGCGCTGTTCGAGAAGGGCCGCTCGGTCGCCGAGGGGTCGAAGGAACGCCGTCGCTTCCTGCCCTACCTGCGCGAGCACCGGACGGAGGTATGACGTGACCCGTCGTCGACTGGCCACCGTGTGGCTCGAGGGCTGCTCCGGCTGCCACATGTCGTTCCTCGACCTCGACGAGCGGCTGCTGGAGGTCGCCCAGCTGGCCGATCTCGTGCACTCGCCGCTGGTCGACCTCAAGGAGTACCCCGACGGCGTCGACGTCTGCCTGGTCGAGGGCGCCGTCTCGACCGACGCCGACCTGGAGCGGATCCGCCGGGTGCGGGCCCGCACCAAGGTCCTCGTGTCGTTCGGCGACTGCGCGGTCACGACGAACGTGCCCGGCATGCGCAACCCGATCGGGGTGGGCCCGCTGCTCGACCGGGCCTACGTCGAGACCGCTACCCTGCGCCCGGGACCTCCCACCGAGGTCGTCCCCCGCCACCTGCCCAAGGCACTGCCGGTCCACAAGGTCGTCGACGTGGACGTGTTCCTGCCGGGCTGCCCGCCGTCGGCGGATCTCATCCACGCCACCCTGGTGGACCTGTTGACCCGGGACGCCGACAGCGACGAGCCGGTGCCCGACCGCGGCCGGTTCGGTGCCTGAGCGGACCCGGACCGTGAAAGGAGCGTCGGCGTGACACGGACGATCACCATCGACCCGGTCACCCGGATCGAGGGCCACTCGATGATCACGATCCGGCTCGACGAGGCCGGCGAGGTCGCGGACGCCCGGTTCCACATCACCCAGTTCCGGGGCTTCGAGCG
>JBHJOS010000036.1:0-2899 GCA_050329415.1 Kineosporiaceae bacterium
GTCCCGTTGGGCGTGACCTTCGCGTTCCTCATCGCCTCCCCGCTGGTCAACGAGGTCGCCGTGGTGCTGCTCGCCGACATGTTCGGCTGGCAGGTCACCGGCGCCTACGTCGCGGCGGGTCTCGGGCTCGCGGTGGGAGCGGGCTGGGTGTTCTCGCGGATGCGCCTGGAGCGGTGGGTCGAGGACTTCGTGTTCTCCGCGCCAGTGGCCAGGTTGGGCGCCGACGGTGGCCGGCCGACGCTCGCGGAGAGAGTCGACGCCGCACGCGAGGAAACGCGAGACATCCTCAGCCGGGTCTGGAAGTGGGTGCTCGTGGGAGTCGCCGTGGGCGCCGGCGTCCACGGCTGGGTCCCCGTCGAGTTCTTCACCACGTACGCCGGCCCCGACAACCCCGTCGCGGTGGTCGTGGCCACCCTGGTCGGGATACCGCTGTACTCGAACGCCGCCGGTGTGATCCCGATCGCGGAGTCGCTGTGGGCCAAGGGGATGGCCACCGGAACCGTCATGGCCTTCATGATGAGCACAGTGGCACTGTCCCTTCCCGAATTCGTGCTGCTCAAGCGTGTTCTCAAGGCCCCGTTGCTCGGCCTGTTCTTCGGGACCGTCGCCCTCGGAATCATGATCGTCGGATTCCTGTTCAACGCCGTCTTCTGACGGCGTCGCCGCCCGCTGCTTCACCATTGGAGGTCACCATGGACATCAAGGTTCTCGGCCCGGGATGCCGCAACTGCGTCAGCCTCGAACGCGTCACCCGTGAGGCGCTCGGCTCCCTCGGCATCGACGCCGAGATCGAGAAGGTCACCGATTACGCCGCGATCGCCGGCTACGGCGTCATGAGCACCCCGGGCCTCGTGGTCGACGGCGAGGTCGTGTTGTCCGGCCGTGTCCCCACCGCGGCGCGCGTGCGCGAGATCCTGCAGTCCCGGACTGCTGCCTGATCAGCTCAGGCGGCGGGGATCCCGCAGCCTCAGCTACGAAGACCCCGGAACGATCCCTGGCTGCGGCTACGCACCAGTCGACTCGCCGATTTTCCGGTCCACGCTCGCCGTTCTGACGGCTCGTGCCGCCGGACAGGGTCTGCACCCGGCGGGTCGTGGCGCCTACGTGACGACCGGATCGACGGCCGGCTCCGCGGTCGCCCACTCGTAGAACATCCGCGAGATGTCGAACATGAGGCGGGAGCGAGCGAACGTGGTTGTCGACCCCACCCCGAGCGGTGACGTCCCTCGCGACCAGCAGCTTCACGAGGCACAGCCCTCAGCGACGCACATCTGCACCCCCGCATGCGGACGTACCTGGACACTGCTGGACCGGTGTGCCGTCGACGAATCCTGACGCACCCGTGCGCCCTGGGTCCAGCCCCGCGGGGGGATGCGGACCGTCGCGAAGCGGCGCCCTCAGAAGCCTGTCGGCGTGACGACGCCTTCGATCAGCGCTCGCCTGCGCCAGCGCGCGAGTCCGGCTGCGAGCGGCGCCTCAGGCGCCCCGACCTGGCCGGCCATGACGACGTCTGCGATCCGTCCGGCGAGCCTGGTCCGCACCGTGAGGGCGTCGGCGAGACCGACCCGGGACAGGACGGCGTGGACGTCGAGCGAGGCATCGGCGACGACAACGAGCCTGCCCGTCGGCGCGAGCAGCCGGGGCAACGCCCGCCAGAAGGGGTCGAGCCCGGACGTGAGGGCGCCGCGGGAGCCGACCGCCAGGTTCCACGGTGGATTGGTGATGACGACGTCGTACGGCGGTCCCGGTCGGGAGCGGCCCGCGTCGGCGACGCCGAGCCCGACATCCATGCGGGCTCGGACGGTGTTGCGGCGTGCGCCCTCCACTCGGCCCGCGTCGAGGTCCGAACCGTGCACGACGGCACCGGGCGCGGCGAGTGCCGCCTCGACCACGATGGTGCCGTCGCCGCAGAACGGGTCAATGACGCGTTCACCCCGACGCGGCGCCGCGAGCCGTACGAGGGCAGCGGCCATTGGTGGGTGCAGGGTCCCGGGACCCGTGTCGAGTTTCCAGGGGCGGCGATGCGCGGGCCGCGCGCCGAGGCGCACGCCGCCGGAGACGGTGCTCGAGTCGACCGCGACCCGCAATGTCAGGGCGGGGTCACCGGGCTCGCGCCCCTGCGGCGTCCGGACAAGATGGCGCCCGCCCACGATCCGCTCCAGCACCGGCCCGACCGCATGCTCGACGTCGAACCGGGACAGCCCCCGGACACCCTCGACCACCGCGACGACGTCGAGCAGCGGAGCCCGGGGCAGCGGCCGGGTCGCCGCGACCGCCGCGACGCCCTCGGGCCAGGGCAGCGTGGCGACGGCCCGAGCGACAAAATCAGCGGTCGGCCGCCCGGCCGCGCCAACACCCGCGCCGTGCCGGATCCGAGACGGGCCGAAGTGGGCCCGCCCCACGTCGACGAACACGTCGTCGGCGGTCCGGACGCCGGCCATGCCGGCGGCCTCGAACGTGACCTCGCGCCGACGCATGGCGATGCCCCCGGCTCCTCCGATGCCGTCGAGCGCGTCGTGGATCTCGTCCGCGCACACCCACTCCAGGCCGTGGATGCACCGGGCCAGGTACCTCGTCACGGTCGGTCCGCGAGTGCGCCGGCGCGCACCAGGGCGCTGGCTCGAGTCTCCACCCGCTACGTGGGGGCCGGTTCGGCGGCCGGCTCGGCGGTGGCCCATTCGTAGAACATGCGGGAGATGTCCAGCATGAGCCGGTCGACCTCGACACCGGCGGTGAAGAAGTAGTCGGCGCGCTTGTTGTGGGCGCCCTGGTTGTCGGCGACGGCGCCGAGGACGGAGTCGCGCAGGTCCGGGCTCTCGGCGAACTGCTTGGCGGTGTTGGCGCGGGCCTGGCGGCGCAGGGCCTCGTCGGTGAGCAGGGTGCGCAGCAGCGCCTCGAC
>JBHJOS010000136.1:0-6842 GCA_050329415.1 Kineosporiaceae bacterium
AGCGGCGGGAGGGCGCTGGTGCCGCGCGCCATCGCGCTGTACCGGTCCAGCCGGGCGCGGCCGTCGCCGGTGGGCATCCCGCGGAACCGCTCGGGGACGGCGTCGACGAGCAGCGCCGCGTCGAGGACGTGGTCGTACCGGCTCGTGATCCCCACCGGCACGCTGTCCAGGCCCGCCGCGGTCATGGCCCGCCATCCGTCCCGCCGGACGGCGTCCTGCGCCTGCGCGACCGCCGTGTCCGGGAGCGTGCCCGCCCAGTAGCCCTCCAGGGCCCGCTTCAGCCGGCGGTCGCGTCCGATCCGCGGGTAGCCGAGCGCCGTCGCGGTGAGCGCAGCGGTGCCGGTGCCGTCGTCATGGCCCATCCCTCGTGAGTCCGGTGTCCGGGGTCGCGAGGGGGCGTCGGGTGGGCCGCGGGTACCGACGAGCGGGCCGCCGTCCGTCCGTGCCGTTCCCTCGCGGCGGTGGACAACCGCGCACGGGCGTGCGCGGCACGGCCGGCAGGTCTTCGGACTCACGGGCACGGCCGCTGACGCGACCTCCTACCGGCCGTCGCTTCCCAGGACGCCGGGTGGCGACCCAGTGCTGTGTGACGGCTGTCGTTCCCGTTCACCGCTGCGGGGCAGTCCCGGACTCGCACCGGGTTCCCTCTTGCGACGCCGGCGCCGAGGCGCCAGCGAACCGACTGGCGTTCCGCAGACTACCGGTGGGGCAGGGACCGAGGAGACGGCGCGGGGCGGGGGGCCTGGTCCAGCCTGTCGCGGGGTCCACGCGGGTGTCACAACGCCCATAACGCCTCGATCGGCAACGCCCAGAGCCGGTCGCCGATCCGGACGGCGTCCGGGCCGGTGTGGAGGGCGACGCCCAGCGCGAACCGCTCGCCGAGGGAGTCGCGCAGGAACTCCAGACTCTTCTGGTCTCCGGGCCGGATGCGGGTGGTCGCCTTCACCTCGACGGCGACCACGCGGCGGGCGTCGTCCTCCAGCACGAGGTCGACCTCACGGCCGTTCCGGTCCCGGAAGTGGAACATCTCGAACCGCGTCTCGGCCCAGCCCTGCTGTCGGCGCAGCTCGGCGGCGACGAACGTCTCGAGCAGCGCGCCTGCGTGGTCGGCGGCAGGACCGCTCTGGAGTCCCTCCGGCGACAGGTTGCCGAGCCGGGCGGCGAGGCCGCTGTCCAGCAGGGCGACCTTGGGACGTCCCACGACCCGGGCGGTGAGGCTGCGGCCCCATGCGGGGATCCGGTGGACGACGAACATGTCGACGAGCAACTGGACGTAGCTCTCGAGCGTGTTCTCCGGAATCTCGGCGTCCCGGGCGACCCGGGCTCGGACCAGTTCGCCGGCCGTGTTCGTGGCCAGCACGCGTACCAGCCGGGGAAGCCGGTCGAGGTACGGCGACGATGTCAGGTCACGGGCGTCCCGGGCCACGATCCGGTCGAGGTAATTGTCGTACCACAGCTGGCGACGACGGCCCTGGCGGACACGTGCCTCGGGGAACGCGCCGACGCAGGCCAGTTCGGTGTAGTCCCGTCGCGTCAGGGCCGAGCGGACGGCCGCGAGTCGGGTCTCGTCGCCGGCGAAGAGGACGTCGGTGAGCCTGTCCGGGCCGCCGCCGACCTCTCCCTGGCTGAGCCCGTGCAGGAGAACGGTCTCGGCGCGCCCGGCGAGGCTGTCGGCGTTGCGACGCATCGAGACAAGGTCGGCGCTGCCCGTCAACAGGAAGCGGCCGGGACGGCGGTCCTCGTCGACGGCGGCCTTGACGGCGAGCAGGAGTCCCGGAGCTCGCTGCACCTCGTCGATCGCCAGCAGGCATCCCGGATCCCGGCGGACGAAGGCGTCCGGGTCACGCAGGGCGGCGTCCCGCTCGATCGCGACGTCCAGGTTGACGAGCCGGGTGTCCCGGCCCGTGAGGACCTGACGGGCCAGGGTGCTCTTGCCGACTTGGCGGGCGCCCTGGATGACGACGACCGGGGTGTCCCGCAGCGCCTCCTCCACATGGACTTTCGCGCGTCGCTCGATGAGCTGCGGAGGTGCGTCCGTGCTGCTCACGGCCACACTATAGAAGGAGAAGTCGTGGATCCGCTGAGATCGACTCGTGGATTCGCTGAGATCGACTCGTGGATTCGCGGACCCTCGTGCACGTGATCGCGACGCTGCGTGGCGGCGCGCGTCCGCCCCACTCGTACGACGCGAGCACCTCGTGCAGACCCGCCACGAGGGTCGGCGTCGCCAGCGGGGTTCAGAGCAGGATCGCCGTCGCCCGGGGCGTTGGCGTCCCGTGTGAACGCGATCGCCATCGTCCCGGTGTCCGCATCGAACGACGCGGGGGTGTAGTGCCGGAGGTTCCGGTCGTCGACCCGGAACTCCATCTCTCCTGCCCGGGGGTCCAGGACCGGCCCTGGAGGCCGGGACCCGAGAAGGTCACCCGGACCAGGACCGGGGACAGCTCCTCGACCTCGTCCACGCGGGCGGGACGGCCGAACCACCGTTCGGCCCGGGCGGCGAGCGGGAGCGGCAGTGTGGGCATCAGCGACCGACGCGCGACCGGGCCGAGGGAGGTTCGGCCCCGGATGTCTCCGGCGCGAAGATCGCCGACCGGAGGCGTCACCGAGCCACCCCTGCGCCGGGCGTCCGAGCATGCCGACCATCGAGGCCTCCTCACCTCTCCCGCACATGCAGTAAGGCAAGGCGCCTTGGTCGAGGGCGGTGCGCTGCGATGGATCGCCGCGCTTTGCGGCGGTCACTCCTCAGCTGGGCGACCCGCGCCTGCGCCGGGCCAGTGCCAGGACGTCCTCGGCCAACCACAGGTACGACTGGTCGGGATCGGTGAGGATCGCCGACTCCTCCCCGTACAGTCGTCGGGCGATCGCGAGGGCGTGTTCCGGACGGGTGATCCCGATAGCCTCGAAGAGCACAACGAGGTCCGTCAGGTCACGCTCCCGTCCTGCGGCGAGCTTCATGGCTAGCAGGTGCTCCGGCGACGCCACGGAGACCGCCAGCCCCGGCAGGTCGAGGGCGACGGCATCCTCGTCGTGACCCGGCGGGGCGAAGGCGAGCGCGGCGGAGGACAGCCAGTCGCCGGGGAGACCGCGCTGCTCGGCGAGGCGGCTCGCCTCCTCCCGGACCGCGTCTGCCGGACGGAACGCGGCGTTGACGTCGCGCGTGACACGGCGGTGATCGAAGGCGAGGGCGATCGCGGCCCCGCCCACCACGTACAGATCTGCCGACAGCCCCGTCGATGGGTGTGCGCTGGACGACCTGTGCCCGGCGGGCTCCCACGGCGCCGGGCCACCACCACCGGGGCAGCGACTCCCGCCGGGTCCACGCGGGCACGGGCACGCCCGCCTGCCGGCACGTCCGGGCGACCACCGCTGCCAACAGGGTGTCCCACCGCTCGTCCCCGGTGCTGGGTGGTGCCTGGAGCGTGCCGGGCAGGGACGCGGCGTCCGGCAGCGGCAGGCGGAGCACGCCGTCGAGAAGCAGTCGAAGGGCTCCGTCCTCGTCCCCCGCCGCCAGCCGCTCGCGCACGCTCGCGGCCGTCTCGGGAACCGTCCGCCAGGCGCGCGTCGCCGTGGTCGCGCGTTCGCCCGTCGCCATTCCCTCAGGATAGGAGCGGGTTCCACGCACGGTCCGGTCGGGCGTTCCCCCGGCGCGTCAGCTGGGACCATGGGTGGGTGGTGACACCGCAGGAGGGCCTGCAGCGCCTGGTCGCAGCGAGCGAGTCCGGCCGCCTGGACGAGGTGTGCCGCCGACACCGCGTCCGCGTGCTCACCGTGTTCGGCAGCACCGGCCGCGGCGAGCCGGATCCGGCCGATCTCGACGTCGGGGTGTCCTTGGAGCCCGGGGCCCCGCCCGATGTGCTCGGGCTGCTCACCGACCTGTACGAGGTTGTCGGCCGCGAGGTCGATCTCGCAGTCGTCGACCGGGCGTCGCCCCTGCTGCGCGACCGCGCCCTCATGCACGCGCAGCCGGTCTGGGAGGCCGTGCCGGGCGCCTGGATCACCATGGCCGTGGCCGCCCATCTCGAGGCGATGGACACCGCCTGGCTGCGCCGGCTCGACCTCGAGCGGATGGCGGCGGAATGAGCCCGCGACGTCTGGACCGCGACTCGGTCGCCGGGAAGCTGCGGCTCATGGTGCCGCTCATCGACCGGTTGGCTGATCTCGTCGATGTCACGGGGGAGGATCTCCAGCGGGATCTCGACCGGAGACTGGTGGTGGAGCGCATCCTCAGTGTCCTCGTCGACACGGCGGTGGCCGTCAACGGGCACCTCTCCGGCGCAGCGGGAGTCCCGGTCCCGGAGGACTACCGCAGCTCCTTCGCCGCGGCCGCAGCCGTGGGCGCCATCCCCGATGACCTGGCGCGTCGGCTGGCGCCGTCGGCCGGGCTGCGCAACCGGCTGGCCCACCGGTACGGCGAGGTCGACCTCGACATCGTGGCCGCCGCGGTCCCGCAGGCGCACGCCGACTACGGCGAGTACGTCAGGCGGGTGTCGGCGTGGCTGCTCCGCGGCGCGGGGGAGTCGTGAGCCGGTCGGTCACGCGACGTCGCGCTCGACGTCGGCGTTCCACGCCTTCTTGACCCGGCGCCAGTCCTCGTCCGTCATGGTCCGGCGCCAGTACCCGGAAGCGGACAGCAGCCGCCGGTCGACGCCCCGCTCACCGAGCAGGTGCCGGCGGACCGCGCGCACCTCGCCGGCCTCGCCGTGCACGAAGCAGTGCACCGGGCCGCGCAGGAACGCCAGGTCGCGTACCGCGGCCGGCAACAGCGCCTCGGGGTCCTCGGCCGTCCTGCGGTGCAACCGGACGACGTCGAGCGCGCCGAGGCTGTCCAGCGGCAGCTCGTCCTGCGGGCCGTCGCACACGAGACGGACGACGACCGGTGCCCCGGCAGGGACCGCCGCCAGCGACGCCGCGATCGCCGGCAGGGCCGACTCGTCCCCGACCATCAGGTGCCAGGCCGCTTCCGGATCCGGCCGGTAGGCCCCGGCGGGCAGCGAGACCCCCACCTCGTCGCCCGGGCCGGCGGCCGCTGCCCACGGCCCGGCCACGCCCTCGTCGCCGTGGACGACGACGTCGACGCTCAGCAACCGCGCCACGGGATCCCAGTGCCGGACGGTGTACCGGCGCGCGACCAGCCCGTCCGGACCCGGGAACGTCATCCTCAGGTAGGCGTCGGTGAACTCGGGCTCGGGGTAGTCGGCGAGGTCGGGCCCGCCGAGCACCACCCGCACCAGATGCGGCGTGAGCCGGTGGGTCTGCGCCACCCGTGCCGTCAGCCCGGTCACCGCGCTGCCTGCCCGGTCAGCAGGTCGTCCAGGGTGTCGACGAACCGGGGGAGGGTGAGCGCGTCGAGGTAGTAGAGGGCGTTGCCGTCGCCCGGCAGCAGCAACGGGCCACCCGGTGCAGACGGCGCCCCGGTCACCAGGGGGTTGTCGAGCACGGCCGCGACCGGTTCCGGGAGCGGCTCGTCGGGGTCCGCATACCGCCACGAGTCGACCGCGACGATGAGGAAGTCTCCCGGCGCGTCGGTGCCGATGGTCTCCACCGACACCGACTCGCCGTAAGGATCGCCGGACGTGGCGATCGGGGCGAAGCCCAACTCCTCGAGCAGCGCGCCGACTCCCGACTCGCGCGTCATGAGGGTGAGCTGCGCGGCGTCGGCGGAGACGTGGAGGACCACCGGGACCTGGCCCTCGCGTTCGGCGAAGCGGTCGCGGAACTCCTCGAACCGCAGCTCCAGGTCACCGATGACGAGTTCGGCCTCGGCGTCGCGGAACAGCGCGTGGGCGACGTCGCGCAGGTGGTCCCGCCATGGCCGGCTCGAGTCCACGAACATCGTGGGAGCGATCTGCGCGTACCGGCTCTGGTAGGCGTCATCGGCCCACTGCATGAGGACGAAGTCCGGGTCCGCGGCGGCGATGGCCTCGAAGTTCGGCCCGTCGGTGATCTCGATGACCGCCATGTCCTCGATGCCGTCGACGGCGCGCTGCTCGGCGGTGAGCTCGACACCGGCGAACAGCTCGGCGACCGCGGGCACGACACCGAGGGCGAGCGCGTCATTGAGATCGGCACCGCCGGACACGTACAGGCGACGGGGTGGCCCGGTGAGTTCGTACGTCCGCCCCTGAACCCCCTCGATGCGCCGGGCTCCGCCGGACGGGGAGGCGCCGCCTGCGGTCGCCGTGCCCGAGTCCTCGGCGCGCCCGCACGCGGCGAGGACTGTCGCGGGCAGAGCGGCGCCTCCCACGAGGACGTGACGTCGGGTGATGGTGCGCCCACCCGGACGATCCGGGCGGTTCCGTCCGGCCTTGACGGTGTCCCGTGCGGTGCGCTGGCTGTCGTTGGCCACGTCCTTGTCGTCCCTCCTGGGAGAGGCGGCGTCCGCGCCCTATCCGGGACCACCCGAGGGAGCGGATCGGCGCGATACAGGTGAGGCTCACCTTACCCAGATCTCGGGCCGCGTTGACAGAGGTCGACCGCGGCCGCAACCTTGACATCGGTAAGGTCAGGCTTACCTGTCGGATCGGCGGGCCGATGCGGGGGACCGGAGGGCGGCGGATGGCGACGCAGGCAGCGCGGCCCGCCTCGCCTGCCCCGCCACGGTCCCGGCCCGGGCGGCCCCGCCGGGACGGGCTCGTCCGGGCGGCCCCGGCCCGGGTCGCCGGTCTGCTCGTCCTGCTCGGCGTGCTCGTCGTGGTCGCGCTGCTCGGCGTCGCCGTCGGCGCCCGGCCGATCCCGGTCGGAACGGTGCTCGACGCCCTCACCGCCTACGACCCCGCGTCGGACGAGCACCTCATCGTCCAGACCCTGCGGATCCCCCGCACCGTGCTCGGCATCGCCGT
>JBHJOS010000102.1:0-42262 GCA_050329415.1 Kineosporiaceae bacterium
CCCGCCGCCGCGTCCTCGCCGCCGCCGCCGTCGCCGCCGCGGCCGCGGCCCTCGTCGCCTGCGGCGCCGACGACGGCGACACCGGCGACGAGGGGGACTCCTCGCCCGCCGCGGCGGACGGCGACGGTGCCACCGCGTCGGCGGCCGGCGGCTCCCTGGCCGAGGTCTGCCCGTCGCCCCTGGTGATCCAGACCGACTGGAACCCCGAGGCCGAGCACGGCGCCCTCTACGAGATGATCGGCGACGACCCGCAGGTGGACGCCGAGGCCAAGATCGTGACCGGTCCGCTGGTCGCGGGCGGCGAGGAGACCGGGATCGACCTCGAGATCCGGGTCGGCGGCCCGGCCATCGGCTTCCAGAGCCCGAGCGCGCAGATGTACCTCGACCCCGACATCACCATGGCCTACGTCAGCACGGACGAGGCCGCCCGGGTCTCGGCCGACCAGCCGACCGTCGCGGTGGTGGCGCCGCTGGAGATCAACCCGCAGATCATCATGTGGGACCCGGAGACCTACCCGGACGTCGAGGGCATCGCCGCCCTCGGCGAGGCGGGCGTGCGCACCCTGTACTTCGAGGGCGCCGCCTACATGGACTACCTCCTCGGGGAGGGCATCCTGGCAGCCGACCAGGTCGACGGCAGCTACAGCGGCACCCCCGAGGTGTTCGTCGCCTCCGGCGGCGAGGTGGCCCAGCAGGGCTTCGCCACGGCCGAGCCGTACATCTACGAGAACGAGGTCACCCAGTGGGCGAAGCCCGTCGACTTCGAGCTCATCCACGACACCGGGTTCCCGGTCTACGCGGCGCCGCTCGCGGTGCGCGCCGGTGAGCTGGAGGACCTGTCGCCGTGCCTCGAGCGGTTCGTCCCGATCGCCCAGCAGGCCCAGGTCGACTACGTCGCCGACCCCGCCGAGACCAACGAGCTGATCCTCCGGCTGGTCGAGGAGTACGACACCGGGTGGGTGTACTCGGCGGGCGTCGCGGAGTTCTCCGTCGCCCAGCAGCTGGAGCTCGGCATCGTCGGCAACGGCCCCGACGGGACGCTGGGGAACTTCGACCTCGACCGGGTCCAGGAGGTCCTCGACATCGTCACCCCCCTCTACGAGGAGCAGGGAACGCCGGTCGCCGAGGGCCTGGCGCCGGAGGACCTCGTGACCAACGAGTTCGTCGACGAGTCCATCGGCCTGGAGTGAGCGACCCGGCCCCGGCCCCGGCGTCGGGCGCGGGCGCCTGCCGCCGACCGGCCCGGGGCGGCGCGGACGTCGCCGCTCTCGAGCGCGCCCTCGCGGGCGTCCTGGGGGCCGGCGCCGTGTCGGCCGACCCCGCCGAGCGGCGGGCGGCCTCCACCGACTGGGCCCACCTGTCCCCGGTGCTCGCGGCCCGGCTGCCCGCCGGCACCGCGGACCTCGTCGCTCACCCCGGTGACCCGGCCGAGCTGGCGGCGACGGTGGCCCTGGCGCACCGCCACCGGGTGCCGGTGACCGTGCGCGGCAAGGGCACCGGCAACTACGGGCAGTCGATCCCGTTGCGCGACGGACTCGTGGTCGACACCGGCCGCTGCGACCGGGTCCGCACGGTCGGCGAGGGCTGGGTCCACGCCGAGCCGGGGGCCACGTTCGTCGCGCTGGAGGCCGCCGCCCGCCGGTCGGGGCAGGAGTTGGCCCTGGTGCCGTCGACGGTGGGGAGCACCGTCGGCGGCTTCCTGGCCGGGGGCGCGGGCGGCACCGGGTCCCTGGCGAACGGGGCGGTGTGGGACGGCTTCGTCCACGCGCTGGAGGCGGTGCCGTGCACGGACGAGGCGGCGGCCGTGACCCTCGAGGGCGCGGACTGCCTGCCGATGCTCCACGCCTACGGCGTCACCGGCGTGATCGCCGGGGTGACGGTGGCCCTGCGGCCCCGGCGGGACTGGACGGCCCTGTTCGCCTCGTTCCCCGCCGACGGCTACCCGGGGGCCACGGCCGCCGCCCTCGCCGTCGCCGCCCTGGACCCGGTGCCGCGGCTGCTGTCGCTGGACGAGCCGGGGATCGTCGCGGCCTATCCGGTCGACCCGGGGATGCCGCGGGGGCGGCACAGCCTGCGGGCGGTCGTCGACGCCTCGACCGTCGCCGCCGCGTCCGCCCTGGTGACCGGCCTCGGCGGTACCGTCGAGGAGGTCCGGCCGAAGGGCGTCCCGCTGCTGACGTCGCTGTCGTTCAACCACACCACCTACCGGGTGCTGCGGGCCAGACCGGGGATGTGCCACCTCCAGGCCGGCGGGCGGGTGCTCGTCGAGGACCTCGACGCCGTGCGGGCGGTGGCGCCCGGCCTGCTGCTGCACCTCGACGGGTTCCGCACCCCCGCCGGCGTGGTGCTGGCCGGGATGCTCATGGTGCCGTTCGCCGGCCCGGACGCCCTCGCCGCGACCGTCGACGACTTGCGCGCGATCGGGGTCGACGTCGACGTCAGCCCGCACACCTGGGACCTGCACCGCTTCCTCGACCGGATCCGCCCGGCCGCCGCCCGCTTCGACCCCGACGGCCTCCTCAACCCCGGCAAGCTCCCACCCCCCTGACCCACCCCCGCTCCTGCCCCTCGGCCCGACTCCCGCCCGACGGGCACTTCGGGCGACGCTGGCGCGGCGTGTCGTCGCCCGAAGTGCCCGTCGGGCGGGAGGGAGCGGCGTGTCGTCGCCCGAAGTGCCCGTTGGGTGATGGAGGGGACGTCAGGGGAGGCGGCGGAGGACGACAGCGGCGGCATTGCGGCCGGCGGCGCCCCAGATCCCGGCACCGGGGAAGGTGCCCGCGCCGGTGAGGAACAGCCCGGGCAGCGGGGTCTCGTAGCGCGTGAGCTCGCGGTCCCGGCCGACCAGGGCCGCCAGCGGCCCGCCCGAGAACGACGGCGCGTACCCGCGCGGCATCCCGAAGTCCCGCTCGTAGTCCTCCGGGGTGACGACCCGCCAGGAGGACACCGAGTCCAGGAAACCGGGCTCCAGCAGCTCGGCGTACGCCGACAGCCAGCGCTGCGGCTCGCCCGACCCCGCCCACCCCCCGGGCAGGGCGTAGGGGGTCCAGAGCGCCTCCAGGCTCAACACGTGCCCGCCGTCCGGGCCGCCCACCCGCAGCGCCGGGTCGACGGCCGACGGCACCGCCGCCAGCAGCACCGGCCGCTCCGCCACGACGCCCCGGCCCAGCAGCGCGTGGTTCTCCCGCAGCTGCGCCAGCGTGGGCGCGACCACCAGCTGCGGCGCCAACGGCTCGGCGACCCCGAGGCGTGCCGTCACGCTCTCGTCGAGGTCGCGGAGCTCGGGGCGGCGGGTGACCACCGCGTCGATCTTGGCCTCGTACCCGTCGCGGCGCGGGCGCAGAGCCCAGCGCCGGGCCGCAGCGGCGAGGGACGGCGGCGGGTGCGCCAGCCAGTCGACGAGGACCGTGGCCGGGTCGACGGCGGTGACGACGGTCGCGGCCTCGACCACCTCGCCGCCCGCCAGGCGGACGCCGACCACGCGCTCCCCGGACACCAGCACGCGGTCGACCCGGACCCCGGTCCGGATCCGGCCGCCCGCCGCGCGAAGAGCGCCGGCCAGGGCGGCGGGCAGGGCGCCGCTGCCGCCGACGGGGCGGCCCACCGGCACGACGTGCCGCATCGCGTACCCGAGGGCACCCAGCCCGGTCCCGGGCGTCTGCGGCGGGACCCCCCACACGGCGGGTCCGGTGGCAGCCGCCGGCCCGAGCAGCGCCTCGGCGGTGAAGAACCGCCGCAGCACGTCGGCGGTGCTGCGCCGGCTCCAGTCCAGCAGGCGCGGCAGCGCCGCGGGTGGCCGCGGCCGTCGGACGAGGCGCGACAGCACCGCCGGGACGGTGGGAGCGGCGGCGGTGAGGTCCAGCAGCAGGCGGGCGACCGGCGCCGCCGCCGCCAGGTACCGGCGGTAGCCGTCGACCTGGTCGGGGTGGGCGAGCGCCAGGGACTCCAGCGTGCGCTCGACGTCGTGGAAGGAGAACCAGGGCCGGCGGTCCTGCCACGACATGTGCAGTCCCGACGGGTCGACGTCGAGGTAGCGCAGCCCGTGGCGCGCCAGGTCGAGCTCCTCGAGGATCGGGGTCGTGCGGACCATGGTGTGGTCGCAGCTGCAGATGTTGGCGCGCGCCCCGTCCAGGACGTCGACCGTGGACGCGCACCCGCCGACCTCGTCCCTCGCCTCGAGCACCAGCACGTCCAGCCCGGCCCGGGCCAGGTACGCAGCGCACACCAGGCCGTTGTGCCCGGCCCCCACGACGACCGCGTCGGGGCGGGCCTGGTCCGTCATCCCACCGATCCTGGGCCTGCGGCATTGCCTCGGCGTTACGGCCGTGGATCCACCGGGCACGCGGGCCGGGCCGTCATGGGAGGACGCGGCGGGTCGCTGCGCCGGGCCGGCCGACCAGGATCCGGCGCAGCGCCCCGCCGGCCGCCCGGGCGACGGGAGAGGTGAGCTCGCCGTCGCGCACGACGACCCGCCCCGCCACGACGACGTGCCGCGGCCGCCGTCCGGGGGCGGCCCACAGCAGGCCCGCGACCGGGTCGGCCACGCCGGCGTCCAGCACGGTCGAGACGTCCCACACGCAGAGGTCGGCGGCGGCCCCCGGGCGCAGGTGTCCCAGATCCGATCGGTCCAGGCCCGTGGCCGACCCCGCGGTGGCGGCGGTCAACAGCTCGCGGGCGGCCAGCGGCCGGGCCCCGAGGGGCGCCAGCGGTGCCACCTGCATCGCCAGCCGGGCGTCGGCGAGCAGGTGGCCTGCGTCGTTGCTGCCGCCGCCGCTGGTGCCGAGCCCCACCGGCACCCCGGCGTCGAGCAGGGCCGCCACCGGGGCGACGCCCCAGCCCATGGGCAGGTCGCAGCCGGGGGCGTGGGTCGCGCTCACGCCGGCCACGGCGAGCCGGGAGACCTCGGTGGCCGTGATGCCGCACAGGTGGGCGAGCGTGACGTCGGGCGCCAGCCAACCCCACTCGCCGAGCAGGTCCAGCGGGCGGCGGCCGTACCGTTCCGCTGCCACGGCGACATCGACCTGCTCGTTCGCCTGGGTCCGCCGGCGCAGCCCGCGCCGCGCCGCGACCTCGCCGAGCAGCGCGAAGGTCTCCGGGGAGTCGCTGTGCACCCCGGCCGGGCCCACGGCGACCTGCAGCATCCCGTCCGTCGTCACCCCGCCCGTCGCGTCGCCGACAAGAGCCGCCGCGGCGGCGTCGGCGCTCGCGGCGGCTCGCTCGGGGTCGTCGCCCGCGCTGCCCCGGACGAGAACGAGCCGGGTCCCGGACTCCCGGGCCGCGGTGACGACGGCTCGTGCCAGGGGCACGCCGTCGCCGGAGCCCGCGGGCCACGTGAGGTGGTGGTCGGCGACCGTCGTCACCCCCGACAGCAGGGACTCCGCGAGACCGGCGAGGGCCGCCGCATGGACCAGCTCGGCGTCCACACCGACCCCGCGGTAGGCGGCCGCCATCGCGGGGAGCCAGCGCGCCATCGGCACGCCGCGGGTGCCGGGCAGCGTGCGGAACGCGGTCTGGAGCAGGTGGTGGTGGGCGTTGACCAGGCCGGGGGTCACGACGCAGCCGGTCGCGTCCAGCAGGTCGGCCCTGGGCGGCGGGGCGGCCGGGCGGAGGTCGCGGCCGTGCGTGCCGACCGGCGCCGCGCCGGTCGGTGCAGCGGCGACCGCGGCCCCGTCGCACACGACGTCACCTCCCGCCTCGGCGCCGTCACCGGAGACGACGGCCAGGGCCCCGCGGACGACGAGCACCCGCGGCAGGCTGCCAGCAGGGCGTACCCGTGCCGTTGCGGCGGCGAAACCGGCGTGTGACGCCGCGGCCCTACGGTGGCCGACCGTGGTGACGAGACGCTTCGCCGACCTCAGCGGGCCCGCGCTCGCGAGCCGGCTCACCCCGCACTCGGTGCTGGTCCAGCCGGTGGGTGCGATCGAGCACCACGGCCCCCACCTCCCGCTGTCGTGTGACCTGCTGGTCGCCGACGCCCTGGCGTCTGCCGTGGTCGAGGCCCGCGGTGAGAACCTCGACCTCTGGCTGCTGCCGCCGCTGGCCTACACGAAGTCGAACGAGCACGCCTGGGCGCCCGGCACGGTGTGGCTGTCGGCGCCGACCTTGCTCGCCGTGCTGGGCGACGTCGCCCGGTCGCTGGCGACGACCCCGGCTCGGCGGCTGGTCCTCCTCAACGGCCATGGCGGGAACTCGGCCCTGCTCCAGGTCGCCTGTCGCGACATCCGGCTGGCCACCGGGATGCGCACGTTCCTCATGCATCCCGGGGTGCCGACGGACCAGGGTGGGGCCTCGCCCGCCGGGGAGCTGGGCATGGGCGTGCACGGCGGGACCGACGAGACCTCCGTCGTCCTGCACCTGCGCCCGGACCTCGTCGACCTGTCGCTCGCGGTGCGCAGCGTTCCGGAGCACCTCGCCGGGAACACGTACGTGCGGTTCGGGGGACCGGTGAGCTTCGGCTGGACGTCGGACGACTTCGGGACCCGGGGTGTCATCGGGGACCCGACCGCCGCCACCCCGGAGCGCGGGAAGCAGTTGTGGGAGGCGATGCTGACGGCGGCCGGCGAGGCGCTCACCGAGATCGCCGCCTTCGACCCAGCGCCGCCTGGCTGACCCGCTCGGCGTCCGCGCCGGGGTTCCCCTCTACTGGTCGTTGCAGGGTGCAACTTGCACAGGGCAACAATTTGAGAGGGGAACGTCCGATCCCTGACACGGAGCCGTCGTCGCCAGTCGGATGATCGCCCTGGGGGACTGGGTTCAGACCCCATCGACGACGACCTCGACCACCGTCCCCGGGGTCCTGACGTTGGACGTCGTGGTGTGGATCGTAGTCTGCCCGTCGACAGCCCACCGAGGTCCGATCACTGGTGACCCGTGACGGTCACACCCGTCCGGGTGAGACGACGGGGAGGCCGGCAGCGGACGCCGCGGCGCGCTGCCGTCGGTCGTAGGTGATGAAGGCTTCGACCTGGTCACCGAGGAGTCGGGCGGTGGCGACGTGGAGCGCATCGAGGGACCGGAGGACAGGGTTCGGCTCTCTCACGGCAGCGTCGATGATGTCAGCGGCCAGGCCGACGAAACCGAGATGATCGACCGTGTCGAGGGCGTCCAGGAGCATCGCGGGGGCCACGCGCCGCACCGCTCTCATGAGTTCCAGTCGAAGGATCTCGGAACTCACCCACGGCGTGCTGTCGCGGGTGCCGTCGAACATGTCGAACAGATCCGCCGAGTGCTCCTCCTCGATGAGCAGTTTGGCTGCTGCGGACGTGTCGACGTAGTAGATCCGAGAGGACGGGTGCGACACCGGGACGTGCGCTGTCATCGTCAGTAGCGCTCCTCGTTCCGCATCTCCTCGAGTGCCTGACCGAGCGAGACGCCGTCGACGTGGATCGGCGGTCGCAGTGGGCCACGCCGGACGGCGCGCCTCGCGAGGTCGGCGGCGACGAGACGGTCGAAGGGACTGGGGTCAGGAGGCGTCGCGACCGGGACGATCCTGGCCACGGGTGCCCCCCGGTCCGTGACGTCGACGGACTCCCCGAGACGGACCCGATCGATGACACCGCGAGTGTCGTGACGAAGTTCGCGAAGACCGACCTGGGGCACCACCTTGTTCCTCACCGGTCGAACGTATCACATTGATGGTCGACATCCACTCGTCTGTGCGCAGGCGTACCGTTCGGGGGTGACGACGGCGCCCCTCGCGGTCCGGATGCGACCGGCCACCGTGGACGAGCTGGTGGGCCAGGACCATCTGCTCCGGCCCGGCTCGCCGCTGCGCCGCCTCGTGGAGCCGCCGGGAGACGAGCTGCGGACCCGGCTCGGCCCGACGTCGGTGGTGCTGTGGGGCCCGCCGGGCACCGGCAAGACGACCATCGCCCACCTCGTGGCCGCCGCGCCCGGCCGGCGCTACCGCGAGCTGTCGGCGGTCAGCGCCGGCGTCAAGGAGGTGCGGGCCGTCATCGACGACGCCCGCGCCGCCGCAGACGGCCTCGAGCAGGCGACGACCGTGCTGTTCCTCGACGAGATCCACCGCTTCACCAAGGCGCAGCAGGACGCCCTGCTGCCGTCGGTCGAGAACCGGTGGATCGTCCTCGTCGCCGCCACCACCGAGAACCCGTCGTTCAGCATCGTCACGCCGCTGCTGTCCCGGTCCCTCGTGCTCACGCTCCGCCCGCTCACCGACGGCGACGTCGCCGCGCTCGTCGACCGGGCGGTCGCCGACGCACGCGGCCTCGCCGGTGCCGTGAGCGTCGCCGACGACGCCCGGGAGCACGTCGTCCGCCTCGCCGCCGGGGACGCCCGGCGCGCGCTCACCCTGCTCGAGGCCGCCGCCGGCACGGCCGTGGCGGAGGCGGGGGAGGCCGACGGGTCGGGAGCGGGCGGCGCGGAGGATCCGGGGGACGCGGGGGACGCGGGCCCCGCCGCCGCCGAGCCGGTCACCGTGACGCTCGCCCACGCCGAGGCGGCCGCCGACGTCGCCGCCGTCCGTTACGACCGCGAGGGCGACGCCCACTACGACGTCGCCAGCGCCCTCATCAAGTCGATCCGCGGCTCCGACGTCGACGCCGCCCTGCACTACCTCGCCCGCATGGTGGTCGCCGGCGAGGACCCCCGCTTCGTCGCCCGCCGGCTCGTCATCTCGGCGGCCGAGGACATCGGCATGGCCGACCCGTCCGCGCTGCGCACCGCCGTCGCCGCCGCCCAGGCCGTCCAGCTCATCGGCATGCCCGAGGGACGCATCGTGCTCGCCGAGGCGGTCGTCCACCTCGCGACCGCCCCCAAGTCGAACGCCGCCTACCTCGGCGTCGACCGGGCGGTCGCCGACGTGCGCCAGGGCCTCGGCGGACCGGTGCCCGCGCACCTGCGCGACGCGCACTACTCCTCGGCGTCCCGGTACGGCCACGGCGTGGGCTACGTGTACTCCCACGACTGCCCGGCCGGCGTGGCCGCCCAGCGGTACCTGCCCGACGACCTCGCCGGCGCCCGGTACTACGAGCCGACGGACCGCGGCGCCGAGCGCGGCATGGACGAACGGCTGGCCCGGCTGCGCCACCTCCTGGGGCGCGAGGACGACGCGTCCCGCTAGGGTCGGGGCCCATGAGCGTCGCAGACGTGGCGGGCCTCATCGCGGCGATCGCCCTCGTCCTGCTCGTGGGGGCGCTGGCGGTGCCGCTGATCAAGCTCGGCTCCCTCATCGACGAGGCCCGGATGACCGTCCGCGGGCTGTCCGAGACGTCGACCCCGCTCATTCGCGAGGTCACGACCACGGTCACCAACACGAACGCCCAGCTCGGCAAGGTCGACGTCATCACCTCCAACGTGGCGTCGACCACGTCGAACGTCTCGGCCCTCACGACGCTGTTCGCCGCCACCCTCGGTTCGCCGATCATCCGCGTGGCGGCCTTCACCTACGGGGTCCGCCAGGCGGTGTCCGGGCGGCGGGCGAAGGGACGGCGGGGGCGGTGATGCGCCGGCTGGTCTGGCTGCTGCTGGGGATCGGGCTCGGCTACTGGCTGCTGCGCCGACTTGGCCTGGTCTCGGCCTCGCCGTCGGCGATCGCCGGACGGGCCGCCGGCAAGGCGGCCTCGCTCGCCGGGTCCGGTGCGGAGCGGGGGGCGCGCTCCGCCGTGGCGTCGGTGCGCGGGTTCGCCGGCGAGGTCCGCTCCCACGCCGCGGAGCGCGAGGCCGAGCTGCGGGCGGCCCTCACCGCCGACGTCACCGACGCGGAGTCGGCGGCCCGCGCCGACGCGGCGCGTCACCTGCTCGAGCACCCGCATTCGTCGGCCGACCGGGCACGCTGAGCACGCTCCCCGCGTTGACGGGGGGCGGCCCGTGCCCGCACCGGGCCCCCGCACGCCGTTCGAAGGAGTCCCATGGAGACCGCCGAGGTCCGCCGCCGCTGGCTGCAGTACTTCGCCGACCGCGACCACACGGTCGTGCCGAGCGCCTCGCTGATCTCGCCGGACCCGTCCCTGCTGTTCACCGTGGCCGGCATGGTGCCGTTCATCCCGTACCTCACCGGGCGCGAGACCGCGCCGTACCGGCGGGCGACCAGCGTCCAGAAGTGCCTGCGGACCAACGACATCGAGGAGGTCGGCAGGACCACCCGCCACGGCACCTTCTTCCAGATGAACGGCAACTTCAGCTTCGGCGACTACTTCAAGGCCGGTGCCATCGAGTTCGCCTGGGGGCTGCTCACCACCCCGCAGGACCAGGGCGGGTACGGCTTCGACCCCGACACGCTGTGGGCGACGGTGTACCACGACGACGCCGAGTCCCTCGCGCTCTGGCAGGAGATCGCCGGGCTGCCGCCCGAGCGCATCCAGCAGCGCGGCAAGAAGGACAACTACTGGCACACCGGCCAGCCCGGGCCCGGCGGGCCGTGCAGCGAGATCTATGTCGACCGGGGTCCGGAGCACGGCACCGAGGGCGGCCCGGTCGCCGACGAGGAGCGCTACCTCGAGGTGTGGAACCTCGTCTTCATGCAGTACGCCCTGGAGGACGTCCGCAGCAAGGAGGAGTTCACCGTCGTCGGGGACCTCCCGGCGCAGAACATCGACACCGGGATGGGCCTGGAGCGCACGGCCTTCCTGCTCCAGGGCGTCGACAACATGTACGAGATCGACGAGGTCCGCCCGGTCCTCGACCGTGCCGCCGACCTGGCGGGCGTGACGTACGGCTCACCCGGCGGTCACGGCAGCGACGTGCGGTTGCGGGTCGTCGCCGACCACGTCCGCTCCGCGCTCATGCTCATCGGGGACGGCGTCACCCCGGGCAACGAGGGCGCGGGCTACGTGCTGCGCCGGCTCATCCGCCGCGCCATCCGCTCGCTGCGCCTGCTCGGGGTCCAGGACCCGGCGCTGCCCGAGCTCCTGCCGGTGAGCCAGGAGCGGATGCGGCGCTCCTACCCGGAACTCGAGGGGGACTGGCCGCGGATCTCCGCCGTCGCCTACGCCGAGGAGGAGGCGTTCCGCCGCACCCTCACGGGCGGCACCACGATCCTCGACACCGCGGTCACCGCGGCCCGGCGCGAGAACCGGACGACCCTCGCCGGGGACACCGCGTTCCAGCTGCACGACACCTACGGCTTCCCCATCGACCTCACGCTCGAGATCGCGGCCGAGCACCGGCTGCGTGTCGACGAGGAGGGCTTCCGGCGGCTCATGGCCGAGCAGCGGGACCGGGCCCGCGCCGACGCCCGCGCGAAGAAGACCGGCGGCGTCGACTCCCGCGTCTACCGGCAGGTCGCCGAGGCGCTCGGCGCCCCCGTCGCCTTCACCGGCTATACCCAGGTCGCGGGCGAGGCGACGGTTGCGGGCCTGGTCGTCGGCGGCACGGCCACTCCGGCGGCCCGGGAGGGCGAGGAGGTCGAGGTCGTTCTCGACCGCACTCCGTTCTACGCCGAGGGCGGCGGACAGCTGGCCGACACCGGCACCGTGCGGACCACGCACGGCGCACTGATCGAGGTCGTCGACGTCCAGGCGCCCCTCGCCGGGCTGGTCGTCCACCGCGGGCGGGTGGTGTCCGGGGAGGTCGCAGTCGGCGACTCCGTCCACGCCGACGTCGACACCGACCGGCGCCGCTCGATCAGCCGCGCCCACACCGCCACGCACATGGTCCACAAGGCGATCCGCGAGGCGCTGGGGGAGACCGCGACCCAGGCCGGGTCGGAGAACTCCCCGGGCCGGTTCCGGTTCGACTTCGCCGCCGCGTCGGCCGTGCCGCCCACCGTCCTGCACGACGTCGAGCAGCGGGTCAACTCGCTGCTCGCCGACGACCTGCCGGTCACGGCCGAGGTGATGAGCCAGGCCGAGGCGATGCGCAGCGGCGCCATGGCGCTGTTCGGCGAGAAGTACGGCGCCGAGGTGCGGGTCGTCTCGGTAGGCGAGTGGGCGCGGGAACTCTGCGGCGGCACCCATGCGGCGCGCTCGGGCCAGCTCGGCCTGGTGACGTTGCTCGGGGAGTCGAGCATCGGCGCCGGGGTGCGGCGGATCGAGGCCCTCGTCGGGACGGACGCCCATCGCTACCTCGCCCGTGAGCACGTGCTGCTGGCCGGGGTGACGGACGTCCTCCGGGTCCGCCCGGAGGAGGCCCCGGAGCGGGTCGCGACCCTCGTCGCCCGGCTGCGCGAGGCCGAGCGGGAACTCGCCAGGATCACGGCGGCCCAGGTCCTCGCCCGGGGCCCGGAACTCGCGGCGACCGCGACCGACGTCGGCGGCGTCCGGTCGGTGGTGGCCGAGGTCGGCCGGGTCGGCGCGGACGACCTCCGCACGCTCGCCCTCGACGTCCGGCACCGGCTGGGTGCCGCGCCCGGCGTCGTCGGGCTGCTGGCCGTGCCGGAGGACCGTCCGGTCGTCGTGGTGGCGACCACCGCGGGCGCCCGGGACCTCGGCGTCCGGGCCGGGGACCTGGTGCGGGTGGCGGCCGGTGCGCTCGGCGGCGGCGGCGGCGGCAAGCCCGACCTCGCCCAGGGCGGTGGGACCGACGCCACGAAAGTAGGCGCGGCCGCCTTGGCGCTCTCGGAGGAGATCCGTCGTAGGCTGACGCCACCGTGACCGAACCGTGATGAGGCGTGGGTCGACCCGCACCCACCGGGCAAGGCCACAGAGGAGGACACGTGGAGACTCCCTCGGGAGCCGTCCTGGCCGTCGATGTCGGCCGAGTGCGATCCGGTACGGCGGTCAGCGACCCGGCGCGGGTCGTCGCCTCGCCGCTCACCACGGTCCCGGGGGACGCCGGCGCCGACCCCGCCGGGCTGGCCCGTGCGGTGGCCGAACTCGTCGCCCAGCACCGGGTGACACTGATCGTCGTGGGCCTGCCACTCAGCCTGTCCGGGGCCGAGGGGCCGTCGGCGGCGCTCGCCCGACGCGTCGCGGCCGAGTTGTGCGCTGTCGTCGACGTGCCCGTCCGGCTGGTCGACGAGCGCTTCACGACCACCACGGCCCATGACCTGCTGCGGGCGACCGGCCGCTCCGAGCGCCGTCGCCGCCCCGTGGTGGACCAGGCTGCCGCCGCGGTGCTGCTGCAGCACGCCCTCGACGCCGCCCGGAGCGGCGTCGAAGTGGGAAGCCCTGTCACGGAGGGGGTCGGCGCCGCGTGAGCGACCGCCGGGGGCGCCGCGGGGGCGGCGACGCGGACCCGTTCGCCTCCTTCCGGGGCGGCGGGGGGGCGCCGGACCTCTCGCTCGACCGCGACGACCTCTACGAGTCGGACCCGTCGGAGCCGTACTGGGCCCGCCAGGACCGGGCCGCCGAGGCCGGTTCGGGGGCGGCGTGGTCGTCTGCAACGCCACCCGTCATCCCCGAGATCCCGCCGGTGCCGTCGGTGCCGTCGGTGCCGTCGGTGCCGGCGGCATCCTTCGCGGCGCCGCCGTCCGACGCTGCCGTGCCGCCGCCGGCCACCGGGCCGTTCGGGTACGCCGGTGACACCGCTGCGATCGGAGCGGTGCGGACGGGTAGCGCTGGGAGCTTGGGCAGCACGGGCAGCACGGGCAGCACGGCAACCCCTGGGACGCGTCGCGCCCGGCGGCTCGCGGAGGCGGCGGTCCGGGACGGCCGTTCCGGCGGGGTCGCCGTGGACGAGCGCTCCCGGTGGGAGGTCGCCCCCGGGCTCGGCCACACTGAGGATCATGACGAGCCGCTCGATCGTCGTCCCGCGCCCGGGGCCCCGGGCGACGACCCGAGACACGACCAGTACGACCCGTACGTCCAGGACACTGGGTACGACGGGTACGACGACGCAGGGGACGACCCCGACGGCGGGTACCACGCCGTGCCCGGCCACCACGACCCGGACGCGATCGAGGAGGTCCCCGGGTACGGCTACGCCGCCGGACCCGAGCCCGGTTCCGGGTCGACCCGGGTGACGACCGCTGCCCCGCGCCGCCGCGGGCGCAAGGCCCTGGTGTTCGTCGTCGTCCTCGGGCTCATCGGGCTCGGCGGGTACGGCGCGCTCGTCGGGTTGCGACCGATGGTCGAGGAGATCCGTGCGGTGTTCGCCCCGCCCGCGGACTTCACCGGCCCGGCCACGGGTGAGGTGACCGTCACCGTGCCGGAGGGGTCCAGCCTGCGCGCGATCGGCGACGTGCTCGTCGAGGCCGGTGTCGTCGCGAGCTCGGGGGCCTTCGTCGGTGCCGCCGAGGACAACCCGGACGGCGGGTCGGTCCAGGCCGGCACCTACGCCCTGCAACAGAACATGCCGGCCGCCGACGCCGTGGCCGCGATGCTGGACGGCACCAGCCAGCTGCGCGACCTGCTCACGGTGCCCGAGGGTCAGATCGCCGCCCGCACGGTGGAGGCGGTGGCCGACTATCGCGGGGTCCCGGTGCAGGAGGCCCAGGCCGCCCTCCAGGAGGTGACGCTGCCGGCCAGTGCCGAGGGCGACCCCGAGGGATACCTGTTCCCCGACAGCTACGAGTTCGGCCCCGAGGCCGACCCCGTCGAGATCTTCCAGGCGATGGTCGACCGGGGGACCGAGGAGCGGGCGTCGCTCGGGATCCCGGCCGAACGGGAACGGGAGTTCGTCATCAAGGCGAGCATCGCCGAGGCCGAGGGCCGCGAGCAGGACTTCGGCAACGTCGTCAGCGTGATCGACAACCGCCTCGCCGGCGAGGTTCCGCGGGTCGCCACGCTGGGAATGGACTCGACGTGCCGCTACCTGCGGCTGCGTGACGGCCTGCCGCTGGCGGAGTGCCTCGACGACCCGTCGAACCCGTGGAACACGCGCGAGAACGCCGGACTCCCGCCGGGGCCGATCAACTCCCCGGGGACCGCGGCCCTGCAGGCGGCCGTCGGCCCGCCCGACACCGACTTCGGCTACTTCGTCACGGTGGACCTCAACACTCGCGAGACACTCTTCACCGCGTCCTACGACGAGTTCCTCACCTACCGGGACCAGTTCCAGGACTGGTGCGACGCCAACGGCCGACCCGAGGGCTGCTGACGGCCGGGCGGCGGGCGGCCGTCCTCGGCTCGCCGATCGGCCACTCGCTGTCGCCTGCGCTCCACCGGGCGGCGTACCAGGCGCTCGGGCTCGACTGGTCCTACCAGGCCGTCGACGTGGACGAGTCCTCGCTCGCGCCGTTCGTCGCGGAGCTCGACGCGGCCTGGGCGGGCCTGTCGCTCACCATGCCGCTCAAGCGCGCCGTGCTGCCCCTGCTCGACACGGCCGACGACCTCGTCCGCCGCACCGGGTCGTGCAACACGGTGGTCCTCGCCGGGGGAGTCCGGCACGGCCACAACACCGACGTCGCCGGGATCGTGGCCGCGATCGGCGAGGCGGGTCCGCCGCCGCCGGGTCCGGGCGTGGTCCTCGGCGGGGGTGCCACGGCGTCCTCGGCGGTGGTGGCCCTCGCCGGGCTCGGCGCCGACCCCCTCGTCGTCCTGGCCCGCGACCCGGATCGGGCCGCCGCGGTGCCCGCCGTGGCCGCCCGGGCGGGCGGGCGGGCCCGGGTCGGCCCCCTGACCGAGGCGGCGGTGACCGAGGCGCTGGCCTCGGCCGCCGTGGTCGTGTCCACCCTGCCGTCCGGGGCCGCGGACCGGCTGGCTCCCACGGTGGCCGCGGCGGCGGCGTCGGGGACCCTGCTCGACGTCGTCTACGAGCCGTGGCCGACGGCGCTGGCCGCCGCCTGGCAGGCGTCCGGGGGCCGGGTGGTGGCGGGCGACGCCATGCTCCTGCACCAGGCGGCGGTGCAGGTCCGGCTCATGACGGGGTGCGAGCCGCCGGTCGCCGCGATGCGGACGGGCATGACGGCCGAGCGCCGCCGTCGCCTGGCCCTTCCGGGCTGACCGTGCGAACCCGGACGGTCCGGGCGTGTCAAGGCCGGGCGGGCGGGCGACGATCACTGGGGCATGACGGCGGGCACCGGGGTCCGGGAGTTGCCGGACGTGCTGCTCCAGGACGGCCTGGTGACGCCGGAGCAGCTGGCCGAGGCGTGGACGGAGCACGAGCGCTCGGGCGCCCCGCTGGGCCGGGCGCTGGTGCAGCTCGGCCATCTCACCGAGGGCGAGCTGGTCCGTGCCCTGGCGACCCAGATCGGCCTGGAGTTCGTGGATCTCTCCGACCATCCGGTGGACGCCGCTGCGGTCACGCTGCTCGACCCCGCGATGTGCCGTCGCCACACGGTTCTGCCGATCGCCGTCGAGGACCGGCGTCTCGTCCTCGCGATGGCCGACCCGGGCAACGTCTTCGCCCTCGACGACGTCCGCCACGCCACCGGCCGCGACGTCCGACCGGTCGTCGCCACCCGGGACGACCTCGTCGCGGCCATCGACGGCCTCTGCCGGGAGGACGCCGGCACGGTCGACCTGGCCGGCGCCGGCGAGGACGAGGCGAGTGACGACCTCGGGGCGCTCAGGGACGTCGTCGACGACTCCCCGATCGTCAAGTACTGCAACATGGTCATCACCCAGGCGGTGCAGGACCGGGCCAGTGACATCCACGTCGAGCCGGGCGAGCACCACCTGCGGATCCGGTACCGGATCGACGGGGTGCTGCACGAGGTGATGGAGTCCCCGCGGGCGATCGCCTCCGGGGTGGTCTCCCGGCTGAAGATCATGTCGGACATCGACATCGCCGAGCGGCGCCGGCCCCAGGACGGCCGGCTCTCGGTGACCGTCGGCGGGCGGACCGTCGACCTGCGGGTGGCCACCCTGCCGACGGTGTGGGGCGAGAAGGTCGTGCTGCGGATCCTCGACAACTCCGCGACCCGCCTGGGGCTGGGCGACCTCGGCTTCACGCCGGAGAACGAGGAGCGGTTCCGCGGCAGCTACACCAAGCCCTACGGGATGATCCTCGTCACCGGGCCGACCGGATCGGGCAAGAGCACCACGCTGTACGCCACCCTCAACGCGGTGTCGACACCCGACATCAACGTCATCACCGTCGAGGACCCGGTGGAGTACCGGCTCCCCGGCGTCAACCAGGTCCAGATCAACGCCAAGGCCGGGCTGACGTTCGCGGCGGCGCTGCGGTCGATCCTGCGCTCGGACCCGGACGTGGTCCTGCTGGGCGAGATCCGCGACCACGAGACCGCGCAGATCAGCATCGAGGCCGCGTTGACGGGTCACCTCGTGCTGTCGACGCTGCACACCAACGACGCCCCGAGTGCGGTGACGCGGCTGACGGAGATGGACGTCGAGCCGTTCCTCGTGGGGTCGGCGCTGGACTGCGTGGTCGCGCAGCGGTTGGCACGCAGGCTGTGCCCGCGCTGCAAGGAGCCCACCGGGCCCACCGAGCGGGAGGCGTCCCTGCTGGCGTCGGCCGGGGTGGATCTCGCCGGCCCCGGCCACGCTGCTGACGACGCCGGTGGACCTCGGCTGTTCCGTCCCGTCGGCTGCCCGGCATGCTCGCGGACGGGGTACAAGGGCCGGCTCGCCCTGCACGAGATCATGGTCGTGACCGAGGACATCGAGCGGATGTGCGTCGCCCGGGCGCCCACCGGAGAGATCGCCGAGGCCGCCCGGGTCGGTGGGATGCGCACCCTGCGCGAGGACGGCCTCGGCAAGGTCGCCGCCGGTCACACCACGGTGGAGGAGATCCTCCGGGTGGTGGCGTGAGGGTCCGGCACCGTCGTGGTCAGGGGGTCGGCGCGAGGTCCGCGATGTCCCCGTCCCCGGGGTGGTTCGCCATCCACAGCAGGTACCCGGGGATCATCCTCCGGTCGGTGCCCGCGACGAAGTCCGTCGCCGTCCTGGTGATCGAGGCGGTCGTGACCGAGACCACGGGCCCCGCGGTCTGGTAACCCACTCCGGCATAGACCCTCGGTTGGCACTGCTGTCCTCGCTGGTACGTGATCGGCTGCTCGCCGGCGAACCGGTGGTCGACGCGGGAGATCGCATAGTCGGGGACGTCGACGACGTCGGTCTCGTCGACCCCCGGCCCGTCCGTGAACGGGTGGTTGGAACACGTGAGGACGTGTTCCCGCCTGGTGGATCCGGCGAAGTTCTGGCTCACGAGGGTGGCCGCGTTCGGCGTCACCCGGACGGTGGCATCGTAGGCGAGCACGTGGGTGAGCGGATCGGAAGTCCTCCTGATCTCGAAGGCGGGCCGGTCCCCCGGGAGCGGCCCGCTGACCGACTCGGTGGCGATCACCTGCCCGCTGCGCAGCGTCTGCTCCGTCAGCGGGGCGGTCCCCCCGACGTTGGTCAGCGGGACCACCTCCGGGACGGCGGTGGACGGGTCGAGGGCCACGTCGACGAGGAGGTCGTAGGTCGACGAGTCCAGGGGGTTGGCGGTCGTGAAGTTGGTGTACTCGTACCCGCGGCTGTCGCGCCCGCGCCAGTGCCCGCGCACCTGGTAGTGCGAGCAGCCCTCCTCGCGGTCGTACATGCGCGAGGACCCGGTGCGCTGACCCGGGCGCTGCCACTTCTGTGCGTAGAGGAAGTGCGGTTGGGCGAGTGCCGCACCGGCCATGTCGTGGGTGCACCACATCGATATCCAGGTCGTGAGGGACGAGAAGCTGCCCAGGGTGTTGAAGGACCCGTTCGTGTTGACCATCCATGCGGACTGGTAGTAGCGGTCGAGGCCTTCGTGCTGCCACATGAACACGGTGTTCGTCTGCGGTGCCGTGAAGGACTGGGAACTGGTCCAGGTGAAGGCACTGGCGCCGTCCGCGACGAGCGGCGGGTCCGTGGTCCCGGTCGTGTTGACGAGGAACCCGCCGTCGTGATCGGCCGTGGCCGGGACACTGAAGTACATGGGCTGGGTCGCCACGATGTCGCCGACCGGCACCGGCGTGGTCGATGCGGTGGCGGCCTGGGTCACGGCGCTGAGGCCGACGCCGACCAGGAGGAGGACGACCAGAGAGGTGACGAGCCTGCGCATGGGACCCCCGCGGGTTGCGAGACGGACGGCGTGGCCCCCGATCGGACTGTAGCGGCACCGACGACATTTGCCCAGAGTTGTGCCAGAGGTACGGATGGTGACGAACGTTCCCGGCGACGAGACCCGGCCGCCCCTCAAGCGCCCTGGCCGCTGCGCCGATGGTCGTCGGGTGACGACGGGACACGCGCACGGCCACGGGGCGGCCCAGGGCTACTCCGGCGGCGCTCACGGCTACGGCCTGGCGGAGCCGCTTGCGGCGACCCCGGCGACCGCCCGGGTCGGGGCGCCGCGGGCGGGGGAGGGTCATTCCGGTCCCGGTGACCACCCGGACCTGGCGGCGGTGCTCGACGAGGTCGTCATCCTCGGCGCCTCGGACCTGCACCTGACCGCGGGCGCCCCGCCGACCGTCCGGGTCGCCGGTGACCTCACCCCGCTGGACGGGTACCGGGCGCTCACCGGCCCGGAGATCCAGGCCGCCCTGTGGGCGGTCCTCACCCAGAAGCAGCGCGAGACCTTCGAGCGCAACCTCGAGCTCGACTGCTCCTACGCCCTGCCCGGGCGAGCCCGGTTCCGGGTCAACGTCTACCGCCAGCGCGGCAACGTGGGCGCGGCCCTGCGGCTCATCCCGTCGGAGATCAAGCCGCTGGAGCAGCTCGGCGTCCCCGGGACGGTCAGCGGCTTCGCCGCCCTGCCCCGCGGCATGGTGCTGGTCACCGGCCCCACCGGGTCCGGCAAGTCCACGACCCTGGCCTCGCTCGTCGACCTCGCCAACCGCACCCGGCGTGGGCACATCGTCACCGTCGAGGACCCCATCGAGTTCCTCCACGAGCACAAGGGCTGCGTCGTCAACCAGCGCGAGGTCGGCGAGGACACCCGGTCGTTCCCCACCGCGCTGCGCCACGTCCTGCGCCAGGACCCCGACATCATCCTCATCGGCGAGATGCGCGACCTCGAGACCATCTCGGTCGCGCTGTCGGCGGCCGAGACCGGCCACCTGGTGTTCGGGACGCTGCACACCCAGGATGCCGGGCAGACCATCGACCGCGTCATCGACGTCTTCCCCGCCGAGCAGCAGCAGCAGATCCGGGTCCAGCTGGCCGGGGCGCTGCAGGGCGTGGTGTGCCAGACCCTCTGCAAGCGCACCGACGCCCCGGGCCGGGTGGTCGCCACCGAGGTGCTCGTCGCGACCCCCGCCATCCGCAACCTCATCCGCGAGGGCAAGACCCACCAGATCTACTCCGCCATGCAGGCCGGGCAGCAGAACGGCATGCACACCCTGGACCAGCACCTGGCGGAGCTGGTGCGGCGCGGGCAGATCGCCTGGGAGCACGGTTTCGAGAAGTGCCACAACGCCGAGGACTACCGCCGGCTCACCGGGCGGGCCTGAGAGAGGCGCCGAATGGCCACCGCGACCAAGACCTACAAATACGCCGTCCGCGACCGCAGCGGCTCGCTCGTCAGCGGGACGCTGGCGGCGGCCAGCGAGGCGCTGCTGGTCCAGCGGCTGCGCGAGATGGGCTACGCCCCCGTCAGCGTGTCCGAGACCAACACCGGGCTCCAGCGCGAGATCACCCTGCCGTGGGGCAACGGGGTCGGGCTCAAGGACCTCGCCGTCATGGCCCGCCAGTTCGCCACCATGATCAACTCAGGTCTGTCGCTGCTGCGCAGCCTCACGATCCTGTCCGAGCAGACCCGCAGCAAGGGCCTCACCAAGGTCCTGGTCGAGGTCGCCGCCGACGTCGAGACCGGGCAGTCGCTGTCGTCGTCGCTGGCCAAGCACCCCCGGGTGTTCCCGCCCCTCATGACCAACATGTGCCGGGCCGGCGAGGTCGGCGGCTTCCTCGACACGGTGCTGCTCCAGGTGGCCGAGAACTTCGAGGCTGAGGTCAAGCTGCGCAGCAAGATCAAGTCGGCAATGACGTACCCGATCGTCATCCTCGTCATCGCGGTCCTCGCCGTCGTCGGGATGCTGCTCTTCATCGTCCCGATCTTCGCGACGATGTTCTCCGACCTCGGCGGGACGCTGCCGGCTCCGACGCGTTTCCTCGTGTTCCTGTCCGGCGTGCTCAAGGTCGGCGGGCCCGTCATCGTCGTGGGGCTGGTCGCCGCCGCGCTGGTGTGGCGACGGATCCGGCACCTGCCCCGGGTGCACGCCGTGGTCGACCCGCTGTGGCTGAAGCCGCCGGTGTTCGGCGAGCTGGTCCGCAAGATCGCCATCAGCCGGTTCGCCCGAAACCTCGGGTCGATGATCCGTTCCGGCGTGCCGATCCTCCAGGCGCTCGACATCGTCGCCGAGACCACCGGCAACGTCGTCCTCGAGCGGGCGATCCGCGACGTCCAGGACAGCGTGCGCCGGGGACAGTCGCTGGCCTCGCCGCTGTCCCAGCACGCGGTGTTCCCGGCGATGGTGGTCCAGATGCTGGCCGTCGGCGAGGACACCGGCGCCCTCGACACCATGCTCGTGAAGATCAGCGACTTCTACGACCAGGAGGTCGAGGCCACCACGGACGCCCTGACGTCGATCATCGAGCCGCTGATGATCGTCTTCGTCGGCGGGGTGGTCGGGGCGATGATCGTCGCGCTGTACATGCCGATCTTCAGTGTCTTCGAGCTCGTCCAGTAGCCGTCCGGGCCCTCGCCCCGGCGCCGCCCGCCCAGCCGTGGGTCGTTTCCGGCGCCGTCCCCATGTAGACGCACCGTCCCTGTACAAGACCTACAAATTGTAGGTCTTGTACAGCCTGTCGGCATGCTCGCTCTCCGCGCGCTCGGCGACGGCCCGGCCTCGCCGGCACCCGCACGGGTGACGTGCCGGGCGAACCGGTCAACTCCGTGTGGTCACCGGCCGATCTTCTCGTCGTCAGCGAGCCCGGCCCCCGGTCGCGGCTCCCGTCCGACCATGGAAGGAGAGCCATGCTCTCGCGCCTGCGCCCGACGACCGGGGACCGCACCGACCGGGGCTTCACCCTGATCGAGCTCCTCGTCGTCATGATCATCATCGGCATCCTCGCCGCCATCGCCATCCCCGTCTTCCTCAACCAGCGGGAGCGCGCGGTGGTGTCGTCGATGGAGTCCGATGCCCGGACCGTCGCCAACGAGGTCGAGACGTTCTTCGTCGACAACCAGGCCTACCCGGCCGACTTCGCCGACGCGGCCCCCGTGAACGTCAACGGCAGCGACGTCGCTCTGTCGAGCAACAACCAGGCGACGCTGGACGCCGACGCCGACACCTACTGCATCACCATCAGCCGCGTCGCCGGCAGCCCGTCGGACGCGCTGCTCGTCTACTACGACAGCTCGACGGGCGGCCTCACCGACACCGCCTGCTGACGACCACACCGTCCCCTCGCGTGGCCCGGCCCGGAACCCCCGGGCCGGGCCACGCGTCCCCCCGGCCGTGAGGAGGCGCAGTGGCAGCACGTGACGAGGGCGGGTTCACCGTCGTCGAGGTCGTCGTCGCGGTCGTCCTCGTCGCCGCCGTCATGGCCTCGGCGGGGATCTTCTTCGTCTCCGGGGTCGCGACCTCCGCGGGCCTGCAGCGCCGCGACACCGCCGCCCAGCTCGCGGACGAGGCCATGGACCTCGTCCGCGCGGTCCCGGCCTCGGACGCGCAGGCCGGTGCCGCCGGGCTCGTCGAGGGCCGCGCCCGGGCCGACGTCGAGGCCCACTGGGCCACCGCGCCCGCCGGCCTCACCGACCTCACCGACCCCGCCTGGGACGAGACCCCCACCGGCGACCCCGTGATCCCGCTCACGGCCACGCGGTCCGCCGGGGGCCTGGACTACACCGTCGACACCTACATCGGGGTGTGCCGCCTCGCTCCGGCCGAGACCTCGTGCACCCGCGCCGCCACCGGTGTCCGGCAGTTCCGCGTAGTCGTCCGCGTCACCTGGAACGAGGGCGGCGACCGCTGCGCCGAGGGGCAGTGCGTGTTCACGCTCGCCACGCTCGTCAACGGCGACGCCGAACCGGTCTTCAACCCCGACGCCGAGGCCGTCCCCCCGGTCGCCGTCGACGACACCCTGTCGGTGTTCCAGGACTCCTCGGGGGTCGTCGACGTCCTCGCCAACGACACCGGGACGCTGCTCAACGACTCCCCGGTCGTCGTCCTCACCCAGCCGCAGCACGGGACCCTGTCCGGGGACATCGCCTCCGGCCGGATCACATACACCGCGACGGTCCCCGCGGTCAGCACGGACTCCTTCACCTACCGGCTCACGGGCCTGCTCGGCAACGTCTCGAACACGGCCACGGTCACGGTCGACATCACCCCCGGCCAGGTCAACGGCGACCAGGCCGCCACCACCTACCCCGCGGCCGCGACCGTCGACGTCCGGGCGAACGACACCGGCCCGTTCGGCAACGGCGTCATCACCCTCGGCACCCCGGCCGGCGCCGGGACGGCGAGCGTGTCCGGTGGCCTCGTCACCGTGACCCCCACCGTCGCCTTTCCGGCCGCGGCGGGCCTCATCGGTGGCAATCTCGTCGTCAACGGCGGGTTCGAGGACGCCCCGGGGGCCGCCGCCGGCACCCGCACCCTGCTGTCGGGTCTGCCGGCCTGGACGCGTTCCGGGGGCGGCGGCGCCCGGTTCGAGATCGTCAACGGCAGCGCGCCGGAGGGCGCCAACGCGGCCGAGATCGACACCACCGCCAACATCACGATGTCCCAGACGGTGCCCACCCGCGCCGGCGCCCGCTACCGCCTCACCTTCCGGTACAGCCCGGACCTCCGGGCGACCCAGGCGTCCAACCGCCTGCAGGTCGGCTGGGGCGGCGCCACGGTGGCGGACCTGTCCCACGACGCCACCGGTCTCGGCACCTGGTGGCGGCTCTACACCTACGACGTCACGGCGTCGGCGGCGACGACGGCGCTGTCCTTCACCGGCACCGGGACCAGCGACGGCATCGGGGTCACCCTCGACGACGTCCGCCTGTCCGAACTGACCCCCGAGCCCGGGCCGCTGCCGGCGGTGGACTGGACGGTCGACGTCCCCTACACGAGCACACGGGGCCCCCACACCGGCAGCGCCACCGTCCGCGTCGATGTCTCCCCTCCGGCGGCGATCCGCGCCGGGCCCCGCACGGTGTGCCTCGTCGCGACGAAGAACGCCCGGGTCACCCTCTCCCTGACCTCCGGCGTGACCTCGGGAGTCACCACCGGCGCCATCTGGTCGCTGACGTCGCTGCCGGACACCGCCCGCTTCGGCACCCCGGTGGGCCCGCTCGCCGGGGACCCCTCCGGAGACGTCACCGTCGAGGCCCGGGGCACCCCCGCCACGGGGGACTACCCCTTCGGCTGGTCCGTGCGGGACGCCTGGGGTCGCAGCGCGTCCGACACCGTGACGCTGCGGGTGAGGACGTCGTGCTGACCGGGTGGCGGGCGCGGGCGCGGCACCGGTGGGCCGGTGACGGCGGGTTCACCCTCGTCGAGCTCGTCGTGGCCATGTCGATCTTCACGGTGGTCGTCGTGATCTCGCTGGCGGCGTTGCGGTCGATGGCGACCACGACCGTGCGCACCACCCAGGTCGCCGACGCCCGAGTGGAGGCCGACCGGCTCTACAACCGACTGGACAAGATCGTTCCCTACGCCGCCGCGGTCAACCCGGCCGGGCAGGCCGCGGGCGACTGGTGGGTGGAGCTGCGGACCGACGTCGCCGCCGGCGGCCAGGCCCCGCGGTGCTGGCAGCTGCGCCTCGACGTCCCGGACGCCGAGCTCCGGCTGCGCAGCTGGCCGCCGGGTGCCCCGGCCGCCGTGAGCTCGTGGACGACGGTCGCCTCCGGCGCCGCGGTCCGTGACGGCGTGCCGCCCTTCGCGCTGCGGGCCGCCGACGACCGGGTCGCCCGCCAGCGCCTGGTCGTGGCCGTCGACATCGGCCTCCCCGGTGCCCCGCCGTACCCGCTCGACTCCACCTTCACCGCCCGCAACACATCGGGAGCGACGCCGACCAATCACGGCTCGCTGGTCTGCCAGGAGGTGAGCCGCACGTGATCCCACGGTGCCGCGACGACGACGGAGCCGCGCTGACTGTCGCCCTCGCGACGATCTTCCTGGTCATCGTGCTCGGGGTGGTCGTCACCGGGGCGGTGGTCTCCCAGATCGGCGCCGCGCAGTTCGGGCAGAAGAACACCCGGACCGCTCACGGCGCCGAGGCCGGGCTGGACGTCGCCCTCGGCGAGATCCGCGCCGCGTTCGGGCCGGACGCCGTCGACGCCTCGCTCGAGGTCGGCTACCGCAGCCTGCTGCCGTGCGACCCCGGCACGGCGGCGTGGACGACCGCCGGCGCGGTCGACGGCGCCCCGGGCGACATCGGCTACGAGGTCAGCGTGCGCTACTACGCCGAGGACCCGTCCGGGCGGGACGCGGCGTGGCTGGCGGCGAACGCCGTGGCCTGCACCGCCGCCGGCCCCGCCGACCTGCCGCGGTACGCGCTGCTGGAGTCCACGGGCGTCGGCAGCGACGCCGCGCAGGCCTCCGACACGGCAGCCGAGCGCACCCTGACCCAGCTCTACGACCTGCGGACGACGAACGCCAACATCCCCGGCGGGCTGGTCCGACGGGACCGCTCGACCAACGCGTCGCTGCCGGACCTGTGCCTGGACTCCGGGACCCCGTTCCCCGCGGCGGGCACCCCGGTGCGGATGGAGGTGTGCGACGACACCGACAGCGGACAGGTCTTCTGGTGGCGCAAGGACTTCACGATCGTCCAGACCACGACGGTGGGCAGCGCCGGCGGCGAGATGTGCGTGACGTCCGCGGCGTCGGGCAGCCCCACCCAGTCGGTGACCATGCAGCCGTGCGCCGTCGCGCCGGCGGCACCGCCGTACCCCCAGCGCTGGGGGTACACCGACAGCGGCTTCCTCCAGGCGTTCCCGCGGTACCCCGGCAACTCCACCGGCTACTGCCTGTGGGTGCAGGACATCGACGACCCCGCGCCGCTGACCGCTACCACGGCGGCCTGCTCCCAGGGCATCTACAACCCGCAGTCCGGGATGCGCCCCGACCCGACGGTGGGCGCGGGGTCCGTCGGCGACATCGGTGACACCGTCGTCGACGACCAGCCCTACCAGTGGGTGAACTACGAGGAGTTCGGCCGGTGCTTCGACATCACCGGCTGGAACGTCAACGCCTCCTTCATGATCGCCTACCCCTGCAAGCAGAACCCCATCTCGTCCGTCGGCTGGAACCAGGTCCTGTCCTGGAACTCGACGACCCGCCAGCTCAAGGTCCGCAGCGGCAGCTCCGGCCAGCCCTACCCGGCAGCGACGGGGGCGTGGAAGTGCCTGCAGGCGCCGGCCGTCGGCGCGAACCCCGCCCACGTCGTCATGCGGGACTGCCAGTCCGGAACCGTCGGCCCGCTGCAGAACTGGACCGTCAACCGCCAGACCGCCACGTACGCCACGAGTTACACCGTCGTCGACGGACACGGCCGCTGCCTGTCCGTGCGGCCGGGAACCGGCGGCGGCCACTCCTCGTGGTCGCGCATCGTCGTGGAGACCTGTGACGGCTCCGACCGGCAGAAGTGGAACTCCCCGCCCGGCGAGGCCCCCGCGGCCGTCCGGGACACCCGGGAACTGTCCTGACCCGCCCGGACGGATCACCGAGCGGCCCGTCCGGCCCCCCGCCATCCGCCAGGCTGGCCCCGTGACCGCGTCCGCCGCCACCGCCCTCGACCCGACCGCGGCCTGGACCGCGCCGCTCGTCCTCGGCCTCGCGGGGCTGCTCGTCGGCAGCTTCCTCACCGTCGTCGTGCACCGGGTGCCCGAGGGCCGCTCCGTCGTGGCGCCCCGCAGCGCGTGCCCCGGCTGCGGGCGGGCGGTGCGGGCCTGGGACAACGTGCCCGTCCTGTCGTGGGTGCTGCTGCGCGGCCGGTGCCGGGACTGCGGGTCCCGGGTGAGCGCCCGCTACCCCCTCGTCGAGGCGGCCACCGCGCTGGCCTTCGCCGGTGTCGGCGCCTGGCAGGGATGGTCGTGGTCCCTGCTCCCGCTGCTCTACCTGGCGGCGGTCAGCATCGCCCTCGCGCTCATCGACCTCGACGTGCGACGGCTGCCCGACGCCATCGTCCTGCCCAGCTACCCCGTCCTGCTGCTGCTCCTGGTCCCCGACGCGGTCGCCTCGCAGGAGTGGTGGCCGCTGGTCCGCGCCGTCATCGGCGGGGTCGCGCTGTTCCTCTTCTACGACGTCCTGGCACTGGTGTACCCCCGCCAGGGCGGAGGCATGGGCGGCGGGGACATCAAGCTCGCCGGGGTGCTCGGGATCCTCCTGGCGTACGCGGGATGGAGCCCCCTCATCGTCGGCGCGTTCGGTGGGTTCCTGCTGGGAGGGCTGTACTCCGCCGTGATCGTCGTGATCGGCCGGGCCGGTCTCACCTCGTCCATCCCGTTCGGGCCCTTCATGCTCGCCGGGGCGTGGCTGGGACTGCTGACCGGCGACGCCACCGCCGCCTGGTACCTCGGGGTCGCCGGCCTCACCTGACGTGCGCTCCTCCCGGCCGCCGGTGCTCAAGGGCCGCGGCCGACCGCCCGATGCCTCACCTGGACAGGTCCGCGGGGACATCCCGCGCCGGACCCGGCACAGGAGGAGGGCGGAGCCCACATGGCAGCACGCACGGCCGTCGGCCTCGACATCGGGACTTCGGGGGTCCGCGCCGCCGAGCTGGCCTACGGCGCGGGCGGGGTGTCACTGGAGCGGTTCGGCCAGGTGGCCGTGCCGGCCGGCGCCGTCCGCGACGGCGAGGTCGTCGATGCCGCCTCGGTCACCGCGGCGATCCAGGAACTGTGGCAGGCGACCGGCTTCTCCTCGCGCCGCGTCGTGCTCGGGGTGGCCAACCAGCGGGTCATGGTGCGCAGTGTCGAGCTGCCGTGGCTGCCGATGAAGGAGCTCCGCGACAGCCTCCACCTGCACGTCGCCGAACTCCTCCCCACCCCGGTCGACCAGGCCGTCCTCGACTTCCATCCCCTGGAGGAGGTGGCGGGACCCCGGGGCCGCTTCCTGCGCGGTCTGCTCGTCGCGGCCTCCCGCGACACCGTCCTCGCCAACGTCCGGTGCGTCGAGGCCGCCCGGCTCCAGCCCGTCGCCGTGGACCTCACGAGCTTCGCCGTCCTCCGGGCCGTCGACACCCTGACCATGGACGACCCCACCAGCGAGGCGCTGGTCGACATCGGCTCCCGGGTCACGAACGTCGTCGTGCACGCCGGCGGCGTCCCCCGCTTCGTCCGGATCCTGCTCATGGGCGGTCAGGACGTCACGGACGCCCTCGCCGAGCGGGTGGGCGCCTCGCTCGCCGAGGCCGAGCAGATCAAGCTGCACGTCGGCATGGTCGGGGCGGGTGAGGATCTGCACGACGCGACCCGAGCCGTCCAGGCCACCGCCGCCGCGTTCCTCGACGAGATCCGCGGGTCGGTCGACTACTACAACTCCGCGCACCCCCAGAGCCCCGTGTCACGAGTCACCCTCTCCGGCGGGGGGTCGCTGCTGCGCGGGCTCGCCGCCCGCCTGCAGGAGGCCGTCCGGGTGCCGGTCCAGGCCGGGGACCCCCTGGCCCGCCTGCGCCTCGGCCGCACCGGGCTCACCCCGGACCAGCTCGCCATGGTCCAGCCGCTGGCCGCGACCCCGATCGGCCTCGCCCTGGGAGCCCTGCGATGACCCTGCCCGTGAGCCCGTCGCCGTTCGCCGGTCCCGCCGGGTCCGTCGGGTCCGCCGGGTCCGCCGGACCCGGCCCCGCGACCGGCGCCGCCCCCGGGAGCCCGCCGGAGGCAGTGGTCTCGCTCGCCGGGCTGCACCCGGTGGCCCGGGTCGACCTCATGCCGCCCGAGGTCCTGCAGCGGCGCCGCTTCCGGCGCGCCCGCCGCCTGATGGCGCTCGGGACCGCGGGCACCGCGCTGGTGGCCGCGGCGGTCGCGGTCACCTCGTGGCAGAGCGCGGTGACGGCCCGTGAGGAGCTCGCGGGGGAGCAGGACCGCACCCGCCAGCTGCAGTCCGAGGCGGCCCGGTTCGCCGAGGTGCCGGCCGTGCTCGGCAGCATCGAGCGGGCCCGGACCTCGCTGTCGGTCGCCATGGGCCAGGAGATCGGGTGGTACGCGGTGCTCGCGGACGTCACCGGTTCGGCGCCCGAGACGGTGTGGTTCGAGCAGATCACTCTGTCGGCCGTGCCGGCCGGCGCCGTGGTCGAGGACCCCCTGGCTGCCCCCGGCGCCGTGGCGAGCATCGAGATGACCGGTCGGGCCACGGACCACCAGGACGTCGTCACCTGGCTGGAGGAGATGGCCGGGCTGGCGACGTGGACCGACCCCGTCTTCACCGAGTCGGCCACCGAGTCGGCCACCGAGGCGGGCCAGGCCGGTGCCCCCCTGACCTTCACCACCTCCGCCCGCCTGTCGGCGGAGGCCTACACGCAGCGGTTCGACCCCTCGCGGCTCGCGGCGGGCACCGCGGGAGGCGACGACCGATGACGATCAGCCGTACCACGGCCTGGGGCGCCGGTGCCGCGGCGTTGTGCGTGCTCCTGCTCGTCGCCACGTGGTTCCTGCTGGTGTCGCCGCAGCGGGCCGCAGCCGCCGAGGCGCGCGCCGCCGCCGAGGCGGCCCGCGTCCAGAACGGTCAGCTCGAGAGCCGGATCTCCCAGCTTCAGGTGGAGTTCGCCCAGCTGCCGCAGCGCCGCCTCGAGCTGACCGCGATCCGCCGCGCCCTGCCCGCCGAGCGTGGTCTCGCGGGACTGCTCGACGAGCTGGACCTCGTGGCCGCCGACACCGCGACCGCACTGGCGTCGGTCGTGGCGGGGACACCGACGACCGTGCTCGACGTGGCCGCGGCGCCCCCCACCCCGACGCCGAGCGCCACGCCGGGCGAGCCGACCGCCACCGACGTCCCCGCCCCGCAGACCAGCGCGGCCCCCGCCGCCCCACTGCGGCTCGGCGCCGCCGAGCAGCCCGCCGAGCAGCCCGCCGAGCAGTCGGCCGGGCAGCCCATCCAGCAGCCCGCGCCCACGGGGCAGCCGGGCGCGGCGCCGGGGGGGACCGTCCTGGCGGCGATCCCCCTGACCGTCACGGTCGGCGGGGACTTCCTGGCAGTCGCGGACTTCGTGCGCACCGTCCAGAGCGAGATCGACCGCGCCTTCGTCGTCGACTCCGTCGACATCATCGCCGGGACGGCCGACGCCGCAGCCGGCGGCACGGTCGAGGCCACCCTCACCGGCCGGGTGTTCGTCTTCCTGGACCCACAGGCCGCGACCGACCCGACCAGCGCCCCGACGACGGAGGCCCCCTGATGAGCGACCCGTTCCCGGCGGCGGCGCCGATGACCGCACCCCCCGGTCCGATCGACCTCGACGGCGAGATCGTCACCGCCCCGCACGACCCCCCGGTCGATGCCGCCCGGCGGCGGCGGCTCGTCCTGCTCGTCGCGGCGGCCGGCGCCCTCGTGCTCGGCGGCGGCGGCGCGGCTGCCGTGACCCTCTTCGGCCTGCCGGGGGCGGGAGGCGAGCCGGACTCCGTGGTCGCCGCCCCCCGGCCCTCGACCAGCCCCCCTGGCACCGGCCAGGTCACGTCCCCAGGGGACGCGGCATCGACCGGTGACCGTGAGTCCGCGGAGGCGGACGACCTCGTCCCGGGGCTCGGCCGCAACGTGTTCGCGCCCCTGGTCGACCTCGCCCCCGAAGGTGGCGGGGGCGGGGACCCCGCCCCCGGCGATGCCGGGACGGGGACCGGGGCGACCTCCGCACCGACCGGTGCCGTCCCGACCCTGGTGGAGACGGTCCCGGTGCCCGGTCCCACGGTGACGGCCACTCAGGTCGTCGCCGGGCCCACCGTGACCGCGACGGCCACCGTCACCGCGACCCCGTCCTACCGGTTCGTCGTCGAGGTGGTGTCGGTCGCCGACCCGGCCAGCGCCACGACCGCGGCGACCCTGCGCGTCAACGGCACCGCCCAGACCGTGGCCGCGGGCGCCGTGTTCGGCCCCGGGGGCGCACTGACCTACACCGGCTACACGGTGGGCACCGGTCAGGTCACGGTGACGACCGGCTCGACCGCCGTCAGCCTCCCCCCGGGCACCTCCGTCGCCCTTCCCTGAGCGCGGCCCCCCGCGGACCGACACCTCGGCGTCCGCCCGGCGCGGTCTGCCACGATGCCCGCATGTCATCGCTGCGCTGGCTGAGTGCGGGGGAATCCCACGGCCCCGCCCTCGTCGGCATCGTCGAAGGGGTCCCCGCGGGCGTGCAGATCACCACCGGGGACGTCGCCCGGGTGCTCGCCCGGCGCCGGCTCGGGTACGGCCGGGGCGCGCGGATGTCGTTCGAGCGGGACGAGGTCGCCCTGCTCGGCGGCGTCCGCCACGGCGTGACCATGGGCGGGCCGGTGGCGGTCCGGATCGCCAACGCCGAGTGGCCCAGGTGGGAGACCGTCATGGCGGCCGACCCGGTCCCCGCCGACACTCTCGCCGGGCTGGCCCGCAACGCCCCGCTCACCAGGCCCCGTCCCGGACACGCCGATCTCGTCGGCATGCAGAAGTACGCCCTCGACGACGCCCGGCCGGTCCTCGAGCGGGCCAGCGCCCGCGAGACCGCCACCCGGGTCGCCCTCGGTGCCGTGGCGGCCGCCGTCCTCGACCAGGTGGCCGCCGTGCGCCTGGTGTCCCACACCGTGCGCATCGGGGCCGCCGCGGCCCCCGATGACGCCGTGCCGCCCGGCCCGGCCGACGTCGCGGCCCTCGACGCCGACCCGGTGCGCTGCCACGACCCCGCCGCGAGCGCGGCCATGGTCGCCGAGGTCGACGCCGCCCGGAAGGACGGCGACACCCTCGGCGGTGTCGTCGAGGTCCTCGCCTACGGGCTGCCGCCCGGGCTGGGCAGCCACGTCCACGCCGACCGGCGCCTCGACGGCCGCCTCGCGGGCGCCCTCATGAGCATCCAGGCGATCAAGGGCGTCGAGGTCGGGGACGGGTTCCGGACCGCGGCCCGGCGCGGGTCCGCCGCCCACGACGAGATCGAGACCGGACCCGACGGGCGGGTCCGGCGACGCACCAACCGGGCCGGCGGGACCGAGGGCGGGATGTCGACCGGCGACGTCCTGCGGGTCCGGGTGGCGATGAAGCCGATCAGCACGGTCCCGCGGGCCCTCGACACCGTCGACGTCGCCACCGGTGAGCCGGCGAAGGCGATCAACCAGCGCTCGGACGTCTGCGCCGTGCCCGCCGCGGGCGTCGTGGCCGAGGCCGTCACGGCGCTCGTGCTCGCCGACGCCCTGCTGGCGAAGACGGGCGGCGACAGCGTCGCCGAGGCCGCCCGCAACCTCGCCGGGTACCTGCAGGCCCTCGAGACCGGCCGGCCGGCGCCGGCCGGTGCGGCGGGCGAGCGGTGACCCCCGCGGTGGAGGGCGGCGCGCGCGGACCGGTCGTCGTCCTCGTCGGGCCCCCGGGGGCCGGCAAGTCGACGGTGGCCCGGGAGCTGGGGGCGCTGCTGGGGGTGCCGGCGCGCGACACCGACACCGACGTCGAGGCGGCGGCCGGGATGGGTGTGGCGGACGTCTTCGTCGAGCACGGCGAGGCCCGGTTCCGTGAGCTCGAGCGCGCCGCCGTCGCCGACGCCCTCGCCACGCACCCCGGCGTGCTCGCCCTCGGGGGCGGCGCTCCCGTCGACCCCGGGACGCGTTCCCTGCTGGCCGGTCACCGGGTGGCCTTCCTCGACGTCTCGCTGGCGGCGGCGTCCCGGCGGATCGGCCTGGACGTCCCGCGCCCGCTGCTCATCGACGCGCCGCGGTCGGCCTGGAAGCGGCTGATGGCCGAACGCCGGCCCGTCTACGAGGCGGTGGCCGACACGATCGTCGACACCTCCGACGCCGAGCCGGTCGAGGTGGCGCGACGGGTGGCGGTCGCCCTCGGGCTGGTGCCGGCATGACCGGGGGCGGCGGGGTGCGCACGGTCGGCGTCGGGGCGGGCCTGGCGTCGGGACGGCCGTACGAGGTCGTCGTCGGACGGTCCCTGCTGGACGACGTCGTCCGCGCCCTCGGCTCCCCGCCGCGCAAGGTCCTGCTCGTCCACCCGCGGGCGCTGCGCGCCACCGGTGAGGCGATGCGTGAGGAGCTGGCCGCGGCGAGGTTCGAGGCGGTGCTCGCCGAGGTCCCCGACGGGGAGGAGGCGAAGACCGCCGCCGTCCTCGAGTTCTGCTGGGAGGTCCTCGGCCGGACCGCGTTCACCCGCTCGGACGTCGTGCTGGGCGTCGGCGGGGGAGCGGTGACCGACCTCGCGGGTTTCGTGGCCGCGACCTGGATGCGTGGGGTGGACGCGGTCCTCGTGCCGACGACGCTGCTCGCCATGGTGGACGCCGCTGTCGGTGGCAAGACCGGGATCAACACCGCCGAGGGCAAGAACCTCGTGGGTGCGTTCCACCACCCGATGGCGGTCGTGTGCGACCTCGCGTCCCTCGACACGCTGCCGGCCAACGACCTGCGGGCCGGGCTGGCCGAGGTCGTGAAGTGCGGTTTCGTTGCCGACCCGACCATTCTGGACCTGGTCCAGGGCGACCCGGACGCCGCCGTCGACCCCGGGTCCGGCCTGCTGGCCGAGCTCGTCGAGCGGGCGGTGCGGGTCAAGGCCGACGTCGTCGGGCAGGACTTCCGCGAGGCCGGCCTGCGCGAGATCCTCAACTACGGGCACACCTTCGGCCACGCGGTCGAGAACGTCGAGCGGTACCAGTGGCGCCACGGCGCCGCGGTCAGCGTCGGCATGGTCTACGCCGCCGAGCTGGCGCGTCTCGCCGGACGCCTGGACGAGGCGTCCGTCGACCGGCACCGCGAGGTGCTCGCCACGCTCGGGCTTCCGGTGTCCTACCGGGGCGACCGCTGGCCCGGGCTGCTCGAGGCGATGCGGCGCGACAAGAAGAACCGCGGGGCACTGTTGCGGTTCGTGGTGCTCGACCGGATCGGGTCGCCGTCCCGGCTCGAGGGGCCGGAGCCCGCCCTGCTGCAGGCGGCCTACGCAGAGGTCTCCCGGTGAGGGTGCTGGTGCTCAACGGCCCCAACCTGGGCCGCCTCGGCAGCCGGGAGCCCGAGGTCTACGGATCCGCCGACCACGCGGCCCTCGTCCGTCGGGTCGAGGCGCTGGCGGAGGAGCTCGGGCTGAGCGTCGAGGTGCGCCAGTCCGACGACGAGACCGACCTGGTGCGCTGGCTGCACGAGGCGGTCGACACCCGGGCGGCGGTCGTGGTCAACCCGGCCGCCTTCACGCACTACTCCTACGCCCTGCGCGACGCCGCAGCCCTGGTGACCGGGGCGGGGCTGCCGCTGGTGGAGGTCCATCTGTCCAACCCCGCCGCGCGTGAGGAGTTCCGCCGCCACAGCGTCGTCGGTGCCGTGGCGACCGGGACCGTCGCCGGCTTCGGACAGGCGTCGTACGACCTCGCCCTGCGCGCCGTCGCGGCCCGGACGCGGGACTGAGCGCACCGGCGGCCCCGGGCCGGTTACGATCCCCGGCGATGGCCACTACCAACGACCTCAAGAACGGACTGGTGCTCAACCTCGACGGCCAGCTCTGGTCCGTCGTCGAGTTCCAGCACGTCAAGCCCGGCAAGGGCCCCGCCTTCGTCCGCACCAAGCTCAAGAACGTCCTGTCGGCCAAGGTCGTCGACCGCACGTTCAACGCCGGAGTCAAGGTCGAGACGGCCACCGTCGACAAGCGCGACATGCAGTACTTGTACAAGGACGGCGAGGACTACGTCTTCATGGACTCCTCGACCTACGACCAGCTGCCCGTGACCGCGGCCGTCGTCGGCCCCGCCGCGAACTTCATGCTCGAGAACCAGGACGCCATGGTCGCCCTGCACGAGGGGGTGCCGCTGTACGTCGAGCTGCCGGCGTCGGTCGTCCTCGAGATCACCTACACCGAGCCGGGGCTGCAGGGCGACCGCTCCACGGGCGGCACCAAGCCGGCCACCGTCGAGACCGGCTACGAGATCCAGGTCCCGCTGTTCCTCGAGACCGGCACCCGGGTCAAGGTCGACACCCGCTCCGGGGAGTACCTCGGCCGCGTGGCCTGACGCGTCCGACGACCATGGCGGCCCGGCGCAAGGCCCGGAAACGGGCGATCGACCTGCTGTTCGAGGCCGAGCAGCGCGACACTGACACCATGGCCCTGCTCGAGGAGCGGATGCGCGACCCCGAGCGGCCGGCGACCGGGTACACCGTCGAGATCGTCGCCGGCGTGGTCGAGCACCGGGAACGGATCGACGAGGTGCTCCAGACGTTCTCCCACGGGTGGGCGCTGGACCGGATGCCCGCGGTCGACCGCGCGGTCCTGCGGATGGCGGTGTGGGAGCTGCTCCACAACGCCGAGGTGCCGCCGGAGGTGGCCATCAGCGAGGCGGTCGGTCTCGTCACCGACCTGTCGACCGACGACTCCCCGCGCTTCGTCAACGGGCTGCTCGCCCGGGTCGCCGAGCTGCGTCACACCCTCTCGGGGTGACCCGGCCGACGACATGCGACGGCCGGGCCCGCCGGGCTCACTCGATGACCGGGCTCACTCGATGACGGCGCGCCGGGCGTCGGCGTCCAGCACGTTCCACTGGATGAGCTGCTCGACGAGGGCCGACGGCGGCATGTCGTAGATGACCGCGAGGGAGCGGAGGTCGTCCGCCCGGATCGACAGCACCTTGCCGTTGTAGTCGCCCCGCTGGGACTGGATGGTCTGGGCGTAGCGGGCCAGTGGCCCGGCCTTCTCGGCCGGGACGTTCATGAGCCGCTCGAGGTCGAGCACCAGCCGGGGCGGCGGTTCCCCGGGGCCGGCGGGGGCACCGTCCGGCAGCAGCGCCTGGACGGGGACCCCGTAGAAGTCGGCCAGCTCGGCCAGGCGTTGGACCGTGACGGCCCGGTCGCCGCGCTCGTAGGAGCCGACGACGACGGCCTTCCACCGCCCGCCGGACTTCTCCTCGACGCCGTGCAAGGACATGCCCTGCTGAGTCCGGATGGCGCGCAGTCGCGTCCCGAGGGCTCGCGCGTAGTCGGTTACCACAAGGTCAAGAGTCACGGAGAGTGACAGCCTTCGTCAAGGCCGGATCGGGAGGGAATCACCCGATCGCCGCGTCCTGCCTGACCGCTTGCGGTCCGCTAAGGTCGGCGGACCATACCGACGTCCTTTAACTCCGTCCGGCGAGGCGGGGAAGGAGTCTTCGTGACCACCGTTCTCACGGGGTCCGACGTCACGCGCGCCGTGACCCGGATCGCCCACCAGATCGCCGAGGCAGCCCCGCCACCGGACGCCGCCGAGGGCGGTGAGCCCGTCCTGGTCGGCATTCACACCCGGGGCGTCCCGCTCGCCCGGCGAGTGGGCGTCGAATACCGCCGGATCACCGGCCGGGACGTCGCGGTGGGTGCCCTCGACATCACGCTCTACCGCGACGACCTGCGACGTTCGGCGACCCGGACGCCCGGGCGGACGGACGTGCCGGTCCCCGTCGAGGACCGCGTCGTCGTGCTGGTCGACGACGTCCTGTTCTCCGGGCGAACGGTGCGTGCCGCCCTCGACGCCGTGCGCGACCTCGGCCGGCCCGCGGCGGTGCGGCTGGCGGTGCTCGTCGACCGAGGTCACCGGCGCCTGCCGGTCCGCGCCGACCATGTCGGGCGCAACCAGCCGACCAGCCTGGGCCAGCACGTCCGGGTCCGCCTGGCCGAGATCGACGGCTCGGACGGGGTCGAGGTCCTCGAGCCCGCGCAGACACGCAGCGCCGAGATGAGCGATCAGCCGGCGCGGGGAGCCGTGTCGTGAGGCACCTGCTGTCCACCGCGGATCTCGACCTCGACAGCGCGGTACGGGTACTCGACACCGCCGAGCACATGGCCGCCACCCAGGAACGGGAACAGAAGAAGCTGCCCGCCCTGCGCGGCCGGGCCGTCGTCAACCTGTTTTACGAGGACTCCACCCGGACCCGGGTGTCCTTCGAGGCCGCCGCCAAGCGCCTCAGCGCCGACGTGATCACCTTCGCCGCGAAGGGTTCCAGCGTGTCCAAGGGCGAGAGCCTCAAGGACACCGCCGGGACGCTGCAGGCCATCGGGGCCGACGCCGTGGTCGTCCGCCACCCCGCCGCGGGCGCGCCCTACCGGCTGGCCACCTGCGGCTGGGTGACGGGTCCCGTCGTCAACGCCGGCGACGGCCAGCACGAGCACCCCACCCAGGCTCTCGTCGACGCCTTCTCGATGCGCCGTCGGCTGTGCCCGGGTGCCCGCGACCTGTCCGGGGTGCACGTGGTCGTCGTCGGCGACATCCTGCACTCCCGGGTCGCCCGGTCCAACGTCTGGCTGCTCTCCACCCTGGGGGCCAGGGTCACCCTGGTCGCACCGCCCACCCTGCTGCCGGTGGGCGCCGACCCCTGGCCGTGCGCGATCTCCTTCGACCTCGACGACGTCCTGCCCGACGCGGACGCCGTCATGCTGCTGCGGGTCCAGACCGAGCGGATGACCGGCCAGTTCTTCCCGACGGCACGGGAGTACAGCCGCCGGTACGGGCTCGACGCCGCCCGGCTGCGGGCACTCAAGGACCACGCGGTCGTCCTGCACCCCGGCCCCGTGAACCGCGGCCTCGAGATCAGCGCCGAGGCGACCGACGGTCCCCGGTCGCTGGTTTTGGACCAGGTGAGCAACGGGGTCGCGGTCCGGATGGCCGTCCTGTTCCTGCTCCTCACCGGGAACGAGGAATGGTGAGCGCCCGCCCCTGGCTGATCCGAGGCGCCCGGGTCCTCGGCGGCCCCGTCCAGTCGATCCTGCTACGCGACGGCGTCGTCGCCGCGCTCGGCCGCGCAGCCGAGCGTGACGCGGACGGCAGCCAGGCCCAGGTGCTGGACGCCGGCGGCCTGGTAGCCCTGCCCGGCCTCGTCGACCTTCACACCCATCTGCGCGAGCCCGGCCGCGAGGACGCCGAGACCGTCGAGACCGGCAGCCGCGCCGCCGCCGCCGGGGGCTTCGTCGCGGTCCACGCCATGGCCAACACGTCCCCGGTCGCCGACAGCGCCGGCGTCGTCGAGCAGGTGTGGCGCCTCGGCCGCGACGCCGGGTGGACGGACGTCCGCCCGGTCGGGGCGGTGACGGTCGGGCTGGCGGGGGAGCGCCTGGCCGAGATCGGGGCGATGGCCGACTCGCCCGCGCGGGTGCGGGTGTTCAGCGACGACGGGCACTGCGTGGCCGACCCGGTCGTCATGCGCCGGGCGCTGGAGTACGTCCGGGCGGTCGACGGTGTGGTGGCGCAGCACGCCCAGGACCCGCGACTCACCGTGGGGGCTCAGATGAACGAGGGGTCGGTGTCGGCCGAGCTGGGGCTGCCGGGCTGGCCGAGCGTGGCCGAGGAGGCGGTCATCGCACGCGACGTGCTGCTCGCCGCCCACGTCCGGAGCCGGGTGCACGTGTGCCACGTCTCCACGGCCGGCAGTGTCGAGATCGTCCGCCTGGCCAAGGAGCGAGGCCTGCCGGTCACGGCCGAGGTCACCCCCCACCACCTCGTGCTCACCGAGGACGAGGTCCGCAGCTACGACCCGGTGTTCAAGGTCAACCCGCCGTTGCGCCGCGCGGACGACGTGGCCGCGCTGCGCCGGGGCATCGCCGACGGCACCATCGATGCCATCGCCACCGACCATGCTCCGCACCCGCGCGAGGGCAAGGAGTGCGAGTGGGCAGCCGCGGACATGGGCATGACGGGCCTGGAGACGGCGCTCGGTGTCGTCCAGGCCGCGCTCGTCGACAGCGGGATCCTCACCTGGGCAGATGTCGCCGAGCGGATGTCGCGGGCTCCTGCCGTCATCGGCCGGCTCGACGACCCCCGGTTGGGCTCCCAGCGCCACACTGGTCGGCTGGCGACCGGGGAGCCCGGTCACGTGACGATCCACGACCCGGGTGGGGCCTGGACCCCGAGTCCGGGCACCATGCAGACCATGGGCGCCAACACGCCCTTCGCCGGTCGCCGGCTGCCCGGCCGCGCCGTCGCGACCTTCCTGCGCGGGGAGCCGACCGCCCTCGAGGGAGTCCCGGTCGACGACCCGGCGGGCCCACCGCCGGACCAGCGGAGGCAGCGATGAGCCAGTGGCAGGCAGGGCTCGTGGTGCTGGCGGGGGTTCCGCTGCTTTGGGGGCTGATGTACCTGGGGTGGCGGGCCCGCGGCCGTCGCCATGGCGACGTCGCCGCGCCGTCGTCCGCGCCGCCCGCCGGTGACCTGGGCAGGCCGGTGCTGGAGCCGGTCGAGGGGGTGTACGTCTCGACGGTGCGCCGCGGCGACCGGTTGGACCGGGTGGTCGCACACGGTCTCGGGATGCGCAGCGAGGTCGTCCTGACTGCGGGGGAGCGCGGGGTGTGGCTGCGCCGCGCGGGGGCCGGCGACGTCTTCGTCCCCTCCGGCGACCTGCTGGCCGTGGCGCGCAGCCGGGGCCAGGCCGGCAAGTTCACCGTCGAGGAGAGCATGGTCGTGCTGACCTGGCGGTCGGGCACCGCCGAGCTGGACACCGCGGTGCGCCCCCGGGAGTGGTCCCGGGCGGGTGAGGTGGAGCGTGCCCTGGCCGCGCTGGTGCCCGGCGGCCGGGACGTCGGGCCGTCGGGGCCGTCAGGGGCGTCGTCGGGGCCGTCGCCAGGAGGCGCGGCGTGACCGGCCGGGAGCCGGGTGTCCTCGTCCTCGAGGACGCCCGGGTGTTCCGGGGCCGGGCGTACGGGGCCGTCGGCGCCACCCTGGGCGAGGCGGTGTTCGCCACCGGGATGACCGGCTACCAGGAGACTCTCACCGACCCCTCCTACCACCGGCAGATCGTCGTCATGACCGCCCCTCACATCGGCAACACCGGTGTCAACGCCGAGGACCGGGAGTCCGCGCGGATCTGGGTGGCGGGCTACGTGGTGCGCGACCCCGCCCGGCGCTGGTCCAGCCACCGGGGGGAGGGCTCGCTCGACGACGACCTGCGCGACCAGGGCGTGGTCGGCCTCGCCGGCGTCGACACCCGTGCGGTCGTCCGCCACGTCCGCGAGCGCGGGGCGATGCGGGCGGGCGTCTTCTCCGGTGCCGCGGCCCGGCGGCCGGACGGCGACCTGCTGGCCGAGGTGCTGGCCTCGCCCCCGATGTCCGGCGCGGACCTGGTCGGCGAGGTGACCACGGACCGCCCGTACGTCGTGCCCGCGGTGGCGGAGCGGCGGTTCACGGTGGCCGTCGTCGACCTCGGGGTCAAGGCCACGACCCTGCGGCGGATGGCCGAGCACGGGATCGAGGTGCACGTGCTGCCGGCCGGATCCACCGTGGCGCAGGTGATGGCCGTGCCGTCGGCACGCGGGGCGCGCCACCCGGACGGGGTGTTCTTCAGCAACGGTCCCGGCGACCCCGGAGCGACCGAGGCTCCCATGCTGGTGCTGCGCGAGGTCCTGCGGGAGTCGGTTCCGTTCTTCGGCATCTGCCTGGGCAACCAGCTGCTCGGGCGCGCCCTCGGGTTCGGCACGTTCAAGCTGCCGTTCGGCCACCGCGGTCTCAACCAGCCCGTCCTCGACCGCGCCACCGGCACGGTGGAGATCACCGCCCAGAACCACGGCTTCGCCGTCGACGCCCCGGTCGGGGAGCCGGTCGAGGCGCCCGCCGGTGGGCTCGGCCGGGTCGAGGTGTCCCACGTCGGGCTCAACGACGGCGTCGTCGAGGGGTTGCGGCTGCTGGACCGCCCCGGTTTCAGCGTCCAGTACCACCCCGAGGCCGCCGCCGGCCCGCACGACGCCGACCACCTGTTCGCTCGCTTCACCCGGCTCATGGCCGACGCGGGCCCGACCGGAGAGGAGGCCTGATGCCGCGGCGCACCGACCTCCACAGCGTGCTCGTCGTCGGGTCCGGCCCGATCGTCATCGGCCAGGCCGCCGAGTTCGACTACTCGGGCACCCAGGCCTGCCGGGTGCTGCGCGAGGAGGGGCTGCGGGTCGTCCTCGTCAACAGCAACCCGGCGACGATCATGACCGACCCGGATTTCGCCGACGCCACCTACGTCGAGCCCATCACGCCCGAGGTGCTGACCTCCATCATCGAGCTGGAGAAGCCTGCGGCCCTGCTGCCGACCCTGGGCGGGCAGACGGCTCTCAACGCCGCCATGGCCTTGCACGCCCAGGGCGTGCTCGACCGGTTCGGGGTCGAGCTGATCGGCGCCGACGTGGCTGCCATCGAGGCGGCGGAGGACCGGGAGCAGTTCAAGGCGGTGGTGGCCGCAGCCGGGGCCGACAGCGCCCGGAGCCGGATCTGCACCTCGCTCGCCGACGCCGAGGCGGCGTCGGCCGAGTTCGGGCTGCCCGTCGTGGTGCGGCCGTCGTTCACCATGGGCGGGCTCGGCTCCGGCCTGGCCCGCACGCCCGCGGACCTGCGCGCCGTCGTCGCCGCGGGCCTCGACGCCAGCCCCACCCACGAGGTCCTCGTCGAGGAGGGACTGCTCGGGTGGAAGGAGTACGAGCTCGAGCTCATGCGCGACCGCAACGACAACGTCGTGGTCGTCTGCACGATCGAGAACCTCGACCCGATGGGCGTGCACACCGGCGACTCGATCACCGTCGCCCCCGCGATGACCCTCACCGACCGCGAGTTCCAGCGGCTGCGCGACATCGGGATCGCCGTCATCCGCGGCGTCGGCGTCGACACCGGCGGCTGCAACATCCAGTTCGCCGTGAACCCCCGCGACGGCCGGGTCGTCGTCATCGAGCTCAACCCCCGGGTGTCCCGTTCGTCCGCCCTCGCCAGCAAGGCGACCGGTTTCCCCATCGCCAAGATCGCGGCACGGCTGGCGATCGGGTACACCCTCGACGAGATCACGAACGACATCACCCGCAGCACCCCCGCCAGCTTCGAGCCGACCATCGACTACGTCGTCGTCAAGGCGCCCCGGTTCGCCTTCGACAAGTTCCCCCAGGCCGACCGGACCCTCACCACGACCATGAAGTCCGTCGGCGAAGCCATGGCCATCGGCCGCAACTTCACCCAGGCGCTGCAGAAGGCGCTGCGCTCGCTGGAGCGGCGCGGCTCGTCGTTCCACTGGCGTGGCGAGGCGCCGGCCGGTGAGGCGCTGGCCGGCCTGCTCGCGTCCACCGCCACGCCCACCGAGGACCGGCTGCGCGACATCCAGCAGGTGCTGCGCGCCGCGCCGGAGCACGTGACGGTCGACCGGGTCGCGGAGGTGACCGGGATCGACCCGTGGTTCCTCGACCAGGTGCAGCTGATCAACGAGGTGGCCGTCGAGCTGCGGGATGCTTGCGCCGACGGCCTGGACGCCGAGGTGGTGCTGGAGGCCAAGCGCCACGGCTTCTCCGACGAGCAGATCGCGGAGATCACCGGAGGGTCGGCCGCCACGGTCCGGGAGTTCCGCCACGCCCACGGCCTGCGGCCGGTCTTCAAGACCGTCGACACCTGCGCCGCCGAGTTCGCCGCCCGCACCCCCTACCACTACTCCTCCTACGACGAGGAGGACGAGGTCGCGGTCACCGG
>JBHJOS010000157.1:0-38939 GCA_050329415.1 Kineosporiaceae bacterium
GGGCGCCCGCCACGCTCACCAGCCCGCGGCGCACCTCCAGCGCCACCAGCTCCGGGTCCCGGGCCAGCGGGTCGCCCCACCCGCCCCCGCCCCAGGTGACGAAGTGGAGCAGCTCCCCGGCCCGCACCGGCACGTCGTGGCACTTGCTCGGCAGCACCTCGACCGACCCGTCGAGCCGCTCGACCCACTTCCGGCCCCGGGCCGCCGGCTCGCCTCCGTTGACGCCCCACGGGTACGTGAGCCACCGGTCGTCGTGGATGGCGATCTCGCCGTCGGACAGGAACCGGTAGGCGACGTCGACCCCGTTGCCGCCCCGGTGCAGGCCGGCGCCGCCGGAATCGGCGACCGTCTCCCACCGCTCGATCCGCATCGGGTAGTACGACTCGAGGTACTCGCACGGGATGTTGGTGAAGCTCGGCCACAGCGAGTGCCCGTCCGGCCCGTCGCCCAGCGGCCGCCCGGGGATGCCGCCGAAGCCGATGGAGTACAGCTGGAACCACTCGCCCTTCTCCGGCCCCTCGGAGTACCGGCCGGAGTACATGAAGTGCGGCGAGGACGAGAACCCGGCCGCGTTGAGCAGGCTCGGGTTCGTCTGGCCCAGGAGGCCGCCGAGCAGGTCGAACACCCGGCCGATCCCGTGGTTGCGGCCCGACAGCGCCGCCGGATACCGAGGTTTCCAGAACGAGTCCTCGGGGATGACGACATCGACCAGGGGGTAGTAGCCGTCGTTCCAGAGGATCTGCGGGTCCGCCACGGTGATCATGTAGATGCCGAAGAACATCCGGACGAGGTTCTCGTTGATGTAGTAGTTCACCGGACCGCGCGCCTGAGGGGAGGAGCCGGTGAAGTCCAGGGTCACCTTGTCGCCGCGACGGGTGAGTGAGAGCTTCAGCTCGTAAGGGCCGTACCCGACGCCGTCGTCGCAGATGTAGTCGGTGAACGAGATCGTCTTCCCGTCCTCGAACACCATGGCCAGCAGGGCCTTCATCGCACGGTGGTTCCGGTCGAGCAGGGCGTCCAGCGCCGACAGGTACGTCTCCACCCCGAAGCGTTCGCACATCTCCGTGACCCGGCGCTCCGCGGTGCGGCAGGCGGCGACGATGCCGTTGAGGTCGGCCCGGTTCCAGTCCGGCTTCCTGACCTGGTTGAGGATGATGCGCAGGGCGTCGTCGTCGAGGACGCCCTTCTTGTACAGCGTGAAGGGCGGGATGACGACGCCCTCCTCGAAGATGGTCCGGGCGTCGGTCGGCATAGACGACGCCGTCTTGCCGCCGACGTCCGACATGTGACCGAACATCGCCGCCCAGCCGACGACCCGACCCTCGAAGAAGATCGGCATGACGACCAGCCAGTCGTTCGCGTGGCTGATCGCCGCCCCGCACGAGTACGGGTCCGATGTCAGGAGGACGTCGCCCTCCTCGATCGTGCCCTCGAAATTGTCGAGGAAGTCGGGGATCGACAGGCCGAACTGGCCGACGACCATCTTCCCGTCGGGGTCGCCGATGAGGGGGAACTCGTCGTGCTGCTCGCGGATCCCGGGGCTGAGTGCGGTGCGGAACAGCACCTCGTCCATCTCGTAGCGGGCATTGCGCAGAGCGTTCTCGACGAGGTCGAGCGTGACGACGTCGACCTGGTCGACCGGGATCCTGCGGACGGGCTCGGTCGCGGTCTCGATGATGCGTGCCATGGCTCAGGCCTCCCAGCCGTCGGGGGTGATGAGCAGCGAACCGGAGGGGTGGACGTACGCCGCGTGGCCGGGCAGCACCAGGGTCGTCGAGTCCATCTCGGTGACGATCGCCGGCCCCGGGACGACGTTCCCGGCGGTCAGCCGGGCCCGGTCGTAGACCGCCGCCAACACCTGCTCGCCATCGACCCAGATCTCGTGGTCGGCGACCCTGGCCGCCGAGGGGTCCGGCCCGCCGGCCCCGAGGGCCTGCGTGGACACCGCCGGCCGGGGCCCGGTGACCGACGCCCGCAGGGTGACCACCTCGTGCTCGTTCGGCAGCAGGAACGAGAACAGCCGCTCGTGCTCGGCGTCGAACGCCCCGGCGATCGCCGCCAGCCCCGCTCCGGCCCCGTCGAACGCCGCGAGGTCCACGGTCACCGGGATCTCGAAGCCTTGCCCGTGGTAGCGCATGTCGATGCTGTGGGCGACCGACAGGTCGGCCTCGTCGACTCCCTCGGCCCGCAGCGTGGCGCGGGCCTGGTCGGCCAGTTCCGCCAGCGTCGTGCGGAGGTCGTCGTCGGAGGTGTCGGAGAACCGGCGGATGTAGGTGCGGGCCGACTCGTCCCGCAGCGAGGTCGTGGCGTCGCCGTAGGCGCACAGCACGCCCGGGCTGGGTGGGATCAGGACCGGCCAGGCCCCGGTGAGCCTCCCGAGCGCGTTGGCGTGCAGCGGCCCGGCACCCCCGAAGGCCACGAGTGCGAAGTCCCGGGGGTCGAAGCCCTGCTGGACCGAGACCAGCCGCAGCGCACCGAACATGTTCTCGTTGACGATGTCGACGATCCCCGCGGCGGCCTCCTCGACGCTGCTCAGCGAGGTGGCCTCGGCGATCGTCGCCACCGCCGCCCGCGCCCGCTCGACGTCTAGCTCGATCTCCCCGCCGGCCAGGGACGGCGGCAGGTACCCGAGGACGACGTCGGCGTCGGTGACCGTGGGCGCTTCGCCGCCCTTGCCGTAGGCGGCCGGCCCGGGCACCGCGCCGGCGGACATCGGCCCGACCCGCAGCGCCTGGGTGAGCGGCGGGACATGGGCGATCGACCCCCCGCCGGCCCCGACCGTGCGAACGTCGACGCTGGCGACCCGGACGTCGAGGTCGCCGACCCGGGTCTGGCGGCCGATCCTGGGTGCCAGTCCCTGGACCAGGGCGACGTCGGTGCTGGTGCCACCCATGTCGAAGGTCAGCAGGTGCTCGAAGCCGGCCTGTCGCGCTGCCCAGATCGCGCCGGTGACCCCGCCCGCGGGTCCCGACAGCAGCATGGTCACCGGGTTGTCGGCGGCGACGGCGGGCGAGGCCAGCCCGCCGTCGCTGCGCAGGATGTACAGCCGGCCGTCGACGCCGCCCTCGCGCAGCTTCGACTCCAGGTTCCCCACGTACCGCGCGACCTGCGGCTGCACGTAGGCGTTGGCGACCGTGGTGAGGGTGCGCTCGTACTCCCGCAGCTCCGGCAGGACGTGGCTGGACAGCGACACCGGGACCTCGCCGCCCAGCTCCTCGGCGGCGATCACGCCGATCTGCTTCTCGTGGTCCCCGTTGGCGAATGAGTTGATCAGCGAGACTGACAGTGCCTCGACCCCGTGCCGCTTGAGCCGACGGATCTTGCGCCGGACGTCCTCGGTGTCGAGTGCGGTGACGACCGTTCCGTCGCTGCCCACCCGCTCGACCGCCTCCACGGTGTCCTCCAGGGCCGCCAATGGTTCGGGCTTGGGCCAGATGATCCAGCCGGCGAGGCCACCGGGGACGAAGGAGCGGGCGATCTGGAGGACCTGCCGGAACCCCTGGGTCGTCACGAGGCCGACCCGGGCACCCTTGCCCTCGAGGATGGCGTTGGTGGCGACGGTGGTGCCGTGGAGCACCTCGTCGAGGTCGCCGAGGCCGATGCCGGCCTCGGCGCACACCTGCTCGATGCCACGGAGCACGCCCTCGGACTGGTCGTGCGGCGTCGAGGCGGTCTTGGCGCGCCACGTCGTGGCGGAGCCGGTGTCGATGAGCAGGACGTCGGTGAACGTGCCTCCGACGTCGACGCCCAGGCGGTATGGCATCGTTGCCTCCCTGTCGGTTCCTCAGGTGGTGCCCGGAGGGGTCACACGACCCCCTCCGCTCGCAGGTGTTCCAGGTCCTCGGGGGTGAGGCCCAGCAGGTCGAGGTAGACCTCGTCGTTGTGGCGGCCCAGGTCGGGGCCGGGGGTGCGGACCCGGCCGGGGGTGGCGGACAGCTTCGGCGCGACGTTCTGCATCGGGATCTCGCCGAAGTCGGGGTGGGCGAGGCGCACGATCGCCTCGCGGGCGGCGAAGTGGGGGTCGGTGAGCATGTCCTTCGCCCGGTAGATGCGCCCGGCCGCGACTCCGGCCTCGGCCAGGCGCGCCAGCAGGTCGTCCGCCGCCACCGTGGCGGTCCAGGCGGCGATCAGCCCGTCCAGCTCGTCGGCGTGCGCGCCCCGCGCCGAGTGGGTGGCGTACCGGGGGTCCTCGGCCAGCTCTGGGCGGTCCATGACCTGCGCCAGCCGGGCGAACACCGAGTCCTGGTTCGCGGCGACGAGCACCATCTCGCCGTCGGCGGTCGGGTAGGCGTTGCTGGGGGCGACATTGGGCAGCACCGAACCGGTGCGCTCGCGCTGGTAGCCGGCCACCTCCCATTCCGGGACCAGCGACTCCATCATGGCGAGCACGGCTTCGTAGATCGCCGAGTCGACAACCTGCCCGCGCCCGGTCCGGTCCCGCTCGCGCAGCGCCACCAGCGTGCCGATGGTCGCGAAGGTCGCCGCCAGGGAGTCGCCGATCGAGATCCCGGCCCGGGCGGGCGGGCGGTCCGGGTCGCCGACGACGTACCGCAGCCCGCCCATCGCCTCGCCGATCGACCCGTAACCGGCCCGCGGCGCGTACGGCCCGGTCTGGCCGAACCCGGTGACCCGGGTGACGACCAGCCCCGGGTTCACCTCCCACAGCTGCTCGGGGCCCAGCCCCCAGCGCTCCAGCGTGCCCGGCCGGAAGTTCTCCAGGAGCACGTCGGAGCGGGCCACGAGGCGGCGCACCAGCTCCTGCCCCTCGGGGTGACGCAGGTTGCACGTGACGGAGCGCTTGTTGCGGGCGACCACCGGCCACCACAGGGACTGGCCGTGCGGCTTCTCCCGGCCCCACTGCCGCATCGGGTCGCCCCGGCCGGGGTCCTCCAGCTTGACGACATCGGCGCCGAAGTCGCCGAGCAGCTGCCCGCAGAACGGCCCGGCCAGCAACTGGCCGACCTCGAGGACACGGACGTCGGCGAGCGGCAGCCGCTCGCCGGCCGGCACTCCCGGGCTGTCGGTCACGGGGAGGTCGCTCCTTCGGGTCGGTCGGTGTCTGGTCGCCACCGCGGGCCGAGCAGGGACGCGCGAGCGGAGTACAGGTGGCTGCGCATGACGGCCTCGGCCCACAGCCCGTCCCGGGCACGCAGCGCGGCGACGATCTCGCAGTGGTGGTTGACGCTGCGCCGCAGCGCGGCCGCGTCGAAGCCGTGCAGCGTGCGCAGCACCGCCGCGGTGTGGACGAGGCCGTCGACAGTGCCGGGCAGCACGGCGCCGCCGGTGGCGGCGATGACCGCGCCGTGGAAGCGGGCGTTCAGCACGTACACCCGGTCGAGGTCCTGTCCGGGTCCCGGCTCGGCGTGCCGGGCGATGTCCTCGGCGACCGCCTCGAGCTCGTCCAGCGCGGCGTCCGTGACCCGGTCGGCCGCGAGCCGCGCCGCGAGGCCCTCGACCTGGGCGCGCAACTCGAAGACCTGGTCCAGGTCCGCGTCGTCGTGCAGGATCACCCGCGCGCCCTTGTTGGGCGTGATCTCGACGAGGCCCTCGGCCGACAGCCGGCGCAGCGCCTCGCGCACCGGCGTCCGGCTCACGCCGAGTGCCTGCGCCAGCTCGACCTCGCCGAGCCGGTCGCCGGGACCGTAGGCGCCGCCGACGATGAGGTCGCGCACGGCGTCCACCATCGTCGGGCCGGTCGGCGTCGCCATGCGGGCTCTCCCAGAGATCAACGATGAAGTGCACGCAACCTAGGCACTCGATCGGGTCCTGACAAGACCCGGGCGCGACATCTGCCCGTCATTGCATACAACCCGCGGCTTCTGTCATGGTGATGGACATGTCCATCGACACCGCCGTCGAGGCCGTCGAGGTCGTCGAGGTCGTCGAGGTCGGCCCCCGGGACGGCCTGCAGAACGAGCGGGCCGTCCTCGACGTCGCCACCCGGATCGCCTTCGTCGCGGCGCTCGTCGAGGCCGGGCTGCGGCGGATCGAGACCGTGTCCTTCGTCAACCCCGCCCGGGTGCCCCAGATGGCCGGGGCGGAGGAGATCATGGCCGGCGTCCCCCGGACCGCCCCCGACGGGACCCCGGTCCGCCACATCGGCCTGGTCCTCAACGAGCGCGGCCTGGACCGCGCGCTGGCCGCCGGGGTGGACGAGGTCAACCTCGTCGCCATCACGACCGACGAGTTCTCGGTACGCAACCAGGGCGCCGGCGTCGCCGACGTGCTCGCCGCCACCGGCCGCATGCTGGCGTCGGCCCGGGCCGCCGGCGTGCCGGCGTCGGTCACCGTGTCGGCCGCGTTCGGCTGCCCCTTCACCGGCGAGGTGACGAGCGAGCAGGTGATGCGGGTCGTGCGCGAGGTGCTGCCGGGGGAGCCGGCCGAGCTGGCCCTGGCCGACACCATCGGCGTCGGCGTGCCCGCCGACGTCCGGCGCCTGGTGGCCGCGGTGCGTGCCGAGTCCGACGTGCCGCTGCGGGCGCACTTCCACAACACCCGCAACACCGGCTACGCCAATGCCCTGGCCGCCGTCGAGGTCGGGGTCACGGCGCTGGACGCCTCGTCCGGCGGGTTCGGCGGCTGCCCGTTCGCTCCGGCCGCCACCGGCAACATCGCCACCGAGGACCTCGTCTACGCGCTGCGGCGCAGCGGGATCGACACCGGCCTCGACGTCACCGCCCTCACCCGCCCCGCCCGGTTCGCCGCCGCCGCCCTCGGAGCCGACGTCCCCGGCCTGCTCGCCCGGGCCGGCGACTTCCCCGCGCCCCGGGAGAGCTGACGCCGGCCCCTGTCGCCGTCAGGGTGGTCAGGTCGGCCAGGAGTCGGCCCCAGCGATCGCCCGCCGCGCGGTCGACGGCCACGATCCGTGCGTGGAAGCGCTCCGGGTCCGGCGATGCCACTCGTCCGTCGAGACCACGACCGCCGTCTCGCGGTCGGGCGGTGTTCCACGACCTCCGCTCAAGCCGCCGCCGCCAGGCGTCGACACGACGAGCGTGCGACGTCCGAGGCTGCCCGGTCGCCGTCCGCCGCCCCGCGGCGGCGGCCACCGCCTGGACCGGGTGACGGTCGCGCTCGCCGCTCTGGTCCTGCTCGTCGTCGCGTCCGGCGGCATTCTCTGGTGGTCGGCCACCGAGGGCCTCGAGGGCGTCGATCACACCCGCCAGGTGGACGCCCGAGTGGCCCGGGCCGCTCAGGACATCCGGTATCTCGACGAGTTGCTCACCCACTCGGCGGCCCGGTACGCGGCGACCGGGGACCCGCGCTGGCGGGAGCGCTACGACGCCGGCGTGGTCCGCCTCGATGCCGCGATCGCCCTGTCCCGCGAGCTCTCGGGCCCCGGCGCCACCCGGCCCCTGGACGATGTCGACGTTGCCAACCAGCGCCTGATCGCGTTGGAGACCCGGGTCTTCGAGCTGGGCGAGCAGGGGCGACTGGCCGAAGCACAGGCCGTGCTGACCGGCGAGTACGAGATCGAGAAGGCCCGCTACGGGGTGGGTCTGGCAGCGTTCGTCTCCCAGCAGGAGGCTGCGGCCGACACTGCCCTGGCGTCTCGCAGCGCCACCCTGGCCACCAACCGCGCGGTGACCGCGTGCCTCGTCCTCGTGCTCCTCACCAGCGTCGCCGGCCTGTGGCGGGTGTACCGGTCGCGGTCCGCGCTCCTGCGCGAGCAGGCCGGCCTGCTCGCGGACCAGGCCACGACGGACAGCCTCACCGGCCTGCCCAACCGCCGGGCCGCGATCACACTGCTCGACGACCTGGCGGCGACCGCCGCCAGGGGCGGGCGGGGTGCGGTGATGTTCATCGACCTCGACGGCTTCAAGGCCGTCAACGACACCTTCGGGCACGCGGCCGGCGACCGGGTGCTCGTCGAGGCGGCGCGCCGCCTGGCGGAGACCACCGCCGAGGCCGCGGGGGCCGGGGGCCACGTCGCGCGCCTCGGGGGCGACGAGTTCCTCGTCGTCCTCGACCGGGATCTCGACGACGCGCGGCGGCTGGCCCAGCACTGTATGGCCCGCCTCGGTGAGCCGTTCGCCGTGGGATCGGCGAACAGCCGGCTGTCCGCGAGCATCGGGATCGTGGCCGCCCGCGCGGACGACGCGGACGTCCTTCTCCAGGACGCGGACTTCGCGGCCGCCTATGCCAAGGACCACGGCAAGTCCCAGGTGCAGGTGTTCGTCCCGGCGATGCGCCAGCGCATGATCGACCGGCACCGCGTCGAGGGGGAGCTGCGGGCCGCGCTGGCCGCCGGGCGGCTCGAGGTCCACTACCAGCCGATCGTCGAGGTGGACCCGGGCTCCCGCGGGTCCGGGTCAAGGCACCGGGTGGTGGGCGTCGAGGCCCTCGTCCGGTGGCGGCTGGCCGACGGCACGCTCGTCCTCCCGGGGGACTTCATTCCCGTCGCCGAGGGCAGCTGGCTCATCGTCGAGATCGACCGGCTCGTCCTGGACGCGGCATGCGCGCAACTCGCCGAGTGGGCCGCTTCCGGGCTCGACCTCACGGTCGCCGTCAACGTCTCGGGTCGTCACGTCATCCACGGTGACCTCGTGGGTGACGTCCGAGCCGCCCTGGCGACCCACGGTGTCGACCCGTGCCGTCTCACCCTCGAGCTCACCGAGACCGCGGTCGTCAGCGATGTCGAGCGAGCGGCGGCCGTCCTCGCCGAGGCGCGCGCCCTCGGGGTCAGGGTGGCCCTGGACGACTTCACCACCGGGTACTCGACGCTGTCGCACCTCACGACGCTGCCGGCCGACACCATCAAGATCGACCGCAGCTTCGTCAGTGCGATCGACTCCGACCGGGAGCGCCTGCTCGTCGAGTACCTCCTGCGGCTGGCCGCGCTGAGCGGCGTCGGAGTCGTCGCCGAGGGGGTCGAGACCGAGCAGCAGCTCCACGCCCTCGACGCCCTGGGCTGCCGGACCGCCCAGGGCTACCTGTTCACGCCGGCGCTGGAGCCGGCGGAGTTCCTCGGCTGGGCACTCGAGCACGGTCTCGCGCCGGGGCCGGGCGCCCCCGTGCCCCGGCCGCGCACCGGCTCGCCCCGGGGGGCCGTCGGCGTCAACTCCTGACCAGCGGCAGCACCTCCTGCGCCGCCAGCGCCACCTGGTCCACCTGGTCGGCGACACGATCGCCGAAGGGCACGAGGACGAGTGCGTCCGCACCCGCGTCGACGAGGTCCCGCAGTCGCCCGGCCACCTCGGCGGGGGTCGCGCCGGTCGCCGTCCAGTCCTCCCCGACGGCCTCGGGGGCCGGCGGCGCGGCCGCGGGGTCCCCGCACCAGGAGGCGACGAAGACCGTGAGCCGGTGCGGTGCGGTGACACCGGCCATCGCGCGGCCGGCGTCGATCGCGGTTCGCGCGGCCCGCAACTCAGTCGGCCCGGTGCCCTCGGCGAGCACGGTGCCGTCGGCCACCTCGCCCGACAGCCGCAGCGAGCGCGGCCCGGAGACGCCCAGCGACACCGGCGGCACCCTCGAGGGAGGGAAGACCAGGCCAACGTCCGCCAGCTGCACGTGGTCGCCCGCCACGGTGACCGTTTCGCCCGCGAGCAGTCGCCGGGTGGCGGTCGCGACCTCGCGCAGCAGGGTGAGCCGACTCCGGGGGCTGCTGCCCACCTGGTCCATCCACTCCGGCACGCCGTGCCCGAGCCCGGCGTGCAGCCGACCCGGGTGGGCCCGGGCCAGGGCGCCCCACTCCATGGCCAGCGCCGCCGCGTTGCGGAACGGCGCCGGGGCGACGCCGTGGCCGACCCGCACGTCCGCCGTGGCGGCCAGCACCGCGGCGACCTGGGCGATCCCGCCGGCCCATCCCAGGTCCTCGACCAGCCAGAGTTCGTCGACCAGCGGGGCGAGGTCGCGGGCCAGACCGACGACGTCCTCCGGTGGGACGTTGCGGCGGATCATGGCACCGAGGTCGACCACGCGGCGAGTCTGGCAGCGACCCGGCACCCACGGAAGTGCCCGCCCGACCGGACGCCCCGGTGCGCCCTCGAGGCCGGGAAGGGCAAGATGGCGGATGTGGCCGTCGATGCCGACCTGATCCCGACACTCCCTGACACCCCGGTCGACGACATCGTCGCCGGGTGCGCACGGGCCGCGGCCGCCGCCGCCGCGTCGCTGGCCGCTGCCGCCGACTCCGATGTCGACCGGGCGCTGGCAGGCATGGCGGACCGGCTGGTCGTCTCCCGCGACGCCGTTCTGGACGCCAACGCGGCCGACGTCGCGGCCGCCCGCGAGCAGGGGACCGGCCCGGCCCTGCTCGACCGGCTGACGCTCGGGTCGCAGCGGGTGACCGGCATGGCCGAGCAGCTGCGGGTCCTCGCCGGGATCCCTCACGAGCCGGGTTCCCGGGTGGTCCGCGAGCTGCCCGGCGACCTCCTCCTGCTGGAGCGGCGCCGGCCGGTCGGCGTGGTCGGGGCCAACTACGAGGCGCGGCCGAACGTCACCGTCGACATCGCCTCCCAGCTCGTGAAGTCACGCAACGCCGGGGTGCTGCGCACCGGGTCGGCCGCGCTGCGCTCGTCCACCGCCCTGATCGATCATGTCGTGGCCCCCGCGCTGGCCGAGGTCGGCATCGACCCGGCCGCTGTGCAGCTCGTGCCCTCGCCCGCCCGTGAGGCCGCGTTCTCCCTGGTCCGCCTGCCACGCCTGATGCCGCTGGTCATCGTGCGCGGCAGTGGTGAGAGCACCCGCGCCCTCGCCCGCGAGGCCGCCCGCCACGACGTCCGGGTGCTCGCCCACGCGGACGGCGGCGGGGTGCTGTACGTCCATCCCGCCGCCGACCGGGCGAAGGTCCGCGACCTCGTGACGCGCAGCGTGGACCGGCTCGGCGTGTGCAACCGGCTCAACCTGCTGCTGGTCGACGACGCCGGCTACGAGGACATGGTCCCGGAGCTCTCTCAACTCCTCGCGGACCTCGGCATCGCGGTCTCGATGCCCCCCCACGACCACCCTCTCGGCCACGAGTGGGCACTCGACGACGACCGGTCCGCCACCGTGACGATCGCCCGGGCGAACGGCCCGCTGGACGCCGCCCGGATCGCCAACGAGGAGACCTCGGGTCTCGCCGCCGGCATCGCGACCGAGGACGTGGCGGCGGCCGAGACCTTCCTGGCCGCGTACACCGGCACCGGGGTGTTCTGGAACGCCCCGACCCGGCTGCTCGACGGTTTCACGCTGCTGGCGATCCCCGAGACCGGCATCAACCTCGACCGGGTCCCCGGCCCGAGAGGCCCCGTCACGTTCCGGGACCTCGCCGTCCGCCAGTACGCCGTGGTCCCGGCGACCTGGGGCCGGGGGTGAGCGGACCGGCGGAGATCCTCGCCCGGACCGACGCCGTGACGCGTCGCTACGGGGACGTGGTCGCGGTGGACGCCATAACGGTCGAGGTGCGCCGCAGCGAGGTGGTCGGTCTCCTGGGACCCAACGGGGCCGGGAAGTCGACGCTGGTGAGCCTGCTCTGCGGACTGCGACGCCCGACGTCCGGGACCGTCGAGCTCTTTGGGGGCGATCCCCGCGACCCCGCGCGCCGCCGCCGGCTCGGCCTCACCCCGCAGGAGACCGGGCTGCCGCCGACCCTGCGGGTGCGCGAGGTCGTCGACTTCGTCGGCGCCCACTACGCGGACCCGGTGCCGACGGGCGAGATGCTCGAGCGCGTCAGCCTGGCGGACCGGGCGGGCGGCAGACCGGCGGCCTGTCCGGTGGCCAGCGGCGGCGGCTGTCCGTGGCCCTGGCTTTCGTCGGTCGACCGGAGCTGGTCCTGCTCGACGAGCCGACGACGGGGCTGGACGTCGAGGCCCGCCGTGAGGTGTGGCAGCTGGTGCGCGAGTTCCGAGCCGGTGGCGGCACCGTCCTGCTGAGCAGCCACAACATGGACGAGGTGGAGGCCCTGACGGAGCGCGTCGTCGTGGTGCACCGCGGCCGAGTGCTCGCGGACGGCCCGGTCGGACGGGTGCGCAGCACGGTGCCCCTGCGGCGGCTGCGCGTGACCGCGCCGGTGCTGCCGGACCTGCCGGGCGTCCACCGGGCGGGCCGTGAGGGCGACCGGCACGAGCTGTGGGCCGAGGACACTGACGACGTCGTCCGCGCCCTGGTGCACGCCGACGTGCCGTTCCACGACCTCGAGGTCGCCACTGCGAGCCTGGAGGAGGCGTTCCTCGCCCTCACCCAGGAGGCGGTCCAGCCGTGAGCCTTGTCCTGCTCCACACCCGCTACCAGGTGCTGGAGACGCTGCGCGTCCCGATCGCCGTCGTCGGGACGACGGTGTTCCCGGCCCTGTCGCTGCTGTTCTTCATCGCCCCGCAACCGTTCGCCGACGACCCCGTCGCGGCGACCGCCGGGGCCTCGCAGCTGGCGGTGTTCGCCGTGCTGAGCGTCTGCGTGTTCAGCTACGGCGTCGGGGTGGCCGAGGACCGGGCCCTGCCGTGGGACCCCTACGTCCGGACCCTCCCCGCCGGTCCGGTGCCGCGACTGGCGGGGCGGCTGCTCACCGGGCTGGCGTTCGCGATCCTCGGGCTGATCCCGCTGGTGCTGCTCGCCTGGGCACTGACGGCGGCAACGCTGGAGCCCGCCCGCTGGCCGCTCGCCGCGCTGGCCCTGGCGCTCTCCGGGACCCCGTTGCTCTTCCTCGGTCTCGCGGTGGGGTACGCCCTGCCGACCAAGGCGGCGCTCGCGGTGGCCCAGATCCTCCTGCTGCCCCTGGCGTTCGCCGGGGGCCTCTTCCTCCCGCCGTCGACCTTCCCCGACTGGCTCGACTCCCTGTCGCTGGCGACGCCGACCCGGGCGGCCCGTGACCTGGTCGTCTGGGCCACCACCGGGGACGCGTTCCCCGCCTCGACCGTCCCGGTCCTCGTCGCATGGACCGCGGTCACGGCGATCATCGCCATCTGGGCGTACCAGCGCGACGAGGGCCGTCGCTACCGCTGAGGGCCGCCTCAGCCCCGGCGGGCCCTCAGGTAGTCGGCCACCACGTAGGACCCGAGGCGCTCGGGGTCGGCACGGAACACCCGGCCCCCGTTGCGCCGGGCGAGGGCGTCGACGAACCGCACGAGGCCGCCGTCCTCCCCGAGCATGAAGACGTTGACCGGGACCTTGGCGCGGGTCAGCCGGTCGACCTCGTCGACCGTGGCGCGGATGGTCTCGGGCAGCGGCGGCCAGTGGAAGACGGCGTCGGAGCCGCCGCCGGCCAGGGTCTCCAGGTGTGCGGTCGGCTCCCCGTCCGTCACGACGAGCACCACCGGAGTCGCCCCGGGATGGCGGGCGACGTGCAGCCGGGCCAGCGACAGCGCGTGGGCGAGGTTCGTGCCCTGCACGAAGTCCGGCTCCGCCGCCGTGAGCTCGGCGGCCGTCAGGCGGCGGGCGTAGCGGCCGAACCCGATGACCTGCAGGGCGTCGGTCGGGTACCGGGTGGCCACGAGGTGGGACAGGGCGAGTGCCGTGCGTTTCATCGGGGCCCACCGCCCCTCGGCGATCATCGAGAACGACAGGTCGACGCACAGCGCGACCGCCGCCCTGGACCGGTTCTCCTGCTCGGCGACGGCGAAGTCCTCGACGGCGAGACCGACCCGGCCCGGCCGTCCACCCGGCCGCATGCCCGCGCCGTCGGCCCGGGCCGAGCGGAGCACCGCGTTCTGGACTGTCCGCACGACGTCGATCGGCTCGGAGTCGCCGAACCGCCATGCTCGCCACGACCCGGTCGGCTCGGCGCCCGACCCCTGCCGCACGTCGTCGTGCTCGCCGCGCGCGTCCTCGGTGAGCCGGTCGAAGACGGTCCGCAGCGCGCTCTGGCCGAGGCGCCGCATCGCCTTGGGGGACAGCGCCGGCTCGGACTCCCCGCCCGCACCGCCGCGAACCAGCCAGCCCTGCTCGACCAGCTCCCGCTCCAGCCGGCGCAGCCGGGCGACCTCGTCGGCCGCCCCCCGCCCGAGCGCCCGCTCGACGGTCTCGACATCCACGTCGTCGAGGGTGGCCCCGGGGTGGTCCTGCCCCAGCTGGTCGATGAGCGCCTCGAGGTCCCCGAGCTCCTCGAGTGCCGCGGCGGCCTCGCCGTAGCCCAGCGGCGTCGCCCCCCGCATCCGTGCCTGCGAGGACCAGTCGAGCTCGGGGCGCAGCGCGCGCAGGGTGTCACCGAGCGCTGCCATCCGGGCCGCGAGTTCCGGGTCGCGTCCCAGAGCCTGCGCCATGAGTCCCTGGAGCTCCTCGCGCTGCTGCGGCGACAGCGACCGCGTGAGCCGTTCGGACGCCGCCGCCCGCCGGGCGAGTTCGTCGATCAACTCGTCGACCGTCTCCGGTGGGTCGTCGCCGAAGGCGTCGCCGTGCTTGCCCATGAACCGGTCGAAGTCCTCGTCGGTGTCCTCGCCGCGGGCGTGCTTGTCGAGCAGGTCCTGCAGGTCGGCGAGCATCTCCCTGGTCGCGCGGGCGGCGGCGTCGGCTTCCGGGCCGCCCTCGGCCATCCGGCGCAGCGCCTGCGCCGTCCCTCCCAGGCGTTGGTCCAGGACCTCCCGTTCGAGTTCGTCCAGGATCCGCCGGTACAGCCGCTCGGCCTCGGGGGAGGCCCAGTCGTAGTCGGTCAGCTCCTGCACCGCCTGCGCGACCGACCGGGGCAGGGCGTCCAGGCGAGCCTCGGCGAAGCGGGCGTCGTCGTCGTCGCGCCCCGTCAGGGCGTCGCGCTCGGCGGCGAGCGCCTGGTCGAGCTGCGCACGGGCCCGGGTGACAGCTCCGTCGAGACGCCCCCGTCGGCCGATCTCGCGCCGCCGCCGCATCGCCTCCGCCTGCAGGTCGCGCAGCCCTCGGCGCCCGTCGACCCCGTCCCGCAGCAGCTGCCGCAGCGCATCGCGCGCCGAGTCCCCTTGCATGACGTGCTCACCGAGGGCGTCCACCGCCGCCCGCACGTCCACCGGCGGCGCCAGCGGATCGGGGCCGCCCCGCCAGGCCCCGTACCGGTACGACCGTCCCGGCCGCGGGTCCCGACCCCCCCTCACCGCCCCCACCTTCCCTGCATTTGCCGCCACTCGCCGAGGTGGGCCGGCCGGCCGGTCGGCGAGTGACGACACATGCAGGTCGAGGGCGCCACCCGCCCCGGCGAGTGACGACACATGCAGAGTGCGGGGCGGGGCACGGTCACTCGGTGGTGCGGGCGCGGTAGGTGGCGTGGCCCGGGCCGGGGTCCTTGGCGACGCGGCGGGTGAGGTGCAGGCCCTCGTAGGCGAACTCGACCGCCGAAGCCGCCCGGGAACGGCTCGGCGCCTCGTCGAACCCCAGCGCGGCGCACACCATGCCGAGCCCCTCGACGGGCCCCACGGACGCCAGCAGGTCGGCCACGGTCACGTCGTCCCCGACGTCCACGTGCCTGCCGTCGGAGACCGCGGCCAGGAACCCGGAGAGGTCCCGGCCGCCGAGCCGGGAGCGGAAGGTCTCGGCGACCGAGGTCCGCAGCAGGTGGGCGAGGACCTCGTACTCGCGGCCCTCCTCGCCGGACTCGAACTCCACCTTGCCCCGCAGGGTGCCCACGACGCCCTCGAGGTCGCCGACTCGGGCCACGGGAGCCTCCGGCTCGCCGAGCAGCGCCGCGCGCCGGTCGGCCGCGGCCGACACCGTCTCCATCGCGGCGATGGCGAACCGCGCGGAGACCCCGGAGCGTGCATCGACCGCGGGGGAGTCGCGGACGTGGCGGGTCCACCGGGCGAGGACCTCGACGAGATGGTCGGGCACCTCGGCGGCACCGGGCCCGGCCAGGTCTGCCTCCTGCGCCATCAGCGCGGTCTCGACGGCGAGGTCCACGGGGTAGTGGGTGCGGATCTCGGCGCCGAACCGGTCCTTGAGGGGGGTGATGATCCGGCCGCGGTTGGTGTAGTCCTCGGGGTTGGCGCTGGCCGCGAGCAGGACGTCCAGGGGCAGCCGCAGCGCGTAGCCCCGGACCTGGAGGTCCCGCTCCTCCAGCACGTTGAGCAGCGCGACCTGGATCCGCTCGGCCAGGTCCGGCAGCTCGTTGATGGCGAAGACACCCCGGTTGGTCCGGGGCAGCAGCCCGAAGTGGATGGTCTCGGGGTCGCCGAGCGAGCGGCCCTCGGCGACCTTGACCGGGTCGACGTCTCCGACCAGGTCGCCCACCGAGGTGTCCGGGGTGGCGAGCTTCTCGCCGTACCGCTCGGACCGGTGCCGCCACGCCACGGGCGTGTCGTCGCCCAGCTCGGCCACTCGGCGGCGGGTGGCGGGCAGCACCGGGTCGAACGGGTCCTCGAAGATCTCCGACCCGGCGACGTGCGGGCTCCACTCGTCGAGCAGGCCCACCAGTGCGCGCAGCAGCCGGGTCTTGCCCTGGCCGCGCTCGCCCAGCAGGACCAGGTCGTGGCCAGCCAGCAGCGCACGTTCCAGCTCGGGCAGCACGGTGTCGTCGAAGCCGACGACCCCCGGGAACCGCTGGTGCCCCTCGCGCAGGGCCAGCAGGAGGTTCTCGCGGAGCTCGGCCTTCACGCCGCGCGGGCGGTACCCGTGGGCGCGCAGCCCGCCGAGGGTCGTCGGGAGGTCGGTCGGGGGGACCGGGATGCCGCCGTGAGGAATGCCCGTCACCTCCCCACGGTAGGCATGCCCGGTCCGGGACGCTGCGCCGGGTTCGCTCACGGCGTCACTCGAATTTCCCTCGGCGCCCCGGGTTCGTTGCGGACAGGAACAGTCCTCAGAAGTCCCTAACGTCCGGCGCATGTCAAGGACCTCACCCCCGTCGGCACCGGCGACCGGCCCCGCGACCGATGAGTCCCGGGCGCCCGGACCGTCCGAACCCGACGTGATCTCCACCCACCAGGACCGGGCGCGTGCGCGTTCGGGTAGTACAAAGGACCGCGTGACTGCGACGGACAACGCGATGGAGGCGCGCGGCCTCGTCCAGACCTACGGCAAGGTGCGCGCTCTCGACGGCCTCGACCTCACGGTCGAGCGCGGCACCGTCATGGGACTGCTCGGCCCGAACGGCGCGGGCAAGACCACGACGGTGCGTGTCTTCACGACCCTGCTCAGGCCCGACTCGGGCACCGCGACGGTGGACGGGCTGGACGTCGTCCGCCACGACCGGGAGGTGCGCCGCCGGATCGGGGTGTCCGGCCAGTTCGCCGCGGTGGACGACAACCTCACCGGCTTCGAGAACCTCTCGATGGTGGGTCGGCTGTACCACCTGGGCACGCGCACGGCGCGTGAGCGTTCCCGCGAGCTGCTGGAGCGCTTCGACCTCACCGACGCAGCCGACCGGCCGGTCAAGGGATACTCCGGCGGCATGCGGCGGCGGCTGGACCTCGCCGGGGCGCTGGTCGCCAACCCGCCGATCCTCTTCCTCGACGAGCCGACGACGGGCCTGGACCCGCGCAGCCGCCTCGGCATGTGGGAGATCATCGCCGACCTGGTGCGCGGCGGCACCACGCTGCTGCTCACCACCCAGTACCTGGAGGAGGCGGACCGCCTCGCCGACCGGATCGCCGTCGTGGACCACGGGCGCGTCATCGCGCTCGGCACCGCGGACCAGCTCAAGGACCAGGTCGGCGGGGAACGCCTCGAGCTCGTCATCGCCCACGGCGGCGAGGTCCGGCGGGCGTGCGAGGAGCTCGGTTCCATCGCGCTCGGCACCATCGGCACCGACGAGCACACCCGCCAGGTCACCGTCCCGGTCACCGGGGGCGCCAAGATCCTCGTCGAGGCGCTGCGACGGCTGGACGCCGCCGGCATCGAGGTGCTGGACGCCGGCGTGCGGCGGCCCACCCTCGACGACGTGTTCCTCACCCTGACCGGGCGGGCGCACGCGGAGGACACCGACAGCCACGACGCCCCGCTGGGCGGGAAGCGGAAGGTCACGTCATGAGCGCCGTTCTGCAGGCGCTGGGCGACGGCGTGGTCGTCGCCGAGCGCAACATCATCAAGATCCGCCGGGTGCCCGACCTGCTCGTCGGGGTCACGCTCGGGCCGATCATGTTCGTCCTGCTGTTCGCCTACGTGTTCGGCGGGTCTATCCAGATTCCCGGTCTCGAGAACGGGTACCGGGAGTTCCTCATCCCCGGCATCTTCGCCCAAAGCGTGATCTTCGGGGCGACGATCACGGGGTCGGCGATGGCCCAGGACCTCAAGAGCGGGATCATCGACCGGTTCCGGTCGCTGCCGATGTCGGCGTCCGCGGTGCTCGTGGGCCGGACGACCGCCGACGTCATTGCCAACGTCATCCAGGTCGTCGTCATGTCGATCGCCGGGCTTGTCGTCGGGTGGCGGATCCGGACCAACCCACTCGATGCGTTGCTGGGGTTCCTTCTGCTCCTGCTGTTCGCCTACGCGGTCTCCTGGGTCATGGCATACGTGGGGATGATCGTTCGGTCGCCGGAGGTCTTCAATAACGCTTCGTTCATCTTGATCTTCCCCATCACCTTCATCGCCATCACGTTCGTGCCGGCGGAGAACCTGCCCACCCCCTTGCGGATCTTCGCCGAATGGAACCCGGTGTCGGCTATCACTCAAGCGGCCCGTGAACTCTTCGGCAACGTCCCACCGCCGGGCTCGCCGATCGGTGAGCCGACGGCCTGGCCTCTGCAAAATCCCGTTCTCTACACACTCGTCTGGGTGGTGATCCTGCTCGTCGTCTTCATTCCCTTGACGATCCAGCAGTACAAGCGGGCCGTGAGTCGCTGAGCGACGAGGGCGGGAGCTACGTCGAATTTCGGCGAGCTCCCGCCCTCCCCGGTGAAGCTCAAGAAATCCGATCGAGGTGATGATGGCTCGGATCCCTACAGGGGCCTCTCGCGTCCACAGACCTTCGTGACGGCTCCGTAGGGGAACGGTCCTTGGATCGAGTAGTAGCCCACGAGGTAGTCGTGGTAGGTGGTGACGGTTGTGGCCGACGTCCGCACCTTGTACGCCCTCTGGAAAGAGAAGTAGGTGGGATAGCCGTCGTGCCACTCGGCGAAGTTGTTCTTGGCGCATGAGTTGGGTACCGGAAGAGCGGCCTGCGCTGCCGTGGCGTTCGTGACGGCCAGGCTCAGGCCCAGGCCGAGCGCGGCGACACTCGAAACCGCAATGCGGCGTAGCTTGCGGGACATGACGAATCCTCCTGAGGGAAGTGAGAGATCAGCGTCGTAGGAGCCCTGGTACCTGGGTGCCGAGATATCGGGTGCGACTGTTCCTCTGGTGCGACGTCAGAAATGACGGTAAATTGGATGAAGAAGCAAGTCAATGATTTCGACTTACGAATTGCCCGCATGGTCGAAGCCTTGCGCCCAGTCGAGCAATGTCAACATGGAAGATCAGCAAGTGTACGCCCCGTATTGCCAGGCGGCCGTGCCTCGATGCCGCAGCGTCGTCCGCGTGCGGAATGCCTGGTCAGAGTGCGTTCTGGGCCGGGATCGATGCGTCCACCGAGGGTCAACCAGAGGATGCTGTACGTCGCGTGGAGGGGGCTGCCCTGGAGGACGTCCAACCCACACCTGTGCGGGCACCCGGGCGCGGCGGACGGTCCACGGGGCGATCGAAGTCCTCGGTGCACGTCACCACTCCCGCCGACCCAAGCAGCTCCGCTGGCCGACCTGGCCGTACAAGTCCCGGCGCAGCCCCGAGGCGCAGATGCCCGCAACTCAGCCCGTGAAGGGCTCCGCCGCCTTGACCACCACGGCGATCTCGCGACCGTTGGGCGCGGTGTACGACGTCTCCTCGCCCACCCGGCAGCCGACGACGGCCGCGCCGAGCGGTGACTTCTCGCTGACGACCTGCAGGTCCGACCCGGTCGCGATCTCGCGGCTGCCGAGCAGGAAGCGCTCGGCCTCGCCGGCGACGTCCGCGGTCACGACCATGCCCGGGTGCACGCTGCCGTCCGCCGCCGCGGCCTCGCCGACGGTCGCGGTGGCGAGCATCTCGGCGAGCTGGCGGATGCGGGCCTCCTGCTTGCCCTGCTCCTCCTTGGCGGCGTGGTAGCCGCCGTTCTCCTTGAGGTCACCCTCCTCGCGCGCTGCCTCGATCTTCTTCGCGATCTCGACCCGCCCTGGACCGGCCAAGTGGTCGTGCTCGGCCTTGAGGCGGTCGTAGGCCTCCTGGGTGAGCCAGGTGACTCGTGAAGTCTCTGTCACCGTCGTCTCCGTTCGGGTGTGGGTGGTCGACGCCTGCGGGAGTATCGGGTCGAGATGGAGGCGGATCCGGGGCCGGGTCGCATGCCGCCATCCGCATCGACGGGCGGCCACGGCAGGGAGCCGTTGCGCCCCAGGGCGTGCGGGCGAGGGGTCAGGATAGTGCGTCGGGCAGCACGACGCACGTCCGCACGCCGGCGTTCGCGCCCGGCGCGATCGTCCGCACGGTCGTCGTCACCCGCAGGTCACCACCGGGGGGCAGCGGCCCGAGGTCGACCTCGCGCTGCCCGACGTCGGCGAAGTCGTCGGCCGTCGCCCTGACCAGGCAGCGGACCCGGTCCCCCGATCGGCCGTACACCTCGAAGGTCACCTCGACCCGCTCGGGGCCCGTCACCTCGAACGTCACCGTCTGCCACCGCACGTCCCGATCGAGGACCGCGCTCGCGAACCACGCGAGCGCGGTGAGGAGGACGAGCGTCGCGGCGGCGGCCACCGCCACGAGGCCGCGGCGCCCGCTGCCCGGGCCACGCCGGCGGGTGTACCGGGCCGCGACATCGTCGTCGACCGCAGCGGGGGCGGCGGACGACCTCGCCGCTGCCGGGTGCTGATCGGTCACGACCCCAGGATGCCGTTCCTCCCCCGCGTCCGGGGCACGAGGGGTCGTGCGACGGGAAGATCCAACTCATGCGGGACGAGGCTCGCGGTGCCGGGAACCCGCAGACGCATGAGTTGGATCATGATCGGAAGTGTCGCGACCCCTCCGGGCGCCGGGTGGCGAACCCGCGTCGGACGGTCCGCGTCACAATGTCGGCCGTGAGCACCCCATCCCGCGCCGCCGTGGCGGCTGCCGGCGGCCCACTGCGGCTGATGGCCGTCCATGCGCATCCCGACGACGAGGCCAGCAAGGGCGCCGCCACGGTGGCCCGGTACGTGTCCGAGGGCGTCGAGGTGCTCGTCGCCACGTGCACCGGCGGCGAGCGCGGCGACATCCTCAATCCGAGGCTGCGCGAGGACGAGGCGACCCTGCGCGACCTGGCCGCGGTGCGCCGGCGCGAGATGGCCGAGGCCGCTCGGATCCTCGGCGTCCGTCACGAGTGGCTGGGGTTCGTCGACTCGGGCCTGCCGGAGGGGGACCCGCTGCCGCCACTGCCCGAGGGCTCGTTCGCGACCCTGCCGCTCGAGGTCGCCGCCGCCCCGCTGGTCGACCTGGTCCGCCGGTTCCGCCCGCACGTCATGACGACCTACGACGAGAACGGCGGCTACCCCCATCCCGACCACATCATGACCCACCGGGTCAGCGTCGAGGCGTTCGAGGCCGCCGCCGACCCGGACCGGTACCCGGGCCCGGACGGCGGCCCCGCGCCGTGGCAGCCCCTGAAGCTCTACTACCACTCGACCTTCTCCCGGACGAAGGTCGTCGCCTATCACGAGGCACTGCTGGCCGCCGGGCGCGAGTCGCCCTTCGGCGAGTGGCTGCAGGCCCGCGAGGAGTGGCCCGAGCGGACCGTCACCACGAGGGTGACCTGCGCCGACTGGTTCGACGTCGCCGACCGGGCGCTGCTCGCCCACGCGACCCAGGTCGACCCCGACGGCATGTGGTTCGCCCTCGGACTGGCCGAGCGCCAGGACCTGTGGCCCACCGAGGACTACGAGCTGGCCCGCTCGCTGGTGGGGGACGTCCGGCCCGCCGAGCCGGAGGACGACCTCTTCGCCGGAGTCCGCCAGTCCGCGACCGCGAACCGTTGAGGGAGGTTCGGTGACGGTCACCACCACCACGAGCACCACCACGCTCGCCCAGCCGACGCCGGGCACCGACCCGGGCCGTCCCCCGGACGAGTTGATCGGTCCCGGCATCGCCGGGTTCGTCGCGATCTTCCTGCTGGCCGTGGCCGTGATCCTGCTCATCCGCGACATGAACCGGCGGGTGCAGCGGCTGCGCCACGGGCGGGCCGCCCGAGGCGACTCCGGCGACTCCCTCGACCCGGCGGGCGACCAGGCGGACGACCAGGCGGACGACCAGGCGGATGACAAGGCGGGTGACCCGCCGACCGATCAGAGCGCCGGCCCGGCGGACAGGTCGTGACGAGCTGCGCGACACGCTCGTTAGGGACCTGACGGACTCCCGGCCGAGGTCGGCGGCGCTCCTGCCAGGATGCCGCGGTGCCACCGAGTCCGGCGTCGACGTCCCCGGGGGCCCCCACCGCGGCGGGGGCGCCGTCGGTATCGCGCGCGTCCTGGGAGGAACTGCTCACCGCCGTCCTCGACGGCCAGGCCCCGCTCGACCTCGTCGCCCAGCCCATCGTCGACCTCGTCACGGGCGACGTCGCCGGTTACGAGCTGCTGAGCCGTTTCGGCTGGCCGCTCACCGCCCGCGACGCGGACGCGGGACTGGCCGCGACGCCCCCGCCGGACCGGTGGTTCGCCGCCGCCGGCCGACTCGGGCTGGCGGGTGACCTCACGGTCGCCGTCCTCACCCGCGCCCTGGAGATCCGGGCGGGCGTGCCCGACCGGATGTTCTGCACCGTCAACGTCGGCCCCGAGCACCTCGCCGACCCCCGGGTCCGGGAGGTGCTCGACGTCGACCTGGAACGGGTGGTGGTCGAACTCACCGAGCACTCCGGGGCGGAGCCCACGCCGGAGCTGGCCGACGCGCTCGCGGCACTGCGCGCCCGGGGTGCCCTCATCGCCGTCGACGACGTGGGCAGCGGGTACGCCGGACTCGCCCAGCTGCTCGCGGTCGGCCCCGAGATCGTCAAGCTCGACCGACGGTTGACCGCCGACGTCGGGTCCGACCGCCGCCGCCAGGAGCTCGTGCGCTCGCTGCGCGACCTCTCGGTCAGGCTGGGGGCCGTCCTGCTCGCCGAGGGGGTCGAGACCTACGCCGAGTGCGAGGCCCTGGTCCGCCTCGGGGTGCCGCTGGGCCAGGGGTACTTCCTCGGTGTCCCGGCCCAGCCCTGGCAGCCGGTCACGACCGAGGTGCGGCAGTGGATCCGCGCCGTCTCGCGCCGGGCGCGTGCCGACGAGAGCGTGGGCCCGCTGGTGCGCCCCTTCGGCGACACCTCGTTGCTGGCAGCCGGGCCGGAGGTGTGGGTGGTGCGCGACCTCGACGGCCACCCGGCCGCCATGGTGTGGCGGGGGCACGCGGGCCAGCTGCTCACCGCGCCCGCGGTCGCGGTCCGCGACGACCTGCCGGTCGGGGACGTCCTGCGGCGCTCCCTGGCTCGCCCGGAGCCCGAGCGGTGGGCGCCGCTGGCGGTCGTCGACGAGGCCGGGAGCCTGCTCGGCTGGGTCGACCTCGGCGAGGTCGTCACCCGCGTCGCCGGGGCGGGCGAGGGCGCTCGCGGCGAGCCTCGACCCCCCGGGATCCCCCGGCCCCGCTCGGGCTGACGCACGCCGCGGCCACCCCCCCGGGAACCGGGGGGGCGCGGCGACCGGCGCTCGACACCGTTGCTGTCGCCGTCCGGGGGCCGCCGGCGCACGGGCGTGGTGTCCGCCCCCGGGTGGCGCCGGCGGCCGCGGACGGGAAGGCTGCCGGTGAATCCGACCCGGAGGTGACCATGTCCAACCGGCTCGCCCGGTCGACCAGCCCCTACCTGCAGCAGCACGCCGGCAACCCGGTGGACTGGTGGGAGTGGTCGCCCGCGGCATTCGCCGACGCGCGCCGGCGGGACGTCCCGGTCCTCCTGAGCGTCGGGTACGCCGCCTGCCACTGGTGCCATGTCATGGCGGCGGAGTCGTTCGACGACCCGGACACGGCGGCCGACATGAACGCCGGCTTCGTCAACGTCAAGGTCGACCGCGAGGAGCGGCCGGACGTCGACGCCGTGTACATGCAGGCCACCACGGCACTCACCGGGCACGGGGGCTGGCCGATGACCGTCTTCCTCACCCCGGACGGGCGCCCCTTCCATGCCGGCACCTACTATCCGCCCGAACCCCGGCACGGCATGCCGTCGTTCCGGCAGGTCCTGGCAGCGGTGTCCGAGGCGTGGGCGGACCGCCGGGACGAGGTCGAGTCCGTCGCCCACCGGCTGTCGACGGCCCTGTCCGGGCAGGACACCGTCGCGGGCGACCACTCGACCAACCGGGCCGGTCACGCTGCCTCCCCGGTCGCGGGGACAGCCGGGGACCAGCGGCCACCGCTGACCGAGGGGTCCACGGCGGCCGCGCTCGCCCGGCTCGCGGCCGAGGAGGACACGGCGCACGGCGGGTTCGGTGGTGCCCCGAAGTTCCCCCCGTCGATGGTCCTGGAGTTCCTGCTGCGCCATGCCGCGAGCGGCGCACCGACGGCGGGCACGGCCCGCGACCTGTCCGGTCGCGCGCTCGTGGCAATGGCCCGGTCGGGTATGTACGACCAGGTGGGCGGCGGGTTCGCCCGGTACGCCGTCGACCGGGAATGGGTCGTGCCGCACTTCGAGAAGATGCTGTCCGACAACGCCCAGCTCGCCCGGGTGTACCTGCACTGGTGGCGGCTCACGGGTGACCCCGTGGGCCGGCGGGTCGCCGAGGAGACGTGCGACTGGATGGTCCGCGAGCTCGGCACGGCCGAGGGCGGCCTGGCCTCCAGCCTGGACGCCGACACCTCCGTCGCCGGGCTCGCGAGCGACGAGCCGGGGCTCGCCGACCTCGCCCGGTCGCTGCCGTCCGGGGGCCACGGTGTGGAAGGGCTCACCTACGTGTGGACGCCCGCCCTGCTCCGGGCCGCGCTGGGTGACGCCGACGGCGAGTGGGCCGCGGACCTGCTGGGGGTCACCGAGGCCGGGACGTTCCATGCCGGCACCTCCACGTTGCGCCTGGTCCGCGACCCCTGGGCGGACGACGACGAGGCCGCACGATGGCGCGAGGCGCGGTCCCGGCTGCGCACGGTCCGGTCGTCGCGTCCGCAGCCGGCGCGGGACGACAAGGTCGTCGCGGCCTGGAACGGGCTGGCGATCGCCGCCCTGGCCGAGTGCGGTGCGCTGCTCGAACGGCCGGATCTCGTGGCTGCCGCGCAGTCGGCAGCGACCCTCCTCCTTCAGCGCCATCTCGTCGCCGGCGACGCCGGCCGGGGACTCACCGGCCCCGGTGCCCGGCTGCGCCGGGTGTCGCGGGACGGGGCGGCGGGGGAGCCGCTGGGGGTCCTGGAGGACCACGGCGACGTGGCGGAGGGGCTGCTGGTGCTGGCCGGCATCGACGGCGACCCGCGCTGGGTCGAGGTCGCGCTCCGCCTGCTCGACACCGTGCTCGACCGCTTCGCGGATCCGCTGACGCCGGGCGTCCTGCACGACGTGGCCTCCGACGCTCTCGACGAGGCCCTGGCCGCCGTGCGCCGCCCCCGCGACCCGGGGGACAACGCCTACCCGTCCGGCGGGTCGGCAGCGGCGTCGGCCCTGCTGCGGGCGGCCGCCCTCACCGGCCGCTCCCGCTACCGCGAGGCCGCCGAGGCGGCGCTGGTCGCCGCGGAGCCCCTCATGACCCAGGCCCCCCGGTTCGCCGGCTGGTGGTGGGCGACTGCGCAGGCCACCCTGGACGGTCCCCGCGAGATCGCCGTCGTGGGGCGGCCCGGGCCCGGCCGCGACGCCCTGCACCGGGTGGCGCTGGCCGCTGCCGCGCCCGGTGCCGTGGTGGCGGTCGGCGAGCCGGGGGCCGGGGAGCCGGCCCTGCTCGCCGACCGCGGCGAGGTGGCCGGCCGCCCGGCGGCGCACGTCTGCCGGGGCTTCGTGTGCCGGCTGCCCGTGACCGAGCCCGCCGAGCTGGCGCGCGAGGTCGGGACTCGGGAGGAACTCCTCCCGGGGCTGCTCCACTGGGGTCGTGCCGATGGGTGACGCAACTTCCGCTCGGCCCATGGCGAACACCGGACCGACGCTGGTGACTTAGCGGTGTAACTGAGTAATCATCCTGCTCATGAGTGACGAGACCGGAACCGGCGGCCCCGCGTCCGCCCTTCCCGACCACCCTCGACCCGACGACACGACGATCGGTGCGGCGGCCGCATCGGCGACCGGCGACGCCACCGGGGCGATCCCGCCCGCCTCGTCGGAGACCGCGCGCATCGCGGCGTGGCTGCGCGGCCGGCTGCCGGCCGAGTGGACCCAGGCGGGGGCACCCGCGGTCACGGTGGACCGTGACGAGATCACCGTCGTCGTCGCCCTGGCCGCCGGCACGGCGGAGGGCGAGCTCGCCGAGGAGGAGGCGGCCGGGCGCATCACCCGGTTCCGCGAGGACACCCGGCAGGCCCGGATCGCCGTCGCCCAGGAGGCCGAGCGGCGCTACGGCCGCCGGATGGCCTGGGGGGCACGCTGCGGCCCGGTCACGGACGTCTTCACGAACCTGGCGGTCCCGGTGATGACCCGGCTGCGCCAACCCGAGCGGCTGGTGCTCGACACGCTGGTCGAGTCCGGCGTGGCCCGGTCCCGGGCGCACGCCGTCGCCTGGTGCGTCCGGCTGGTCGGCAAGCACAGCGGGGAGTGGCTGGGGGATCTGCGCCAGGCGATGGCGGAGGTCGAGCGCGTGCGACGGGACGGACCCGCGGCGGCCTGACCCGCCCCGCGGCCACGGTCCGCCGGGACGACCCTCAGGAGGCGAGTGGTGCGGCCGCGTCCAGGGCGAGGGCGACCCCGACCACGTGAGCGGTGAAGGCGGCCACCGTGAAGGCGTGGAACACCTCGTGGTAGCCGAAGACCCGGGGCAGCGGGTCCGGGCGCCGCAGCGCGTAGGCGAGTGCGCCCACGGTGTACAGCACGCCGCCGATGACGACGAACGTGAGGACGGCAGGTCCGCCGCCGGCGTGGAACTGCGGCAGGAACCACACCGCCGCCCAGCCCAGGAGGATGTACAGGGGGGTGTAGAGCCAGCGCGGCGCCCGGAACCACAAGGTCCGGAACAGCACGATCGCGACGGCGCCCGCCCACACCACGGAGAGCAGGATCACCGCCGAGCGCGGCGGCAGCAGCAGGACCGCGAACGGCGTGTAGGTGCCGGCGATGACGACACCGATGGCCGAGTGGTCCAGGCGACGCAGCACCCCGGAGACGGCCGGGGTCCAGCGGCCGCGGTGGTACACCGCGCTGATCGTGAAGAGCAGGACCGCCGAGACCGCGAAGACGGCCGAGGCGGTGCGGGCGGCGCCGGTCGGCGCGATGGCCACGAGGAGGGCACCGGCCACGACGGCCAGGGGGGCTGTGACGAGATGGATCCACCCCCGGAGCAAGGGCTTGGGGGTGGCGACGGTCCCGTCCGGGGCGCGGCTCGGGCGGAGGGGGCGAGGTCGCGGGCTGGCCACGGCACCATCGTAACCTACGGGAGCGTAGGTTACTCGGCCGTAGGTGACGTCGTGGCGGGCATGCCGGGCGTCGGCGTCCGCTACCGTGCGCCCCCGTGGGCGTTCGCCACCTCCTGTACCGGGCCTACACGCGATCGTTGCGGGCCGAGCTCGTGGGGGCGGAGCTCCCGCATCATGTCGGCGTCATCCTCGACGGCAACCGCCGGTGGGCCCGCGCCTGGGGCCGCGACGCCGGCCACGGGCACCGGGCGGGTGCCGACAAGGTCCTCGCCTTCCTCGGCTGGTGCCGGGACCTCGACGTGCCCCTGGTCACTCTCTGGCTGTTGTCGACGGACAACCTCTCCCGGCCGGCCCACGAGGTCCGGTCCCTGCTCGACATCATCACCGACCTCGTGGACCGGCTCGCCGCCACCGGGCAGTACCGGCTGCACCCGGTCGGGGCGTTGGACCTGCTCCCGGACGGGGCCGCCGCCCGGCTCAAGGCCGCCGCCGCCACCACCGAGGACGTCGACGCGATGACCGTCAACGTCGCCGTCGGCTACGGCGGCCGTCGCGAGATCACCGACGCCGTGCGGTCCCTGCTGCACTCCCACGCCGCCCGGGGCACCTCGATCGAGGAACTGGCCGACGTGCTCGAGGTCGACCACATCGCCGAGCACCTGTACACCCGCGGCCAGCCGGATCCCGACCTCGTGATCCGGACCAGTGGTGAGCAGCGGCTCTCCGGGTTCCTGCTGTGGCAGAGCGCCCACAGCGAGGTCTACTTCTGCGAGGCGATGTGGCCGGAGTTCCGCCAGGTGGACTTCCTCCGGGCGCTGCGCTCGTACGGCCGCCGCGAGCGCCGCTTCGGCGCGTGACTCGGCCGGACCCGGCGAGTTCTCGGCCGGGCCCGGGCGGTGCGCGTCACGCGTGTTGCCGATAGGCGCCCCGGGCCGCGGGACGTACTGTTGCTACGCGTACGCGGCCGATCGAGCGCTCCCTCAGGAGGGCGAATGCCAGAAGCGGCGAACGAGGCGGGCCACACCCTCACGGGCAGGATCGCGGCGGAGGTGACCGGGTCGCCGGGTTCCCCGGACGGTGACGGCCCCCGCACCTTCGTCCTCGACACCTCCGTCCTGCTGTCCGACCCGCTGGCGATGGTCCGCTTCGCGGAGCACCGGGTGGTCCTCCCGATCGTCGTCGTGACCGAGCTCGAGGCCAAGCGCCATCACCCCGAGCTGGGCTTCTTCGCCCGCCAGGCGCTGCGGTTCCTCGACGACCTCCGGATCGAGCACGGCCGCCTCGACGTGCCGGTGCCGGTGGGCAACGGCGGCAGTCTCCACGTCGAGCTCAACCACGGCGAGGACGACGTCCTGCCGCCCGGCTTCCGGCTCGGAGACAACGACAGCCGGATCCTTGCGGTGGCGTCCAACCTGGCCGCCGAGGGCCAGGACGTGTGCCTGGTGTCGAAGGACGTGCCCCTGCGGGTCAAGGCGGCGGCGGTCGGCCTGCGGGCCGAGGAATACCGGGCCGAGATGGCGGTGGAGTCCGGCTGGACGGGAATGGGGGAGCTGGAGCTCACCGTCGAGCAGATCGCCCGGCTGTACGACGAGCGCGAGATCGAGCTCGCGGCCCCGGCCGACTTCCCCACCCACACCGGGCTCGTGCTCACCAGCGCCAACGGCTCGGCCCTCGGGCGGGTGACGCCGGACAAGCGGGTGCGCCTGGTACGCGGCGACGCCGACATCTTCGGGCTGCACGGGCGCAGCGCCGAGCAGCGGATCGCCATCGACCTGTTGCTGGACCCGGACGTGGGGATCGTCTCGATGGGCGGGCGGGCCGGCACCGGGAAGTCGGCGCTGGCTCTGTGCGCGGGCCTGGAGGCGGTCCTGGAGCACCGCCAGCACCGCAAGGTCATGGTGTTCCGTCCGCTGTACGCGGTGGGCGGCCAGGACCTCGGCTACCTCCCCGGTTCCGAGGCCGAGAAGATGACGCCCTGGGCCCAGGCGGTCTTCGACACTCTCGGTGCCCTGGTCAGCCAGGAGGTCGTCGAGGAGGTGCTCGACCGCGGCATGCTCGAGGTGCTGCCGCTCACCCACATCCGCGGCCGGTCGCTGCACGACGCGTTCGTCATCGTCGACGAGGCGCAGTCGCTGGAGCGCAACGTCCTGCTCACCGTGCTGTCGCGGATCGGCCAGAACAGCCGGGTCGTCCTCACCCACGACGTCGCCCAGCGGGACAACCTTCGGGTCGGCCGCCACGACGGGGTGGTCAGCGTCATCGAGCGGCTCAAGGGTCACCCGCTGTTCGCCCACGTCACCCTCACCCGCTCCGAGCGGTCGCCGATCGCGGCGCTCGTCACCGAGCTGCTGGAGCGCACGGAGCTGTGAGCGCGGCGGGCGCCTCGTCCACAGGGGACATCGGAGTCCAGCCGGGCAGTGCGTGGCCTCCCTACCCTGTCGGCATGCCCATCGCGGTGGTGTCCGAGCCGTGGGCAGACGAGGTCCGCCCGCTGCCCCGGGCCATGTACGACGTTCTGGTCGCGGCTGGTGCGTACGAGGGGCAGCCGGTCGAACTCATCGAGGGGAACGTCGTCGAGATGGCACCGCAGGGTCCGCGGCACGGGAACGCCGTCGGGCACGTGACGACCAGACTGGCCGTCCGCCTGGTCGCTCGCTTCGGTGAGCAGTACCTCGTCCGCCCGCAGACGCCGTTGGCCGCCGACGCCTACTCGGAGCCGGAGCCCGATGTCGCCGTCGTCGACTGGGACGCCAGCACGGACGAGGCGCACCCGGCGACGGCTCACCTCGTCATCGAGGTGGCCGAGACCAGCCAACGGAGGGACCTCACCGTCAAGGCGCGGGTGTACGCCGGCGCGCAAGTCGGGCAGTACTGGGTGGTCGACCTGCCGGCGGGGGAGGTCGTGGTCCATGCCGACCCGGTGCCGCAGGACGCGGCCACCGGCCGCCCGGCCTCGTACGGCACGGTCCGGCGCCTGCCGTGGGACGCCGAGCTCGAGGTGCTGGGCCTCGTCGTCCGCCCGTCGGAGCTGTTATGACGCTCAGTCCACATTGAGCCTTCCGGGCTCAACAACGGGAACACCTGGCGCTACACTGACGTTGGCACTTACGACCCGAGAGTGCCAACAGGGTCACCGACCGACCTGGAGGTGTTGATCCCATGCTCCGCTTCGACCCCTTCCGTGACCTGGACCGTCTCACCGAGCAGCTGCTCGGCATGAGCGCTGGCCCCGCGAACGGCACGGCGCGCACGCCCCGCTTCATGCCGATGGACCTCTACCGTCACGGCGACGCCTACGTCCTCACCGCCGACCTGCCCGGTGTGGACCCGACGTCCCTCGACGTCTCCGTCGACAACGGCGTGCTCAGCGTCAAGGCCGAGCGCCCTGCCCCGCAGGTCGAGGGCGCGCAGTGGATCGCCGGCGAGCGATTCGCCGGGACCTACCTGCGTCAGCTCACCGTCGGCGACGGCATCGACGTCGACCGCATCGAGGCGTCGTACGACAACGGCGTCCTCCGGCTCACCCTGCCCGTCGCCGAGCAGGTCAAGCCGAAGCGGATCTCGATCACCGCGGGCGAGCCTCGAGAGGCCGTCACCGCGAGCTGAGGCCGGCGTCAGACGACGGCCGGGACTCGCGCGCCGCGTCCCGGCCGTGCCGAGCCCGGTGGACGCGTGCGCCGCGCAGCGTTACCGTCGGCAGCGCCCCGGGCCCCCGGGGTGTCACGGACGCAGCGAAGTCCGGTGTGAGCCCGGCGCTGTCCCGCAACTGTGAAGCCGCCCGACCTCCGCGGTCGGGGCGGACGAGCCAGGTCGCCTGCTCCGTGGCCACGACGAGTCCTCGGACGAAGGACTGCTCGTGCCGCGACCGGACTCTCCGCCGCAGCCGACGGTATTTCGTCCTCCGACACCCGGAGGATGCCCATGCGCCGCCCGGCGCTCACCGCCCTCGTACTCCCTGTCCTCACGATCGCCGTGCTCGCGGCCTGCGGCGACACCGACACCGCCGACACCGCCGACACCTCCGGCGGCGCCGTCACGGCCACCGGCGCAGTGTCGGCATCGGATGCCCCGGACCCCTCGGCCGACGCCTTCCCGGTCACCGTCGCCTCCGGCGACGACGAGATCACGATCGACGCCCGGCCGACGGCCGTCGTCAGCCTCAGCCCGACGGCGACCGAGTCGCTGTTCGCGGTCGGTGCCGGGGAGCAGGTGGTCGCCGTCGACGACCGGTCGGACTTCCCCGCGGAGGCGCCCGTCACGGAACTCTCCGGATTCGAGCCGAACGTCGAGGCGGTCCTCGGCTACTCACCCGACCTCGTGCTCGCCTCCGACGGCACGAACGACCTGGTCGCCGGGCTGGCGGCGGCCGGGGTGCCGACCCTGCTCCTGCCCGCCGCCACGACCCTGGACGAGGCCTACGACCAGATCGAGGTCATCGGGGCGGCGACCGGGAACATCGGCGGCGCCGCCGAGGTGGTCGCCGGGATCCAGGCGGACATCGACGAGATCCTCGCGGGCCTGTCGCCGCCGGACGAGCCGCTGACGTACTACCACGAGCTCGACCCCACCTACTTCTCGGTCACCTCGGCGACGTTCATCGGCGACGTGTACGCCCGCCTCGGTCTGGAGAACGTCGCCGACACTGCGACCGACCCGGCGGCGGACCCGTATCCCCAGCTGACCGAGGAGTTCATCGTCACGGCCGACCCCGACCTGATCTTCCTCGCGGACGCCCAGTGCTGCGGTGTCACGCCCGAGCAGGTCGCCGCCCGCCCCGGCTGGTCGGGCATGACCGCGGTCGCCGAGGGCCGGGTGCATCCGGTCGACGAGGACGTCGCGAGCCGGTGGGGGCCGCGGGTGGTCGACTTCATGACCGACGTTGCCGAGGTGGTCGCCGAGGCCGAACAACCGGCCGAGCAGCCGGCCGGCTGACACGGTGCCCCCCGGGATCGCGCCCGCACCCCGGCCGGCAGCCCCGGCCGGGGGCGGTCGCGGGACTGCGAACGGCCGGCGGACCCTGCTGGTGCTCGCCGCCGCGGGTGTGCTGGTGGGGGCGGTCCTCGCCGCCACCCTCGTCGGCCCTGCCGGCCTGGGCGTGCGTGCCGTGCTCGCCGAGCTGGTCGGCGCTGTCCCCGGGGTGCCCGTGACCTCCGATCTCACCGAGCAGCAGCGTCAGATCCTGTGGCAGATCCGGTTGCCGCGGGTGGTGCTCGGCGCCGTCGTCGGCGGCATGCTCGCCCTCGCCGGTGCTGCCTACCAGGGTGTCTTCCGCAACCCGCTGGCGGACCCCTACCTGCTGGGGGTCTCCAGCGGCGCCGGCCTCGGGGCCACGCTGGCCATCGTCTCGGGCGGGGCGTTGGGGCCGGTCGGGCTGCCACTGGCCGCCTTCGTCGGCGGGCTGGCCGGGGTCGGGGCCACGTACGCCCTCGGCAGCGGGGTCGGCGGAGCCCGGTCGGCCGGGGTCATCGTCCTGGCGGGGGTGGCGGTCGCGGCGTTCGCCAACGCCGGGCAGACCTTCGTCCAGCAGCGCTACGACGACACCATCCGGTCGGTCTACGCCTGGCTGCTCGGCCAGCTGTCGACGGACGGGTGGTCGGAGGTGCGCACCGTGGCGCCGTTCGTCACGGTCGCGGTGGTGGTGATTCTGCTGCACCGCCGGGCGCTCGACGTGATGGCCGTCGGGGACGTCGAGGCGGCCAGCCTCGGGGTGACGCCGACCCGGGTCCGGCTGGTCCTCGTCGTCGCCGCCACCCTCGGGACCGCGGCGGTGGTGAGCGTGTCGGGGCTCATCGGCTTCGTCGGGATCGTCGTCCCGCATGCCGTGCGGCTGCTGTTCGGGGTCGGGCACCGGCTGCTGCTGCCGATGTCCATGCTGCTGGGGGCGGCCTTCCTGGTGCTCGCCGACGTCGGTGCCCGGACTGCGCTGTCCCCGGCGGAGGTGCCCGTCGGGGTCGTCACCGCTTTCGTCGGGGCGCCGTTCTTCCTCGTCGTGCTGCGCCGGGCCCGCGGGGGGACCCTGTGACCGCCGTCCGGCTGTCCGGCGTGCACGTCCGGCGGCGCCACGCCGAGGCGGTGGTCGGCGTCGACCTGGAGGTGCGGGCAGGGGAGTGGGTCGGACTCATCGGTCCCAACGGGTCCGGCAAGACGACGCTGCTCCACCTGCTCGCCGGCCTGCTGCCCGCGCGCGACGCCGCGGTGCGCGGCGAGGTGAGTGTTGCCGGGCTCGACCCGCGCCGCGCTCGGCGGCGGCTCATGGCGCGCCGCGTCGCCCTCGTGCCGCAGCGGCCCGTCGTGCCGCCCGGCCTGGCGGTGCGGGACTACGTGCTGCTCGGGCTCGCCCCGCATCTGTCCCCGTGGGCGCCGGAGTCGGCGCGGGACCGGACGGCCGTCAGCGGGGTGCTCGACCGCCTGGCGCTGACTCCCCTCGCCGCGCGCCCGGTGGCGGAGCTGTCGGGTGGCGAGCAGCAGCGGGTGGTCCTCGCCCGGGCCGTGGTGCAGCGCCCGGCGGTGCTCCTGCTCGACGAGCCCACCAGTGCCCTCGACATCGGGCACCAGCAGGCGGTGCTGGACCTCGTCGACCGGCTGCGCGGGGAGGAGGGCCTGACCGTCGTCGCCGCCATGCACGACCTCACCCTCGCCGGCCAGTACGCCGACCGGCTCGTGCTGCTGGACGGCGGGCAGGTCGCCGCCGACGGCCCGCCCGTCCACGTCCTCACCCCGGAGCTGCTGCGCAAGGTCTACGAGGCCCGGGTGCGCCTGGTCGACACCGCCGACGGCCCTGCGGTCGTGCCGGTGCGCGACGAGTGGCGCTGACCGGGACTGCGGTGCGGCCGGCACGGACGATGACGGCGCCGACGCTCGCGACGCCGACTCGGGTGATCGCAGCGAAGGTGCTCGCCGTGGCGGTCTCGGTCGTGCTGGACGCCGTCCTGCGGGAGCCGCCGACGCCCTGGCATCCGGTGCGGTGGGCCGGGCGGTACCTGGATCGCGCCGCCCGGCACGTCCCGGCGGCCCCGCCGGGCGCGGCGGTGTCCCGGGGCGGCGCGGTCTGGGCGCTGGGCCTGCTTGCCGCGATGGCCGCCGGGACCGTGGCCGAGCGTGCCTGCCGCCGCCTGTCCCCGCCCGCCGGTGCCCTGGCCCAGGGGGTCCTGCTGTGGCCACTGTGGTCGGGCCGGCTGCTGGCCGACGAGGTCGCGTCGGTCGAGGCCGCGCTCGAGCGGTCGCTCGTCGAGGGCCGCCGGGCACTCGCCCGGATCGTCAGCCGGGACACCGCGGTCCTCGACGCGGCGGAGGTCCGGGCCGCGGCGATCGAGTCGCTGGCCGAGAACCTCTCGGACTCGGTGGTGGCCCCGCTGCTGTGGTTCGCCGTCGGGGGGCTGCCGGCGGCCGCCGCGTACCGGTACGTCAACACCGCGGACGCGATGTGGGGGTATCGGACACCGCGCTGGCAGCACGCCGGCCGGGTCGCCGCCAGGGCCGACGACCTCGCCAACCTGGTGCCGGCCCGTCTCACCGCCGGCCTGCTGCTCGCCGGTGCGCCCGCTGCGGCCTGGCGAGGACTGGCGCGGGAGGCCCGCCGCACGGCGTCACCGAACGCGGGATGGCCGATGGCGGCGATCGCGCTGCGCCTGGGGCTCCGGTTGGCCAAGCCGGGGGTCTACGTGCTCCACCCGCGAGGGCGGTCCCCGGGGCCGGGCGACATCCGGCGTGCGCTCGCCCTCACCCCGTGGGGCCGAGCGGCGTGAGGGCGGTCATGGTGCAGGGCTGCACCTCGTCGGCCGGGAAGAGCCTGCTGGCGACCGCGCTGTGCCGCTGGTACGCCGACCGGGGGCTGCGGGTGCTGCCCTTCAAGGCCCAGAACATGTCGACCCACGCCCGCGTCGTGCCCGGGGTCAGCGGCAGCGGCGAGGCGGGCGAGGGCGGCGAGATCGGCGTCGCCCAGTGGCTCCAGGCGCTGGCCGCCCGCGCCGAACCCGACGTCCGGATGAACCCGGTGCTCGTGAAGCCGGAGGGGCGCGGCAGCCAGGTCGTCGTCCTCGGCCGGGTCGACCATGCGGTGAGCCGCCTGCCGTGGCGGGAGCGGGCGCCCTGGCTGCGACCCGTGGTCACCGAGGCGCTCGACTCGCTGCTCGCCGAGGCGGACCTGGTCGTGTGCGAGGGCGCCGGCAGCCCGGCCGAGGTGAACCTCGCCGACGTCGACCTCGCCAACATGGCCGTGGCCCGCCAGGCCCGCGCTCCGGTGCTGCTCGTCGCCGACATCGACCGCGGCGGTGCCCTGGCCCACCTGGTCGGCACCTGGGAGCTGGTCGACCCGGCCGACCGCGGTCGGCTGGCGGGTTTCGTGCTCAACCGGTTCCGGGGGGACCCCGCGCTGCTCGGGGACGGGCCGGCGGCGGTGACCCGGCGGACGGGCATGGCGTGCGCCGGGGTGCTGCCGATGCTCGACCACGACCTGCCGGACGAGGACGGGGCGTCGTGGGGCGGGTCCGGTGCCGGGGCACGCTCCGGTGGTGTTCGCCCGAGCGCTCCCGGTCCGGGATGTCCGGTGGTGGCTGTGATCCGCTACCCCGCCGCGTCCAACCTGGACGAGCTGTCCGCCCTCGCCCGCACCGCCGTCCTGGTCCACGCCCGGCGGCCCGGTGACCTGGTGGGTGCCGACCTGGTGGTGCTGCCGGGGTCCAAGGACGTCGCCGCCGACCTCGACTGGCTGCGCGACACCGGGCTGGACGCGGCGATCACGGCCCGCGCCCGCGACGGCGGCCGGGTCCTCGGGATCTGCGGGGGTCTGCACCTGCTGGGCCGGACCGTCACCGACCCCCGCGGCGTCGAGGGGGGCCGCGGGCCGTGGCGGCGGGACGGCCTCGGGCTGCTGCCGGTGGACACCGAGTACGCCGCCGACAAGGCGGTCGGGTCCTGGCACGGCCGGTTCCACAGGGACCTCGGCGGTCCCTGGGCGCCGCTCGCGGGACGCGAGGTCGCTGGCTACGACGTCCGGTTCGGGCGGACGCGGGGACCCGGCGCCGTGCTGGGACCCGACCGGGCCTGGGCTTCCGGGGCCGTGCTCGGCGTCGCGGGTCACGGCCTGCTGGAGGCCGGTGAGGTGCTGTCGGCCCTGCTCGGGGTGCCGGCGACCGGGGCGGCCGCGCTGCGGGAGGCCTCGTTCGACCGCCTCGCCGCCGCCCTGACGACCCACCTCGACACCGACCTGCTGGCCCGACTCACGGGAGGACTGCTCTGACCCGCACCCGACCCTCCGCGAGGCCCAGGTCCCCAGGACGTTCCCCGGAGCGGTGGTGACGCCCCCCGACCCGCTGCGCGACCACGGTGACCGCCAGGTGCCGTCCGGCGCCATCGACCTCGCCGTCAACGTCTGGGGCTCGCCGCCGGCGTGGGTGCGGGCGGCGGCGGCGGACGTGGACGTCTCCCGGTACCCGGACGCCCGGCCGGGCGAGGCGGCCGCCGCGGGCCGGCACGGCCGGGAGCCGGACGAGGTGCTCGCCGTCAACGGCGCCGCCGAGGCGTTCTGGGCGGTGGCGCACGCGCTGCGCCCCCGGCTGGCCGCCTGCGTCCACCCGTCGTTCACCGCGCCCGAGGCGGCCCTGCGCGCGGCGGGCGTGGCGGTGCACCGGGTGATCCGTGACCCGGACTCGGGGTTCGCCCTGGACCGGGCCGTCGTGCCGGACACCGCGGACCTCCTGGTCCTCGGCCGCCCCGACAACCCCACCGGCCGGGTGGAGCCCATCGAGACGGTGGCCGCGCTGTGCCGTCCCGGCCGGCTGGTTGTCGTCGACGAGGCGTTCCTGGAGTTCCACGAGCACGCCGGAGGGCTGGCCTCGCGTCCCGACCTGCCCGGAGTGCTGGCGGTGCGCAGCCTCACGAAACTGTGGGCGGTGCCCGGGCTGCGGGTCGGGTACGTCGTCGGGGCGAGGGAGGTGGTCGCCCGACTGCGGGCGGCGCTGCAGCCGTGGCCGGTCAACGCCCTGGCGGCCCGGCTGCTCGAGGTGCTGTGCCCGGCCGAGTCGGAGCGCGGCCACCGAGCCGCCGACGCGGGCCTCGCTCGCGACCGCTTCGTGACCGCGCTCGCGGCGGTGGCAGGTCTGCGGGCATGGCCGGCCACGGCCAACTTCGTGCTGCTCCAGCGCCGCGGCGACGATCTGCGGCGACGGCTGCTCGCCCGTGGGCTCGCCGTGCGGCGGGCCGACACGTTCCCCGGTCTGGACGCCTCCTTCGCCCGGGTCGCGGTCCACCCGGACGTCGAGGTGCGGGAGCGGCTGCTGGCGGCGCTGAACGAGGTGCCCGGCGTCGACTGAGCCGTGTCACGATGCGTGCGCTGTCACGACACCGAGGGGGTCCGCCGTGCCGTTCTACGCCCAGCTCCCGGCCCGACGGACCCGCCAACTGGTGGGCGACCTCGTCGTCGTGACGGTCCTGGCGGTCTCGGTGTGGGTGGCGCTGCAGGTCCGCGAACTGGTGCTCGCGTTCCGGTCGCCGGGGGAGCAGCTGGTCGAGGCCGGGTCGGGGCTGCAAGGGACCTTCGAGGGGGCCGCCGAGTCGGCGGGCCGGATCCCGGGTTTCGGCGATGCCCTGGCGGATGGGCTGGGCCGGGGGTCGGGCGCCGGGAAGACGCTCGCGTCGGCGGGCGAGGCTCAGGTGGCCTTCGTCGAGGGGGTCGCCACCTGGGCGGCGGTCCTCGTGGTCGCCATGCCGCTGCTCCTGGCCGCGGTCGGGTGGCTGCCGTGGCGCGTGCACTACGCCCGGCGCTCGGGCGTGGCCCGGCGGATGGCGGTGTCCGGGCAGCACGATCTGCTGGCACTGCGCGCTCTCACCCGCTTGTCACCGCGACGACTGGCGGCGGTCTGCGGCCCGGGCGTGGATCCCGCCGCCGGCTGGCGGCGGGGCGACCCCGATCTCGTCCGGGCACTGGCCGCCGCGGAGCTGAGGGCGCACGGCCTGCGTCTCTAGTGCAGGCGGACGGTGCCGCGGCCGCCGGGCATCAGGGTCCTTCGAGCCAGGCGGGGCTGGTGTGGGCGTGTCCGTTTGGGGCGGTCCAGGTGAGCGCGGTGGTGGTGGGGCGGAGAGGCCGGAGCCCACGCGTGGCCGACCTGTCATGCACCTCACGAAACGGACGCCGATCATGTGCCGCGAACCCCTGAATTGGCATGAACACCGGCCCACTGAAGACCACCGTCCCGCCCACGGCGCTCGCCTCAGCGGATCTCGCAGGCTCGAATGATCGTCTGCTCGACCGCGTTGCCCCGGCTGTCGGCCGCGGTGGCCCGCAGCGACACGAAGCCGGGCTGCCCAGGGTGCTTCACCGTCGCCACACGCGTGTCTCCGTGTCCTGCGACCGGCAGCCGTCGCCAGGTCCGGCCGTCGTCGAACGAGGCCTCGACGGTGACGACATGCAGACGACCGTACTCCGGACCCGGTTGGCGCTCTACCGTGAGCGGAAGCGACGCCCTCACCCCGGCCCGAGCGCGCCCGCCCTCTCTGCCAACCTGAGGTGATGCAGTCACCCGGCTGCATCTACTGACGTGGAGGGTGGGGAGGAGATCCCCGAGGATGACTGTGCTCATGGCGACGACTGACCCGCTGGTGGATCC
>JBHJOS010000087.1:0-10343 GCA_050329415.1 Kineosporiaceae bacterium
CCGCTCTCCAGCAGCGCCCAGCGCGGCCGCATGACGGAGTGGTAGAAGGCGACGATGGGCTCGGCCACGTGATACGTGGACCGACCCGCACGGAAGGCGTCCGGTTGCCGCCGGACCAGCCCGGCGTCCTCGAGCACTGCGAGGTGGTGTCCGATGTCGGCGGCCCTGCGGCCGATGTAGGAGGCGATGCCCCCACGCGTCGCGTTCCCGTCCGCGACGGCGGCGAGGATCGAGGAGTACATCGGGGTGTCGCGCACGCCCGCTTCCTCGGCCAGCAGGTAGCGGGCCTCCCGGAACAGCGGCGAGGCCGGGTCGAGCACCGACCGGATCACCCAGGGGTCGAAGTCGGCCGGGTCGCTCGGGGTGTCGTCCCCGACGAAGCGGCGGTACGCGGGCGTCCCGCCGACGACCGCATGCACCCGCACGGCCAACCCGGGGTCCGTGATTCCCCAGTAGTCCCGCGCCGTCCGGGGGCCGAACGGCCTGATCACCAGTTCCATCGTCGCCCGGCCTCGCAACGGCGCCGCGCCGGCCAGCAGCTCCCCCATCACCGACATCGCCGAACCGCAGACGACGAGCGACACCTCGCGGCCCTCGGTGACGGCCCGGTCGAGCTCCCGCTGCAGGATCGACGGGATCGACGGGTCGGCACGGATCAGGTAGGGGAACTCGTCCACGACGACCGGACCGGGGACGCGGGCGCTGGTCTCGACCAGGTGCCGGACCGCCTCGTCCCAGGCTGCGAACCGCAGGGGCAGGGTGCTGCCCGAGGCGTCCGCCAGGGACTCCCCCAGGAGCCGCAGCGACTCCTCCGACGTCGCCTCGGTGGCACCGAAGTACACCCCGCCGGTCGCCCGGGCCAGAGCCTCGAGCAGGAACGTCTTGCCCTGCCGGCGACGGCCGCTGACCACGGCGAACTCCGGTCGGCCGGCCCGGCGGGTCACGAAGGCGCTCAGCCGGGCCCACTCGACGTCGCGGTCGAAGACGCGGGGAGGCTTCTCCACCACTCCCCCAGGATCGAGGACTGTACTTCGACGAAGCGTACTCCTGCCTACCGAGCGCGGGATGCCTCGATGCCCGTGAGCGGGCGGATCATCCGGGCCGGGCTCAGAAATCGTCGTCGAAGGACACCGTGCCCCCGACGCCGAGCTGATAGGCGGACACCCGCCGCTCGAAGAAGTTCGACAGCTCCTGGACGTCCTGCAGCTCCATGAACGCGAACGGGTTGCGGGAGCCGTACCGGGCGGGGATGCCGAGCTGGGACAGCCGGCGGTCGGCGACGTGCTGGAGGTACTCGCGCATGTCGGCGAGCGACAGGCCGGCCACTCCCCCGCCGAGGAGGTCCTCGGCGAACTGCACCTCGCACTCGACAGCCTCGGCGATCATGTCTCCCACCTGCTGGGCCATGCGCTCGTCGAACAGGTCGGGCTCCTGGCGCCGGACCGTGTCCACGACGTCGAAGGCGAAGGCCATGTGCATCGACTCGTCCCGGAACACCCAGTTCGTGCCGGAGGCCAGCCCGTGCAGCAGCCCGCGCGAGCGCAGGAAGTACACGTAGGCGAAGGCGCCGTAGAAGAACAGCCCCTCGATGCAGGCGGCGAAGCAGATGAGGTTGAGCAGGAAGGCGCGGCGGTCCTCGCGGGTCTCCAGGCGGCGCAGCTCGAAGACGCTGTCGATCCAGCGGAAGCAGAAGTCCGCCTTGCGCTTGATCGACGGGATGTCGTCGATGGCCACGAACGCCTGGTGACGCTCCGTCTCGTCGGCGACGTAGGTGTCGAGCAGGGTGAGGTAGAACTGGACGTGGACGGCCTCCTCGAACAGCTGCCGGGACAGGTACAGCCGCCCCTCGGGCGAGTTGACGTGCTGGTAGAGGTTGAGGACGAGGTTGTTCGCGACGATCGTGTCGCCGGTGGCGAAGAACGCCACCAGCCGACTGACGAGGTGGCGTTCCGCCGGGCTCAGCCGCTCCAGGTCGGCCAGGTCGGAGTGGAGGTCGACCTCCTCGACGGTCCAGGTGTTCTTGATGGCGTCGCGGAACCGGTCGAAGAACTGCGGGTAGCGCATGGGCCGCAGCGTGAGGTCCATGCCGGGGTCCAGCAGCAGGTGCCCGCCGCCGACGGTCGGGCTGTCGGTGGGGCTGTCGATCGGGGTCGTGGTCACGGGCGTCGCTCCTCGCGGTCGTCGGTCACAGGTGGTCGTCGGTCACTGGCAGGCGTCGCAGGTCTCGGGGTTCTCCAGGGAGCAGGCGAGCGCCTCGGCGTCGGCCGGCGGCGAGGCCTCCGCCGTGACCGCGACGGTCGCCTGCTGGATCCGGGTCGCCGGGCGCGAGCGCAGGTAGTAGGTCGTCTTGAGGCCGGACTTCCAGGCGTGCAGGTACATCGAGGACAGCCGGCCGATGGTCGGGGCGCTGACGAAGAGGTTGAGCGACTGGCTCTGGTCGACGTAGGGGGCGCGGGCGGCCGCGAGGTCGATGAGCGCCCGTTGCGGCAGCTCCCACGCGGTGCGGAACAGCTCGCGGACCTCCGTCGGCATCGCGGTGATCCCCTGAACCGAGCCGTCGGCGCGCTTGATCTCGTCCCGCACCCGGTCCGTCCACAGCCCGCGAGCCTTGAGCTCGGCCACCAGCGCGGTGTTGACCTGGAGGAACTCCCCGGACAGCGTCTCGCGCTTGAAGACGTTGGACACCTGGGGCTCGATGCACTCGTAGCACCCGGCGATCGAGGCGATGGTGGCCGTCGGCGCGATCGCCACCAGCAGGGAGTTGCGCAGGCCGTGCTCGGCCACCCGTTCGCGCAGGGCGGCCCACCGCTGGGCCTGCGACGGGGTCGCCCCCCACAGGTCGGGGTGCAGCTGGCCGCGGGCGGCCCGGGTCCGCGGGTAGGCGGGGTGGGGGCCGTGCTGCTCGGCCAGGTCGGCCGAGGTCTCCAGCGCCGTGAGGTGGATCTCCTCGGCGATCCGGGTGGACAGCTCCCGGGCGGCGTCGGAGTCGAACGGCAGGCGCCGGGCGAAGAACACGTCCTGCAGCCCCATGACGCCCAGGCCGACCGGGCGCCAGGGCGGGTTGGACGCCGCCGCCTGGCTGCTCGGGTAGTACGTGAGGTCGATGACCCGGTCGAGGAAGCGGACCGCGGTTCGGACGGTCCGCCGCAGCCGGTCCCAGTCGATCTCCCGACCGGTGTCCCCGGCGGCACCGGTGAGGTGGGCGGCGAGGTTCACCGACCCGAGGTTGCACACGGCGGTCTCGGTGTCGCTGGAGACCTCGAGGATCTCGGTGCACAGGTTGGAGAGGTGGACGACCGCCCCGGTCTCGGCGGTCTGGTTGCAGAGCCGGTTCGAGGGGTCCTTGAAGGTCATCCACCCGTTCCCGGTCTGGGCGAGGGTGCGCATCATCCGCCCGTACAGCTCCCGAGCCGAGACCTGGCGCACGAACCGCCCGTCCCGCTCCGCCTGCCGGTAGGCGGCGTCGAACTCCTCGCCGTAGAGGTCGGGCAGCTCGGGGACCTCCGCCGGGTCGATGAGGGACCAGGTGCCGTCCGCCTCGACCCGGCGCATGAACTCGTCGGGAATCCAGTGCGCGAGGTTGAGGTTGTGGGTGCGCCGGGCGTCCTCGCCGGTGTTGTCGCGCAGCTCGAGGAACTCCTCGACGTCGGGGTGCCACGGCTCGAGGTAGACGCAGGCCGCGCCCTTGCGCCGCCCGCCCTGGTTGACCGCCGCGACGGAGGCGTCCAGGGTCCGCAGCCAGGGCACGATGCCGTTGGACAGCCCGTTCGTGCCCCGAATCAGGGCACCCCGGGAGCGCACCCGGGACCACGAGATGCCGATCCCGCCCGCGAACTTCGACAGCTTGGCGACCTGGGCGTACCGCTCGTAGATGGAGTCCAGGTCGTCGCGGGGGGAGTCGAGGAGGAAGCACGACGACAGCTGCGGGTGCCGGGTGCCGGAGTTGAACAGCGTCGGCGAGCTCGGCAGGTACGCCAGTGACGACATGAGGCGGTAGAACTCGATCGCCTCACCGGGAGTCGTCGACAGCCCGCACGCCACCCGCAGCAGCCAGTACTGCGGGGTCTCCAGGACCAGCCGCGTCGACGGGTGCCGCAGCAGGTAGCGGTCGTGCACGGTGCGCAGCCCGAAGTACTCGAACCGCAGGTCGCCGCCAGCGTCGACGGCGTCGTCGAGCTTGCGGGCGTGAGCGGCGACGAAGGCCGCCGTGGTGTCGCCGAGCAGGCCCTCGGCGTGGGCGAGTCGGACCGACTGGCTGAACGAGGCCACGCCCTGGCCCCGGACCTCCTTGTCGACGTAGGCCGCGAGCAACCGGGCGGCGAGGCGGGAGTACTGCGGCTCCTCGCCGATCATGTCGGCGGCGGTCCGGATCGACAGCCGGTCCAGCTCGGCGGTCGTGGCCCCGTCGTAGAGCCCGCTGATCGTCTTCGTCGCCACCCGCAGCGGGTCCACCTCGTCCAGCCCGCCGGCGCACCGCTCGACGGCACGGACGATCTTGTTGACGTCGACGGGTTCGGTGTCGCCACTGCGCTTGCGGACGTGCATCTGGGGACGTCGCACGGTCGGGCCGCGGTCACCGGTCGCCGTCCCGGTGCCGTCGAGGGTGTCGGTCAGTGTCACCTGTCGCTCCGCTGTCTCGTCTCGGACGGGACGCGCGGACAGGCGGACGGAGGCGGACGGGCTCACCGGACCGATCCGGCGGCGGACGCCGCAGCCGTCGGCCGTCGGCCGTCCCGCGCAGCCTCGGACATCCCGCGCGCCCGGGGGCGCGCGGCACAGGCGGCAGGTCTTCGGACTCGCGGGCGCGACCGGTCACCCCGGTCACCTACTGGCCGTCACTTCCCAGGCCCTGGTTGGGCCCAGTGTCGACGACGGTGGTCGTTCCCACTCACCGCTGCGGGGCAGTCCCGGACTCGCACCGGGTTCCCTCTTGCCCCGGCCGGGCTGGCTTGCCCGACCGAACCGACTGCAGGAGCACCATATCTAGTAGGTCGTCGAAGTGACGGGACAACATGTCGGGTCGGCGTGTCGTTCACGTCACAGTCGCGTGGGCTGCTGGGGCGGTGCGGGGTCTGCGAGGGAAGGCACGGGGTAGGTCCCCCGCGCTATGCAGAACCTACAAATCCATGGTGCCAGCCCGACCCCACCAGACACCCTCGTCCCGCGACATCAGGGCGAACGCTCTCAGGTGGCGGCGACCACCTCGCGCCAGGCGCGGCCGCGCTCCGCCCGGGGCAGCCGGTCGAGATACCCCACGCCGGCGAGGTGGTCGACCTCGTGCTGCAGGCAGCGGGCGAGCAGCCCCGTGCCGGAGAGGCGGACCGGGCGGGCGTCGACGTCCCGGCCGGTGACGACGGCGCGCTCTGCCCGCGGGGTGAGGTACTGGAACCCGGGCACCGACAGGCAGCCCTCGGGCGCCTCGACCCGGGGTACGTCCGCCGGGATCTCGAGCACGGGATCGACAACGGCGGCGCGCACGCCGTCGCAGTCGACGACGAACACCGCGGCGTCACCCCGATCTGGTTGGCGGCCAGCCCGACCTCGCCGGCGGCCGCCATGACCCGGAACATCCGGTCCACCAGGCGCCGCGGCGCGTCGTCGAACCCGGCGAGGGGGTTTGCCGGGTGCCGCAGCACGGGGTCGCCGATCGACCGGATCGAGCGGACGAGCTCCTGCGCTGCGGACTGCGGCTGCGGGTCACGTCGCCAGGCCGGCGGTCACGGCGATCCCGAGACGGCCGGCCACCTCCTCGGGGGTGGAGTCGGTGACACTCGCCAGCAGGGTGACGGACAGCTCCGCGATCATGAGGAACGCCACCGCCCGGGTCTGCGGGTCGGGCAGGTCCACGAGCAGGCGCCGCACCCCGTCGGCATCACCGCGGGCGCGGGCCGCAAGGACCCCGGCGGCGGTGCGGGCCGCCTCGACGAGGTGGGCGCCGGTCGCGTCCCGCGTCCCGGGCTCGTCCGCCGTCACGGCAGGACCAGGGGGCCCGGGCCGCGACGGCCAGGTCGAAGCGCCGCTGCACGTCCGCCCAGGCGACCAGGCCCCACAGCCGGTCGACGTAGTCGGGGCGCACGTTGCGGTACTGCAGGTAGTAGGCCTGCTCCCAGGCGTCGAAGACGAGCAGCGGGGTCGACCCCATGCCGACGTTGCCGTGATGGTCGTCGACCTGCTCGACGATGAGGCGCCGGGACAGCGGCTCCCACGCCAGCACGCCCCAGCCAGAGCCCTGCACGCTGGTGGTCGCCGCCGTCAGCTGACCGGCGAAGGCATCGAAGCTGCCGAGGTGCTCGGTGATGGCGTCGGCCAGGCTGCCGTCGGGCCGGTCGCCGCCGTCCGGGGACAGGTTGCGCCAGAAGATCGTGTGCAGCACGTGGCCCGACAGGTTGAATGCCAGGGTCTTCTCCAGGCCGACGATCGAGCCGAACTCGCCCTTGTCACGGACCTCCGCCAGCTGGGCCTGTGGACGGCGCGCCCGATCACGGTGCCCGTACCGGCATCGTGACCGCGTGAGGACGAGGAGGGACAATGACGGTCGTGGCAGCCGAGTCGACGCACCTGCCCTGGACCCGCCCGATGACGGCGGAGGAGTTCGCGGGCCTGGACGCCCCCGATGACGGGACCCGGGTCGAACTCATCGACGGCGTGCTGGTCGTGAGCCCGTCGCCGACGTTCAGCCACCAGTGGGACAGCGGACAGGTGTTCGCCGCCCTCTTCGCTGCGTGCCCGCCGGACATCCGCGTCGTGGCCGCCCCGCTCGACGTCCGGCTGTCCGACGACACCGTGGTGCAGCCGGACATCCTCGCGGTCCGGCTCGCGGACGTCGCCGACGACCGGGTCACCGGCGTGCCTCTGCTGGCGGTCGAGTTCCTGTCCCCGTCGACCCGCGGCCACGACCTGCTGCTCAAGCGAGCCCGGTACGAACGGGCGGGGATCGGCTCGTACTGGGTCGTCGACCCGCCCACGGGCGAGGCCGTCGTCTGGGAGCTGGACGGCCGAGGTCGCTACCGCGAGGCGGTCACCGGGACGCTGTACGACGCGGACCTCCGGGTCGAGCGGCCGTTCCCGGTCACCCTGCGGCTCACCCGATGACCCGAGTCGTGGGTCAGCGGTCCTGCTCCTCGCGGTCGCCGTAGGCGCCTCATCCCGTGCGGGCCGAAGCGGCTCCTGGGCGGACCGGACGCCGCCGGCGGCACTCTGCCGTGACGGGCTCAATCATGGTGGTCTCCAAGCCACGGTCACCACACGGCCGCCCGCCGCCTTGTGCCGACGTCCAGCTTGACCGTTGCGAACTCGCGGCCACCGAGGTGGGCGACCACCGAGAACCGCGCCGCGGTGTGCGGGTCGTCACGGTCAGGGCTGCTCCGTCGGGCGTCGACCGGAAGTGATCGCCGAGATCGAGGGCCAGCACCCGCGAGACGGCGCGGGCGACATCGGCGATGTCGGCGTCCTCGTGAATGCTGACGTCGACATCCCGAGTGGCCCTCGCCCGGTTCGGCAGGCGGACCCCGAGGGCGAATCCGCCCTTTAGCACCCAGCCGCCCAGGGCGGCCATCCGGGCCAGTATCCGGTGGAACACCAGGTGGCGACGCAGCCGGTCGACGTCCAGCCCGGTGCCGGCTACCGCCGCGAGCAGTCGTTGATCCAGGCTTGTCCGCAGTCCTCGGGCGTCGAACGACGCCAGCTCCCGGGTCACCTCAGGGACCTCCAGAGCGTGCGTGAGTCGCCACGACAGGCGGTCGTCCGATCCACCCACGTGCTGCCAGATCTGATCGACGGTGACGGCACCGCGCCCGACGGCGTCCGCCACGGCACCGTCCAGGATCTCCTGCGGCGTGGTCCCGACAGCGACGTCGAGCAGCGTGCGGACGACGGTGGTGACCCGGTACGCACCACGAGGTTCCACGTCATCCGGCGGCAGAGGGGCCCGGTGCAGCGTGACCGGCACCCGCCGGCGTGGGTAGTCGGGTGGCACCGTCAGGTGGACGACGGCCGGATTCGCGTCCGACAGATCGTGGACGGTCAGTGCGGACTCGTGCGACACCGCGCTGTCGGGGCCGGCCCACGTGCACCAACAGGCCCACACGTCCTCGGGGGTACTGGGCCAGCCGGGCAGCCGGTAGAGGCCGCGGTCGATCTGCAGCCAGTTGCCGCGGTCACGGTGGTACTTCTGAGCCTGGTAGCTGAACCCCGCGGCCACGGCCTGGGCTGCCGTGAAGTAGCCGGCCTGGCCGAAGGCGACCCGCTGGAGGCGAGTCCGCGCAGTCACACGGTCGACGGCCACTCGGCGAGCCTACGAAATCAACGAGAACTTTAGGTTGAAGTCGCATGAGAGACACGGAAGTGAAGCACTGGTTGAGGACACTCAACCGGGGCGACCAGGACCGAGTTGAGTACGCGGCCGGCGAAGTCGCGGTGCATGACCACGACGGGACGACGCTTGTCGACATCGGCGACCCAGACGTCCCCGCGCCGTGGCCACTCACCAGTCAAGGTCGGCCAGCCGGACACCCTCGACGCTGACGTCCGCGAACGCGGACTCCCTGGAGCCCACGGGCACGCGCCCGTACCCGGCCGACAGCTTGGCGTCGATCTCGGCGTCGCGACGACATCGAAGGAACTCGCCGACGGCGGTCCGCAAGACCTCGGCCCGGGAGCGCGACTCCCCAGCCGCCAGGGCGTCGATCGCCACCAGACTCTCGTTGTCGATTTGAACGCCACCTGGATGGTGGCCGACATGACCTCATCATAGAACTAGGTATCCATGCTCCCGAGGATGCTCCCAGGTCCTCGACGGCCTCGATGCGCCCGGCAGGCCCGGGTAGCCGAGGCGCGCGGCACGCACCGCGAGGGAGAACGGTCTTCAGTTTCCGTCTCGGGCCGAACCCGCGGGCATCGGCATGTCATCGCCGCGTTCGACCGAGTCGACGGTCCTGTCGACTACGGACCGAGCAGGGCGGCCGGGACGACGGCCACTCCGTCCGGTCGCCGGTAGGCGTACGGACCGGCAGTGACGACAACGGCATCCAGCAGATCGTCACCGAGCTGGTCACGCAACCACAGCAGGTTGCGGACGTCCCCGTCGCCAGGGGACCGGGTCAGCTTGACCTCGAGGGCCAGCACGCGCAGCCCGGGCCCTTCGACGATCAGGTCGACCTCGCGGCGCCCGGCTTCCTGGCGCAGGTGGGACACCCGGGCCCCGGCCAGGCCCGCGTACACCTGCACGCTCTGGGTGACGAGTCCTTCGAACAGTCGTCCCAGGAGGTGACCGTCACGGAGCAACACCTCGTGGTCGGCCTGGAGCAGGCGAGCGGCCAGCGCCGGATCGGCCAGGTGATGCTTGGGTGCCTGCATGAGACGTGCCAGCCGGTTGCGCGTCGGCACCCAGCCGGGAACGGCATCGAGCATCCACAGCTGCGCCAGGACCTCTCGGTAGGCGATGGTGGTGGTCTTGGCCGGCTTGTCGTCCTCCCCGGGGGTCGCTGCCCGGAGGATTGCGTTGTACGAGGTCGTCGTGGCTGTGGCAGCGGCATAGGCCGTGAGCCACGCCCGGACGGCCTCGGGGCGGCGCACCGCGAGACCTTGGTCGGCGAAGTCGCGGAGCACCAACCGCTCGAGGTAGCCGTCGAGTTGCCGGACCCGCAGGCGAGGGGCGAGGGGCCGGATGCCGGGCAGTCCCGAACCGAGGATCTCGTCCACGTACCCGGTCAACGACACCGAGGTGTCGCCCTGAACGGCCGGCCTGGACCCGGTCAGGAGTCCCCCGAGGCTGACGGCGGGGGTGTCGAGCTGCCTTTCTGCCAATGACAGGGGTCGCATCCGGACCGGCACGATCCGCCCTGCGCCCGAGTGGGCGGGCGCGTCGACGGGCATGGCGCTGCCGGTGAGCAGATACCGGCCCGGCGGTGCACCACCGTCGACCTGTCGTCGGACGTGGTCCCAGACCGGCGGGTGACGCTGCCACTCGTCGATCACCACCGTCCCGTCGACACGGTCGAGGGTGGCGGGTTCGGTGGCCACGGTGGCGCGCTGCGCGTCGTCGTCGAGGGAGAAGACCCGCGACGCGCGCCGCGTGGCCGTCGCCGTCTTGCCGACGCCCTTCGGACCCTCCAGCGCCACGGCCGACAGGCCCGCGAGCAGCTCGTCCAGCTCGTCGTCGATGAGCCGCCGGGAATAAACCACGGCTCTACCCTACCGTTAACACAGCTTGTACAATGCCGTTCACGCATCATCTGCGCTACCGTTCTAGCAAGTCCGGGGCAACCGCGACGTCGCGCGGCACGGCTCAGCCGGAGCAGGTCGGGGTGAGGCGCACCCGCCCGGCCAGCCGGGCCGCCGCCTCG
>JBHJOS010000132.1:0-9631 GCA_050329415.1 Kineosporiaceae bacterium
TGTGAAGGGTGACGTCGTGCTCCGACCCCATGCCCAACGTGGGGCGCTCACGGCGCTCGATCCGTCCGTAGACCAGGCTGTCACCCGGGGCAAGGTTCAGGCGGTAGCCGGGGGCGTCCTCCAAGCTGCGCCTCCCGGTGACACGCAGGGCAGCGACGATCAGCCGGAACTGGGCAATGGCGACGGCGAACGGGTTGATGTCGACGCCGTGAACCGCGTCGAGGACCTTCTGGACTCGGGCCTGCGGCTCCAGGGCGGGCGCATGGCGCTGCCACGCCTCGTGCAGTCGATCGAAGGCGCCCAGAAGGAAGTGCCCGGACCCGCACGTCGGGTCGATCAGCCGAAAGCCGTCCAGGGGCCGCTCGGCCAGGGCGGGCGTCAGGGTGAGGTCGAGGATGAACTCCTCGACGAACTCCGGGGTCTGCAGCAGCGCGTACTGCTCGCGGGCGGACTCGGACAGGTCCTGGTAGAGGTCGCCGAGGAAACGGGTGTCGAGGGCGGGGTCGACGAACGAGCGACGGAGCCGGCCTGTCTCGTCCTCATCGCGCCAGAACCCGAGGACCTCGGTGGCCATGTCACCGGACATGGCGATCTGCCACAGGGGGTTGACCTGGATTCGGAACATGTCGGCGGTGGCGGGCAGGTCCGCCAGGTACAGGATCGACTCGATGAGCCACTCGCGGTCGGTGACGTCCAGGCCGGCCCGCGTCTGCTCGCGCAGGTAAGCGTGCTGGGCGTCGACGGCCTGCTTCGTCCGACCGTCCGGTCCGGCGATCCAGACCTGACGGATCAGCCCGTTGTCCTCGCAGAACCGGACGAACACGGTCGCCAGCACGTGCGCGACAGCGGCCTGAGTCACCCGACTCCCCGACCACTGCTCCCACGTCGTGGCCGTCCGCCCGACGGAGCGAGCGGTGTCGTACTCCTCGCGCCACCGTTCCTCGACACCGTCCTGGACCGGGATACGGGCCATGAGGTCCGCCTCGACCCGCAGGACGAGGCGGCGCAGGTCAGCGGTCAACGTCGACGGGGTCGCCACCCGGGCACTGTAGGCACCGGACGGTGCCGCGATCGGCTTGTTTATGCGATGCCGGCGGGACGTCGGCGAGCCGACGCCCTCGAGGCATTGCCCTCGGTCAGGCTGAATCGGTGGACGCCTCGCGGATGGCTCGACGACTCGACGTCACGGACTGGGACGTCGTCGAACCTGAGCCGAGCGGAGACGACGAGAAGCAGTGGCTGCGGGCCCCGGACGGCACGTCGTGGCTGTGGAAGCCGGTGACGGCCAGGGACGGCCGGCGACAGGGCGAGGACTGGGCCGAACTGATCGTTCACGTCGCTGCTCTGGGGCTCGGTGTTCCCACTGCTCAGGTCCGGCTTGCCCGGCGTGCTGGGGACGACGGTTCGCTGTCCCGTGACGCCAAGCCTGCAGGGTGCACAGAAGCCCAGCACGGCAGCGTCCTCCTTCAGGGCGTGGTCGAGGACTTCGATCGCCGGTCCCGCGAGCGACGCGGGCACTCGTTGGCGAACGTCGAACGTGTCCTCGACCGTGTGGAGCCGCCCGCGGAGAGCGACCTTGATCATCTGGGCGCCTTTGGCGTCTTCTGCGGCTACCTGGTGCTCGACGCGCTGGTCGCCGGACGGGACCGTCACAGCGACAACTGGTCGATCACAGTGACGCCAGAAGGTGCACGTCGTCTCATGGCGTCCTACGACCATGCCACCAGCCTGGGCTTCAACCTGACCGACGACAGGCGGGCACGGATGCTCGCGAACGACGTCGAACTGGAGCGATGGGTCGTCCGTGGGACGGCGTGGCGCTTCGAGGGAGGGCGCGACGTCACGCTCGTCGAGTGGGCACGGCGTGGCGCGGCCATGGCGGGGCCGTCGGTGCGAAGCCACTGGCGCAACGCCCTGGTCCAGCTCGACCTTGCCTTGGTCGATACCGTTGCGGCAGACATCGATGCCGTGTCCGGGGTCACTCGTACATTCGTTCTGTCAGTCTTGGAGCGCAATCGGAGGAGGCTGCTCGATGAGCTCTGACCGCCTCGGTGGCGTCGTCGCCCCGCCACGCGTCACGCGACTCATGGTCACCCGACAGGACGAGACCAGCCGACGGTACGAGCGCATCGGCGTCCTGTCGTTCCTCGATGACGGTTATGAGTTCCGGTACGACGTCGATCCAGCGGGTGAGGTGCGGCCACTGGTCGGCTTCGACGACCTCGGTCGGACCTACCGCAGCCGCCACCTGTTCCCGCTGTTCGACGAGCGCGTCGCCTCGCCACGCCGACCGGATTACGACCAGTGGTTGTCGTGGCTGGGGCTCGGGGCCGGCGAGGTTCACCCCATGGAGTTCCTCGCCCGCTCCGGGGGGCGACGCAGGGGCGACCGGATCGAACTGATCCCGCTCTCGGAACCGGACGCACTCGGGACGATCGACCAGCTCTGCCTGGTCCACGGCGTGCGGCACCTTGAGACTGCCGAGGACGTCTTGGCCGCTCTTCGACCTGGCGACCCGGTCGAACTCCGACCGGACCCGCAGAACGTCCACAACCGGATGGCTCTGAAAGTCGTCCACGGACGGCCCTTCGGCTATGTCCCCGACCCACTGCTGGCGCTCGTGACGTCGCTGTCGGATCGGCAGGCGCGCGTCGTGCACGTCAACGGGCCTGAGGCAGGGACGCACATGCGCTGCCTGATCGAGATCTCGGGACGCGTGCCGAGCTGACTGACGTCAGCTCGGGCGAAAAGCCTCACGCCTCGGCGGCGACCACCTGTGCCCAGCGAGGCGCCCGCACGATCTGACCCGCGTGGCTCACCCCCAGGGGGTGGCCGTCCAGCGTGGCGGCGCCGTCGACCTCGGGGACCAGCACCCAGATCGCCTGGTCCCGCGCCTGGGAGATGTCCGCCCACCGCGCCACCACCCCGTGGTGTCCGTAGCGGGCGAGGATCGAGGCCTCGGTGACGATGACCGGGTGGGCGCCGCTGGGTCGACGGGCGGCCGCCTCGGCGACGGCGGCTTCCACGCGGGGCAGCGAAGCCCGGACGAGCACGGCGAGGCCTCGGGCCGCGGTAGACGACGCCGGCGCTGCGTCGGCGGCGCGGACCATGGACCAGTCGATGCCTTTGGCCGTCGCCTGCGCCCGGATCTCCGCCATCAGCACGTCGGCCACGTCGACCACCGTGCCGTCGAATTGGCGTTGCAGTTCGGTGGCGGCGTCGTCGAGGCGCAACATGTCGCAGACGACCGCGAGGAACGACCTCGCACGCATGCTCTCGACGAAAGCCACCTTGTCCGGTGCCGGCTCGTCCTTCGCCAGCGTCGTGTGGATGGTCGACGCCCGTGACGCCAGGCTGGTCGTCACGCCCACCGATGCCGACACGTACCCACCGCGGGCGTCGTTCCACTGCAGGTCCAGCCCCGTCTGGGCGATGACACGGTCGAGGTCGGGCCGTGTCGGCAGCGGTGGCAGGTCGGGGAAGCGGGCGCGCACGTAGTCGGCCACATCACCGGCGGAGAACACCCGCTCGGGCGGCAGCCCACCGAGCGCGACGCCGACGGTGACGTGTGCCGGCAGGTCGCGGGTGTACAGCTCGCCGCGTCGGCTGGCAGCCGCAGTCAGCGACAACCGGGCCGCGCACCGGACGAGCCGCGTGTCGTCCGGCACCGGGATGGGGGGCTCCGACCGGGCCGGCCACACGTCGCGCAGCGCGGCAGCGGCGCGTGCGGTGGGGACGACGGACGCACCCTGCTCACGCGCTTGGGCCACGAGGTCGTCGGCCGTGGCAGCCAGGGCGTCCGCGGCGTCCAACAGCTCCACCCGGGTGGCGACCAGCATCACCTGATCGCGTCGGTCGCCCCGGCGGCGCCGCGTGACGAGGTCCGACGCGGCTCCCCCACCGCGGGAGACGTGCTCCGCCCGGTCCATCGCCGCCCGCACGACCCCTGCGACGAGGCGACGCGCCGCCGGATCCGCCGCGCGCGCGCTGCTGATGTGGAGCGCATCGACGAGCCGGTCCACGCCGACGACACCGCCGGCGTCCTCGACGGCGCTGCACACCTGCGCGTACGCCGTGTCGAGAGCGGTCCGGCTGGGTTCATGCGTCGCCCACAACTCGTGAATCTTGGCGATCGCCGTCGAGACCTGCCCGATGTCGCCGCGGCTCGGAGTCGCCGCTTCGGCGATGTCGGCCACGGTGGCGAACGGGTGCAGGTCGCCCTCGATGCCGAGCAGCACCGACGCGATCGCCCGCCGGGTTGTCGCCTTCGCCGAGGCGGATCGCGCATGCAACATCGACACAGTGGCCGCTGGGTCGTCGAGGGGGCCTTCCCCCGGTCGGACGGCGATCTCCGAGCGCGCCGCCACCTGCGGAAACGTCTCCCGCCACTGCTTGGCGCGCCCGCGGACCTCCAGGCGGGTCGCCGCGGACGCCCCGCGCATCCGCGACAGCGCACCGGGGTCGACGGCGACCAGGTCGGCGACGGTGTGGACACCCAGCGGCTCGACCGCCGACAGTGCCCGGGCCGTGAAGCCGGCGTCGAGGAGTGTCGTGTCGGGCGTGGCTGCCTCGGCCCGGGCGTCGGCGTCGTCCGGGACCGTGGTCGTGACCCCGGTCGCGAAGACCCGACGCCACGCGTCCACCTGTTCCGCGGCCGTGTCGAAGCGACCCGCAGCGTTGCGGGCAAGAGCCTTCCGGAAGAAGGCGGCCAGCTCGTCGGCGATGCTCGGGTCGAACGCCCCCGGCTCGATCGTCACCTCGTCGGTGATCGCACCGGGATGGCTGCGCCCGTCCCCGTACCGGGGGTGGGTCCCGGTCGCCATCTCGTACAACGTGACGGCCGCGGCGTAACGCTCGGCCGCGGAGTCCCACGACGGCCGCGGGCCGGTCCCCAGGAACGGGTCCAGGTACGGCGGGGTGCCGGCATCGACCGCGGCCGCACCTGCCCCGCTCAGCGAGAAGTCGAACAGGACGAGGTGACGGGCACGGTCGCTGCGCTGCCCACGCACCCCGAGGTTCGCCGGCTTGATGTCACGGTGGTCGACCCCCGCTCGATCGAGCGCGACGAGGGCCTCCCCGAGGTCGATGCCCCAGCGTTCGAGCAGGTCGATCGACAGCCGGCGCCGGTCCACCCCGAGGACGTCGGCGAGGGTGTCGTCGCCCGCGGACTCCAGCAGGAGCGCCGTCCGCGACCCCACGGTCAACGGGCCGTCCTCGGCCGCCCTGACGATGCGGGGGCTGTCGGCGCGGCGCAGCGAGGCCAGTGCCGCGGCCTCGTCGTGCAGCCGGCGCCCGGCCGCATCGTCCAACGCGACCTTGAGGACACGTTCGGCATCCGACACCTGGCGGTCGGTGACCAGCAGCCCCACAGCGGTGGAGCCCTTGCCCAGCCGTCTGCGGATCTCGAACCGGTTGCCGATGAGCGTCCCCGGCGGTGCGTCCAGGGGATCGGTCAGTTCCTCACCGCCGGCAGCGATCTCCTCGTCCACCTCGTCGAGGAGGCCGAACACCTCGCGCATGCCACCGGGCCGGTGCGAGACCGCGGGGTTCGTGCACTCGCGGACGAGCCGGCGCAAGGCCCCGGGCACGTCGGGGAGGACGGCGGCGAGGTCGAGCCCGCGGGTCACCTTGACGACCTCGAGGAGGTCGGCGGCCGAACGTGCCGGCGGCTTACCGGTGACGACGTGGTAGGCGACAGCGCCGAAGGCGAAGACGTCGATGCGTATGCGGTCCTCGGCCGTGAACCGTCCTTCCGGCGCCCGGTAAGGCTCGGCCGGGTCGGGTTCGGCGGACGGCGCGTGACCGTCCATCGCGCGGAACAGGCGGGTGCTCGTGGCGTGGGTGTCACCGGCTGCGTCGCGGCCCGCGTTGCGCCATTCACCCACCCTCACCGTCGGCGCGTTCACCGGACCCGTGACGACGACCGAGCCGGGGTGAAGGTCGCGGTGGACGACGTGGTTCTCGTGGGCGTAGGCGAGGGCTTCGGCGATCTGCCGGAGGATCATCACCTTGACGTCGATCGTCAGCGCGTTCGCGTGGTCGCTGAGCCACAGGTCGAGGCGACGGTCCTGGTCGGATGCCTCGAAGACCAGGCCCGCTCCCAGCTCCGACTCGACGAGGTCACGGGGGACGAGCAGACCGTCGTGATGCAGCCGCCGCGTGAGCTGGTACTCGCGGCGGACCAGCTGGGCTCGGGCGGCGATCTCGTTCTGTGTCGCACCAGGCCGTGGGACGAAGAACCGGATCCGTGCCCGATCGCTGCGGTCGTGGGAGTGCTCGGCCGGCCAGTCCTGCCAGGCGTCGCCGTCCTCCTCCGGCGGGCCGATCAGTCGCCACGACCCGACCTCGCGCTCGCGCCGGACGACCAGGCCGATCCGTTCGAGGACCTTGGGAAGCAGGTCGTCCTCGGCGATGAGCCTGAGCCGCTCGTCGTCGTCGATCGAGCCCGCGGTCTCAAGCAGGCGCGCCTCGATGCTGGGCAGGCCGGTACTCCGCTGCTGATCGGGCAGGCAGTACAGATCGGTGACGTCGCCCGGCTCCAGATCGACGATGCACCCGTCGGCGTGGAGGAGGACCGCCTGCTGCACCCAGGGCGCCCGACCGGGATACCCGAGGTCCTTGAGAGCCGAGCCGATGACGCTCGCGAGCCGTTGCGCCTTGCGCCGGGCGAGCGGGACCGGGGAGTCCTCCGACCGGCCGTTGCGGATCCAGCGGTAGGCGTTGCCGCTGATGCGCCCGCGGTAGTGCTTGAGCTCGACCAGGTGCAGTCGACGTTCACCGACGACCAAGAGGTCGATCTCGTGCCAGCGGCCCTGGTGGTCCTTGAACTCGAGGTTCGACCAGGCGCGGTACGGCGGACGGTGCGGCAACAGCTCACGGACCCGGTTGAGGCCGTCGCGCTCGTGCGCGAACTCGGAGTCGGTGACCTCGGTCCAGCGGTCGCTGCCTGTCCTCACGGGCGACCGTGCCTTCGTCGGCCCGCCGTCCGAGCTGCTGATCTCATCGCCTCGGACAGTACAGACTTGGCCTGCTCCCCGACGGACCCATCAGGTCACTTGGCCCTGTGCGGCGTCTTCAACTGATCGACGAAGATTCGCACGATATGCGTTCCCATACGGCTGTCCATGCGAAGCCCGTGGCTGCTGTCAGGGCTGTCGCCACCGAGGCGCTGATCATGCCGCCGACGAGCGCGCCTATGGCGGCGACCAGCTGAAGGCACCGGCCACGAGCGGGCGGGCGACGACGCCGTGGGGAGGTTGGGCCCGTACACGTTGGCGATCCGCGCGATCCAAGCCGTCGGAGATCCGTCGAGCTGCTGCGTGGCCGCATGGCTCGCGTCGACGCCAAGTGGGCTGAGGCACCTGTGTTCGGGAGATCCGCCAGCATGTCCGCCCATGAGCAACCCCCTGCTGTCCTCCTACCGCGCCGGCGAGAACCGCGTCACGTCGTCGACCATGGCGGTCTTCGAACGGATAGATCTTGCGGTGGTACGTGATCTCTTGGCGGCCGCCAGTGGCAGCGGAGACGAACTTGAGGCCGTGACTTTCGAGAATCAGGTGAGCGGCGACGCCTCGATCCCAGACGCGCGCATCAGCGGCCGCTTCACGTGGCTCTTCGAAACTAAGACCGAGCGAGGCGCCTACGCGTCTGAAGGCCGTGGCAGGGAGCAGCTGCGGGGACACGGTCGCATGATCGGGAACGACCCCGACACGCGGCTCTTCGTCCTGACGCCGGATCCAGTTCAGCCGGAGTGGCTCAGCGTTCTTGACGGCATCGACGAGTCCGCACGGTCACGGGTCGCCTGGATCGGGTTTCGCCAACTCGCCGATGCCATTGACGAGTTGACCCGCGACCCGCGGAGGCTGATCGACGAGCAATCTCGATTCTTGCTCGGCGAGCTCGTCCGGCTCTACGAGACCGACGGTCTCCTCTCGTTCGACGACACCGTGGTGGTCGCGGCGCGGGCGGCGTGGCCCGAGTACCAGCGAATCTCCGCTTACGTATGCCAGCCCAAGCGGAAATTCCGAGACGGCCTCACCCACTTCGGCTTCTACGCCGACGGCTGCATCCAACCGTTGATCCCCTTGATCGAACGCCACGAGGTCGCCGTTCCGTTCACCGCGGAGGAAGCTGCTCGGCGTGAGGACGCGGGCGACGATCGAGTCGCGTCTCTCATCTGGACGTTGATGGCGGAGAGCAGCCGAACGGTAGGCGACCAGTACGACGTCATCCTGCTGACCGGCCCTCACGACTCCGCGACGGTGTCGCTCGCGCAGCCCATTCGCAACGACACAGTCTCAGCGGCGGGCCGTCCCTGGGCCTGGACCCTCGGGCAGCGCTACACGCAACTCACCCGCTTGCAGGCGGGCCTCACGCACACCAGCCAGCTGTAACCTCGGCCAGCTGGGGACTGCGCATCCTCCTGCTGTCACCGTCGCGCGATGGCGGAGCAGGGCTGCAGGCAGCACGGACCGGACCCTGAACAGCCGGCACCTCTGAGGCGTCGTCGGCCATGTGTCCGGCCTCCTTGCGCTCCTGAGTACGCTCTTACTCCAGCGCCTCTTCCAGGCTCGGAGATGCCCAAAAGGGGTAGCCGCCCGGGAGTCAGCATGTAAAGGTCTCGATTGGCAGTAGGTGATGACCTTGTATCTTGCGCCCAATTCTCCAGAGAGATCACGGTACCTGATCGATCAAGGGCTCCGGATCTTGGCGCCAGCGCTACTGGAGGCCATCGCCGAGCTGCGCGACACGGGCGTTGAGCAAGCTCGCGATTACGTCCTCTCACTCACTCGTCAGCAGAGATCGCCGGACAGCGATTATCCGCTCGATCCGTTGCGACTGCTCAACATCATCACCCGAGATCTCGAGGGTCCTGCAAAGAAAAAGTACACACGCCGGCTCCTGAGGGATCCCGAGGAAATCAGAGATATCCGTAACGACTGGGCGCACCACGAGCACATAGATGGTGACTACGCTCATCAAGCCCTCTACAGCATGGCTCGTGTCGCACAGGGGTGGGGAAGATCTGGTGTGCAACAAGAGCTGGACGAACTCCGAGGGGCCGCACTGTCGCACGACGCGCAGTCCAGCCAGTCGGCCGCAGCAGCACCAGAACGGCATCCCGCTCCCCATGGCAGCCCGACCATGGGAAAACTATGCGGATGCGGGTGTGGTGAACAAGTCAGCAGGAAGGCTCAGTTCCGACCAGGTCATGACGGTCGCCTGCGAGCCCAACTAGCGCGTCTGCTCACTGATCGTCCTCTGACAGCGCCGCTGCCAGACTGGGCATCCCGCGACGAAGAACACGTGATGCGAGAGCTGGCGGCACGCTACAGCAATCACCTCCAGCGCCAGCTCGAAAGTGACATCAAGGCGTACCGAGAGCGACTCTAGACCGGCGGTTCAAACCCAGGCCGCCCTCAAGTGATGGCAGGAGACTGTCGACATGCCAGTCGAGATGGGGATGTGGCGCCTTGACGGCGACGCACCGAGACGTCTGAGCGTAAGCATTCAGGGGGTCTGTACTGGCAACGGTGTAACGGGCCGACGGCAGGCCGGCGTGTCTGCCAGGAAGGTCCGACTATGACCGAGAAGATGCAGGACATGACATCCAGTGTTTCTGAGGCTCGGA
>JBHJOS010000057.1:0-18957 GCA_050329415.1 Kineosporiaceae bacterium
TCCGCCTGCCAACCGCGGTTGGCAGGCGGAGGTGCCTCGGTCAACGGCGTGTCGTCCGGCGTGTCGGGGCCGGTTCGCCTGCCAAGCGCGCTTGGCAGGTCCAGTGGCCGGAGGGGTGAGGGGTGGCGTGCATGGGCAGGGCCTCGGCGGCGGCGGCCACGAGCACGCGTTCGACCACGCGGCCGACGGCGACCGGGTCACCGGACACCTCGACGGCGCCATCCCTCACCGCGAGGGTCGCTCCCGGCACCGGGCGGTACCGGGCGACTGCCGCCACGCGGGCGAGGGCCCGTTCGACGTCGTCGTCCGGCAGCCGCCCCGGCACCACCGGCGCCTCGCCGGCATCCGTGGCCACGCCGAGGGCCTCGTGCACCGCCTCGACGGCGCCGCGCCGGAACCAGTCGTCCTCCGGGTCGCGCACCAGCCGGGCCGCACCGGGGCCGTCGGCCTCGGTGACCCAGGCTCCCAGTCCCCGGACGACGGCCACCGGCACCCCGGCGACCTTGCCCTTGACGAGGTCCGCCGCCGACGCCACCTCGTCGGCAAGCGCCCGCACCGTGACGGCGAGGACCCGCCCGTCGGCGTCCGGGCGACCGCGGGCGTCGTCGACGGGCACCAGCCCCGCGACCCCCAGAGCGAAGTCCGCCTGACCGTCACGCCACGGCCGGCCGGCGGTGTCCGTGAGGACCACCGCCGGGGGCGGGCCGCCTGCGGTGCTTCCGGAGGCCGCCCCGCGAGTACCGAGCGCCGGTCCCGCTGTCGCCATCGCGGCCGCCACCTCCCGGCGCAGCCGCCGCGCCACCCCGTCCGGATCGGCCGGCAGCCGCAGCACCGCGCCAGTGGGTCCGGTGTTGGACTCGTCGACCCCGGCACCCGCCATCACCGGCCCGGCCGCCGAGCGGACCACCACCGTGACGCCGCGGGGGGTCACCCGCCGTGCGACGACCGCGCGAGTGTCCGCGGCGACAGCGGTCTCCCGGTCGGCCGCCGTGAGGCCCAGCCACTTGGACACCACCTTGCTCGCGACGCACAGGACGTCGCCGGGGGCCAGCGAGACCCCGGCGGCGGCGCAGGCCGTCACCAGCACGCGGGGCAGGTCCGTTGCCGGTGTCACCTCGCCGATGCCGGTGACGGCGGAGACGGACACCGTCCGCGGGTCCGGGGGCGGGGCGGGCGTGCTCACGCTGCGGGGACCGGGCCGGCGGCCTCCAGGACGGCACCGGCCAGGGCGGCTGCGGCAGCGGCGTCGGTCATGAGGGCAGGGTGCGCCACCACCTCGACCCCGGCCGGCCCGTCGGCTCGCGCCTGCGCCTCGTCCACGGGGTCGACCACCCAGGCGTGCAGCAGGTCGGCGTAGAGCCCGGCCACCGCCGCCGCGGTGGCGGGCACCCCCACGGTGCGCAGGCAGGACTCGGCCATGCCCCGGACAGCCGCGCCCCCGATGATGGGGGACACGCCGACCACCGCCGCCCGCCCCGACCGGATGGCCTCCCGCAGGCCGGGCACTCCCAGGACCGGCCCGAGCGACACCACCGGGTTGCTCGGCGCGAGGACGACGAGGTCGGCCGACGCCACGGCGGCGAGGACCCCCGGCGCCGGGCGGGCCGCCGCGAGCCCGACGATCTCGAACCGCTCGGCGTCCGGCGCGGCCCGCATCCGGATCCACCACTCCTGGAAGTGGACGGCGGCCGGGTCGGCGCCGGGGCCTCCCGGCAGCACGACGTGGGTCTCGACCCGGTCGTCGGTCATCGGCAGCAGCCGGACCCCCGGCCGCCACCGGCGGCACAGCACCTCGGTGACCTCCGACAGGGGCCGGCCCGTCCCGAGCAGGCGGGTCCTCACGACATGCGTCGCCAGGTCCCGGTCGCCCAGCGTGAACCAGTCGGGTGCCGACCCGTAGGCCGCCAGTTCGGCGGCCACGGCGAAGGACTCCTCCGCCCGTCCCCACCCCTGCTCCGGGTGGACCCCGCCGCCGAGCGTGTACATCACGGTGTCGAGGTCGGGGCATATCCGCAGCCCGTGCAGGGTGATGTCGTCCGCGGTGTTGCCGATGACGGTGACGTCCGCGCCCGGCGCCGCCGCTCGCAGGCCCACGAGGAAGCGGGCTGCACCGATGCCTCCCGCGAGGACAGTGATCCGCATCGGTTGATCCTCTCTCGCAGAACAAGCGTTACTCACAGTGCAAAGCGGCCTGTGTATCACACCATTCCGCTTGACGGTCCGTGATGACACGCGTGTAATTCCCAGGAGGTGGTTCGGAGCAGGTCGAGCCGACGGGTCGAGCGCAGGAGGCGGGGAGAACATGGCCATGGTGGGCGCGACAGCATGGATCGGCGGGACCGACGGCGCAGGGGCAGGGACCGGGGACCGGGGGGCTGCCGTCGGGGATCTCCTGGACGCGGTGGACGCGGAGCTCGGCACGCGTGGGTCCGGTGTGCCGATCCCGCTGGCCCGGACCCGGGACGTGGCCGCGGACGACCTCCTCGGCGACCCGGCGGACGACCTCGACGACCTGGCGGACGACGACCTCGACGGATCCTCCGTGTCCGACGCCACGGACGTGGGGGTCCTGCTGCTGCTGGCCGCCCGCGCGGGAGAGCTGGACCCGCTGTGGAAGGACCGGGCGTTGTGCGCCGAGACCGACCCGGAGGCGTTCTTCCCGGAGAAGGGTGGTTCGACCCGTGAGGCGAAGCGCGTGTGCTCGGTCTGCGAGGTACGGGCCGAATGCCTCGAGTTCGCCCTGGCCAACGACGAGCGGTTCGGGATCTGGGGCGGGCTCAGCGAGCGCGAGCGGCGCCGTCTGAAGAAGCGCGTCGGATGACCGTGACCGGCCCCGGGGCCGGGCAGGGCGCGGCGAGGGGGATGTGACCGGCTCGACGATCGTCGAGCCACCCGGTTCCGGCGGGCGGCGCCCGGGCCGGGGGTCGGCCGAGGGCCGACCCGGTCCCCGGGTGCGGCCCCGGCGCTCCCCGGAGGACCGCGGAGCGCTCCTGGCCGGCCCATCCGAGGTCGTCCACCCACCGGATGCCGACGCCGTCCCGGTCCTCGCGGTCCTCGTCGCCCACGACGGCGCCCGGTGGCTGCCGCGGACCCTCGCCGCACTGGTCGGCGCCACCCGGCGTCCCGACGTCCTGGTCGCCGTGGACACCGGCTCGGTCGACGGCAGCCGTGACCTCCTCGCCGCCGCGCCTCAGGTGTCCGCCGTGGTCACGCTGCCGCGGACGGCGTCTCCCGGGCAGGCCGTCGCGGTCGGCGTGGCGCGTGCCCGTGAGGTGCTGGCCGCATCGTGGGTGCCGTCGACGGGGCGTCGCGCCCGGGGGGTCGAGCTCCTGGTGTGGATCGTCCACGACGACTCGGCCCCGGCGGCGGACGCGCTGGAGATGCTCCTCGGCTCGATGATCGCGGCTCCCACGGTGGCCGTCGCGGGCTGCAAGCTCGTGGCCTGGGACGACCCTGCCGCCCTCGTCGAGGTCGGGGTGACGGTGTCGCCGACCGGCCGGCGCGTGACCGGGCTCGCCCCCGGCGAGCGGGACCAGGGCCAGCACGACTCGCGGTCGGACGTGCTGGCCGTCTCCACCGCCGGTGCCCTGCTCCGCTGGGACGTCGTGGAGTCGGTCGGTGCCTTCGATCCCGCGGTCCCGCTCGTCGGTGACGACATCGACCTGTGTCGCCGGGTGCGGGCCGCGGGGCATCGGGTGGTCGTCGTGCCCGCTGCCCGATGCGAGCACGTCGCCGCCCTCGAGACCGGCGTCCGCTCGGGTGACGCGCTGCTGCGGCGGGGCGCGGCCAGGCGCCGTCGCGGCCCGTCGGGGGACCGGCTGCGGGGGCACCGGCGCCGCCACGCGATCCACTCCCGGGTCGTCGCGGCCGGTCCCTGGCGGGCACTGCCGACCCTGGCCTGGCTGTTCCTCGAGGTGGTGGGCCAGGCCGGCTTCCTGCTGGGGAGCCGCCGTCCGGGGGCGGCGGCGGGCGAGCTGGTGGCCTGGTGGTCGGTCGCCTCGACGCCCTGGCGGATCGCCGCCGGCCTGCGCCGGGCCGGGCCCACGCGCCCCTCGGGCCGGGCGGCGGTGCGGCGCCTGCAGCCGTCCGGCCTCCGGCTCGCCGCCGACCGGCTCGAGCAGGAACTCGCCGAGGCCGCACGACGGGTCGCAGGCTTCCGGCCCCACCCGGTGCTCCTGGTCGCGGCCGCTGCAGCCGCGGTGGCCGGTGTCCTGGCTCGGGTGCAGGCGCCCGGGCCGGGGATGGCCGATGACGCGGGGCTCGGCATCCGCACGGTGGCGGCGACCGGACTCACGGCCTCCGAGCTGTGGCAGCGCACCGTCGTGGGCGCGGCGCCCGCGGACCCGGCGACGACGGTGTGGGCGGTGCTGTCCGGGGTCGCCGGCGTCGCGACGGGGCGGTCACCGGCCGGCGGGACGCTGGCCGAGGCGTCGGTGTGGGCGGGGTGGGCGGTGGTGCCGGTGGCCGTCGTCGCCGCCTGGGCGCTGGTCCGCGAGGTGGCTCCCGGACGTCGCGTCCCCCTCACGGTGGGCGTCGCGTGGGCCCTGCTGCCCGGCCTGGCGGCCGCCGCGGCCACCGGCTACGCCGCCACCACCGACGAGCGTCTGGTTCACGCCCTGGCGCCGGTGCCGCTCTGGGCGCTGCTCGTCGCCGCGCGTCGCCGGCCGGTGCCGTGGCTGGGCACGGCCGTCGCTGCCGGGGCACTGGCCGCGGTGGTCACGGTCGCGCTCCAGCCGGCGACCTGGCCGGTCCTCGTGGGCCTGGGGACGGCGACCGGCCTCGCGGTCGTGGCCCGCCGGGGACCGGCTCGGCGCTGGCGGCTGCTGGCGGTCCTGGCGGTGACGGCGGCTCCGGGCGTGGCCTTCCCGGCGTGGTCGGCCACCGCGTGGACCTCGTTCGCCGTCCTCCTGCTGCCGCCGGCGCACCGGACCGGGGCACCGGTTGCGGACGCCGTGGGGGAGGGCGCGTGGATTCCCGTCGACCCGGTGGCCGGGGTGGCACTGCTTGCCCTCGGGGCACTCCTGGCAGGCGGGCTCGCGGCGGCGGGCCTCGGGGTGCTCCGTTCGCCCGCGGCCCGGGTCGCGAGCGTGGCAGCGGTCGTGCTGGCCGCGTCTGCCGTCGTCGCCTCGGGGACCACGGCCGCGCTGCCGGACGGGCGAGTGCGAGGATTCGACCCGGTCTGGACGGCGCCCCTGCTGGGGCTGGTCGTCGCGGCCGCTGCCGGGGTGGCCGGGCGCCGGCCCCGCGCGCTGGTCCGGCGGGGGGCACTCGCGGCCGCAGTGGCGCTCGTGGTCGCCTGGGTCGGCGCCGGAGTTGTCGTCACCGTGCCCTCCGAACCGGGGCTCCCGGTGCCGGCCACGGTGGACGCGGCGTCGCCCTCCCGGCTGGGCACCCTCACGCTGACGGTCCGGGGCGGCGACGGGGACGGCGTGGCCACGGTGACGTGGGCGCTGGACCGGGGCCAGCCGGGGCCGGGCTCGGCTTCGGCGGCGGAGCAGGCTCGCGGCGCGGTCTCGCCCGAGATCGAGGACCTCGCCACCGACCTGCTCGGACGCTCGCCCGATGCCACGGCACCGGACCGGCTCGCGGCAGCCCTGGCGGCGCAGGCCGTCGGGTGGATCGTGGTCGACGGGCCCGAGGGGACGGCCGCTCCCGTGATTGCCGCCGTCGGCACCCGGTCAGGCCTCGGCGAGGTGGCCCGGGTGCCCGGCCGGGTGGTGTGGCGCGTCGACCGGGAGGGGCCGCCGCCCGTGGCGGCAGGGGCACCCGTCACCGTCGCGCCACTGGGGAAGGCCGCCCTGCCCTGGGCCGGGGCGGCGGTGCTGGTCGTGCTGCTGGTCGTCGGTGCCGGCCGGCGGGCCGGGAGCGCCCCGGCTCTCGTCGGCGAGCCGGGATCCGCGGACCCACCCGCGCCACCGCTCACCATGATGGCGGCCACGGCGGCCACGGCGGCCACGGCGGCCACGGCGGCCACGGCGGCCACGGCGGCCGGGGTCCTGGTGGTCGGCCTGGTGGTCGGGGCGGTCGTCGGGGGAGCGACGGGGTCGCGCGGGGCCGGTGCCGCGGTGCCGGAGTTGGTGCGGGCGGTCACCCTGGCCGCACCCGGTGAGCGGGCGGTGTGCCCCGGGGACACCGCGGCAGTCGTCCCGGTGGGCGCCGGCGGCGAGGCCGCCGACGCCACGACGAGCGAGGTGACGAGCGTCTCGGAGGCGATCACCGGGGACGGGGACCGTTCCGGCCTGCAGGCGGGCGCGATGACGAGCGGTACCGGTGCGGGCGCACTCGTGCTCGCCGCGTGCCCGGCCGCCGCCGAGGTCGGCTACGCCTTCACGGGCGGGACCGCGCCGGGCCGCCGGCCACGCCTGGTCCTCGCCAACCCCGGGGACGTCCCCGCCGGCGTCGCGGTCGCCCTGCTGACGTCTTCCGGACGAGTGCCCGGCGGCAGCGTCGGCGCCCTCTCGGTCGAGGCCGGGGGCCTTGCCGCCGTGGCCGTCGATGCCCTCGCGGTGGTCGAGGGCGTGGCCGCGGTCGAGGTCCGCGCCGAGACGGGGGCTGTCGCCGGCACCCTGCGCGACACCGCTGTGGCCGGGCTGCGGGCCGCTGGGACCGACGACGAGGCGCTGGTGCCGCCCGGCACCCGGCTCGTGATCCCGGTCGTCACCGTCCCCGACCCGGGACCGGACCCCGCCGGGGGGGCGGCGGGTGCCGGCAGCTCCCTGGTCGCGGTCGGGGTGCCGGGCGAGGCCGCGGGAGTCGCCCGGGTCACCGTCGTCCCCACCGCGGACGCAGGATCGGGCGCGGGATCTGGCGACGCCGGGCGAGGGTCCGCGACGACCGAGGTGGTCGCGCTGGTCCCCGGCGGGACCGCACTGGTGGCCCTGCCCGCCCCCGGGACCTACGCCGTGTGGATCGAGTCCGACGTCCCGGTCGCGGCGGCGGCCCGCTCCGTGCGCACCCGGGCCGACGGTGCCCTGGACGTCGGGTGGGCGTCGGCCGTGGCGGCCACCGACGTCTCCGCCGCAGTGGTCCCGGTACCGGCCCTGCCCGAGGGCTCGGTCGCCCGCCTGCACCTGACCGCGGAGGCCGACGCGACGGTGGACGTCGACCTGCTCGACGGCACCGGCGCCGTGGTCGACACCCGCCGCCTCACCGTCGCCGCCGGGACGGCCACCTCCGCCCCGCTCGACGCGGTGCCCGGCGGCGGCACCCTCGCCGGCGTCCGGCTGCGGTCCGCCCCCGGCGAGGGCCCGGACGCACCGCCGGGCGGTGCCGTCCGCGGGGCCCTGGGGCTGTCGCTGTCCTCGGCGGACGGCCTGGCCACGACGAGCGTCCGACCGCGTGGGTCGCAGGGCGCCGTGGTCAGCCTCGTCCCGCGCTGAGCCGGTGACCCGTCAGTCGACGTCGTCCAGGTCCGGGTCCACGTCGTGGACGCTCCTGCCGAGTAGGGCGGCGAGCTGCTCTGCGACGGCGAGGTGCACGGCCCGGCCGAGATCGTCCCCGGACCGGTCGACCAGGGGCCGCCGGTGCAGGACGATCCGGGCACGCCTGTCCGGCCGGGCGGGCTCCGCCCGGCCCGTGGGAACGGGCGATCCCGGCGGCAGGTCGTCGGCCAGGGGAACCTCCTCGACGGCCACGTCGACGATGTCCAGTTCGGCGCCCCACCTCCGGGAGAGCCGGTCGACCGAGTCGAGGACGAGGTCGTCGAACCGCTCCGCCGGGGTCCGGTGACCCGGCAGGTGCGGCGGCAGCAGATGTCCCCGCACGCCCCGGCCCCGTCGGTCCCGGCGCCGGGGCCAAGTGCGCCCGGGCGGTCGCCCGGACCGTGGCGTCCCGGGGACCGGGGTACCCGAGGAGGCGCTCACGCGTCTCACGGTACGGCGCGCCCGCGGCCGGGTGCGGCGGCGTGCCGGTATCGCGACGAGCCCCCGGCGTCGTAGCGTCTGGGGCGTGTCCGGGACGGTGCCCTCGGCGGCAGGGGCGGCGCGCGTGCGCCGATGCTCTCGCACCGGCTGCAGTGCGGCCGCGGTGGCGACCCTCACCTACGTCTACGCCGACTCCACGGTCGTGCTCGGGCCGCTGGCGACCTATGCCGAGCCCCACTGCTACGACCTGTGCGCCGACCACGCCACCCGTCTCACCGCGCCGCGCGGCTGGGAGGTCGTGCGGCTGGCCGGCGACGACCCGGCGGCCGCCGGCCCGCATCCGGACGACCTCGCTGCGCTCGCGGACGCCGTCCGCGAGGCGGCCCGGCCTCGCCCGGCGGCGCCGGACCCGGCACCGCCCCGACCGGCGGTGTCAGGTCGCCGGGGCCACCTCCGGGTGCTCCGGGACGGCCCTGCCTGACCGTTCCGGCCCGGCGTGGGCCGGCCCGGCGTGGGCCGGCCCTTCCGCCCGCCCGGGATGACCGATCCGCCGCGACCCTCCCGCTGTTCAAGCGGGGTCGCCCGGGGGACGACCTGACGCGGGTGCCACGACACCGAGCCGACACGGTCGCCCGCCCCGACGCCGGGCCCCCCGCCCGCCGGTCCCGAACCGCCGAGGCGCCGCCCCTCGGCTCCCTCACGCAGCCGCAGCACCGGCCGGGCCGGTGCTGCCGGGCCTGCGGCAGCGAGCGCCTCACCCGGCTGGCCATGCAGCTGACCGACGGCACTGCGGTGGACTTCGTCTCGTGCCATGTCTGCGAGGAACGGGCGTGGGAGCACGACGGCCACGTCCTCGACGTGACCGCCGTGCTGGACCGGACCCGCCGACCGGCCTGAGATCCCGGGGCGGCGCCGCTAGCCTGCCGCGGTGACTCATCCGCTCAACCGGGCCGTCAAGGCCTACGACATCCGCGGGGTCGCGGGGCAGGACCTGGACGCCGCGGCGGCCCGGGCACTCGGGATCGCCGTCGCCGAGGTGACGGCGGCACCGGGGGTCACCGGTCTCGTCGTCGGCCACGACATGCGCGAGTCGTCGCCCGACCTCGCCGCCGCCCTGGCCGAGGGGGCGACCGCGGCCGGTGTGCCCGTCGAGCTGATCGGTCTGTGCTCCACGGACCAGCTCTACCTCGTCAGCGGGCTCCGCAACGCCCCCGGCGTCATGATCACCGCGAGCCACAACCCCGCGCGGTACAACGGCATGAAGATCTGCCGGGCGGGCGCCCGCCCGGTGGCCCTCGACACGGGCCTGGCCGACATCAGGGACCGCGCGATCGCGCTGCTCACCGGCACGGTTCCACCGGCCACCGGGATCGCGGCCACCACCCGCACCGACACCCTCGCCGAGTACGCGGGCCACCTTCGCTCGCTGGTGCCGCTCGACGGCATCCGGCCGTTGCGCGTCGTCGTCGACGCCGGCAACGGCATGGCCGGTCTCACGACCCCGGCCGTGCTCAGCACCGCCGCCGGGCTGCCCGTCCTGCCCGTCGAGCTGGTCGGCCTCTACCTGGAGCTCGACGGCACGTTCCCGAACCACGAGGCCAACCCCCTCGACCCGACGACGCTGGTCGACCTGCAGGCGGCGGTCCGCGAGCACGGGGCGGACCTGGGGCTGGCCTTCGACGGCGACGCGGACCGGTGCTTCGTCGTCGACCAGGCCGGGGAGCCGGTCGACCCGGGCGCCGTCGCGGCCCTGGTGGCGCGCCGGGAGATCGCCCGGACCCGGGCCGCAGGCGAGGACCGGCCCACCATCCTGCACAACCTCATCACGTCGTGGGTGGTGCCGGACGTCGTCACCGAGGACGGCGGGCAGGCCGTCCGCACCCGCGTCGGGCACAGCTACATCAAGGCGGAGATGGCGCGCACCGGGGCGGTCTTCGGCGGGGAGCACTCGGCGCACTACTACTTCCGCGACTTCTTCGGGGCGGACTCCGGGATGCTTGCCGCGCTGCACGTCCTCGCCGCGCTCGGGGAGTCGCCGGCCGGCACCCCGCTGAGCGCCCTGGTGGACCCGTACCGGCGCTACCACCGCAGCGGGGAGATCAACAGCACCGTCGCCGACACCGGGACGAGCCTGCGGCAGGTGACCGCGCACGCCGCCGCCCACCACCCCGCCGCGTCCCTCGACACGCTGGACGGGGTCACCGTGGTGGCGCCGGACCGCAGCTGGTGGGCCAACATCCGCCCCAGCAACACCGAGCCGTTGCTGCGGCTCAACGTGGAGGCGGGGGACGAGGGCGTGATGTCGACCGTCCGCGACGAGTTCCTCGACGTCATCCGGACGGGCAACGGCCGTGCCTGAGGCGCCCGCCCCGCCGCTGGAGGCATGGCTGCGGGGGATCCTCCGCTGTCCGCGCTGCGGCAGCGAGCTGGCCGATGCCGCGGGCCCCGACGGCGGGCTGGAGCTGTGGTGCACCGGCGCCGCCGACCCGGGCTGCCGCCTGCAGTACCGGGTCGACGGCGGCGTCCCCGTCCTGCTGGTGGACGAGGCCAGGCAGCCGTGATCGACGACGCCCTGCTGGACGACGCCGACGCCCTCGCCGCGGCCGACACCCACCGGACTCTGCGCTCCCTCGCCCTGGCCGGGGCCGCGGTCCGGGAGGCCGCCGAGCAGTTCACCCCACCGGCCCGACTGGTCGACGACGGGCGCCCGCGCACCGTGCTCGTCGCCGGGCTCGGTGGCTCGGCGTTCGTCGGCGACGCACTCGCCGCGCTCGCCGGCCCGGCGTCCCCGGTCCCGGTGACGTCGCGCCGGGGCGGACCCCTGCCCGGTTGGGTGGGGGCGCTCGACCTCGTCATCGCGGTGTCGGTGTCGGGCCGCGCCCCCCAGGTCACCTCGCTGGCGGCGGAGGCCGCCCGGCGCGGGGCCCGGGTCTTCGCCGTGACGACGGAGGCGTCCCCGCTCGCCCGGCTCGTCGAGGCCACCGACGGCACCCTGTGGCCGCTGCGGCCGGGCCGCATGGCCGACTCCCCGGCCCTGCAGACCCGCAGCGGGGTGTGGTCGCTGCTGACACCCGTGCTCCTGGCCGGGGACGCCCTCGGCCTCGTGGACGTGCCGTCCCGGCACTTCGCCGAGGCGGCGGACCGCCTCGACACCGAGGCCGAGGCCAACCGGCCCTCGTCGCCGGCCTTCGTCAACCCGGCGAAGTCCCTGGCCACGGAGCTCGACGGGGCGGTCCCGGTGGTGCTCGCCGACGGCGATCTCGCCCAGGCCGCCGCTGCCCGGGCCACGACCATGCTGGCCCGGGCCGCCAAGGTCCCGGCCGTGCGCGGCACTCTGCCCGACGACGCCAGCGACGTGGTGGCCCTCTTCGACGGGCCGCTGTCCGGCCGGGACCGGGACCCGTTCGCCGATCCCTTCGTCGACGGCCCGGCGGCGGCGCGGATGCAGCTGGTGCTGCTGTCCGAGGGGATCGACGGCGCGGGCGCCCCGGCCGGTGCCGCCGCCGTCGACCCGGTGCGGGACCTCGCGCACGGGGTCGGTGTGCGGATCAGCGAGGTCGAAGCCGAACCCGGCGCAGCGCTGGCCCGGTTGGCGCAGCTCGCGGCCCGCGTCGACTTCGCCGCCACCTACCTGGCGCTGGGGTCCCGGCTGGACCCCGGACGGTCGCCGTCGTTGGCCGATCTGCGGGACCGGTGGCGAGCGGGGGACTGACGCCCGCTATTCTCGACCGGCGCGCACCCGCGCACTCCGGCGTGCGTCGGGCGAGTGTCCCGTCGGCACCAGGCTGCTGATCCTGAGGGATCGCGCCGGGGCGGTCGATCCGTCGGCCCACCACGACTTTCTGGGCCACTCCTGGAGGTACCCCGTGTCCGTCACGCCCGACTTCAAGGTCGCCGACCTGTCCCTGGCCGAGTCCGGCCGTCACCAGATCCGTCTGGCCGAGCACGAGATGCCCGGCCTCATGGCCATCCGGTCCGAGTTCGCGGGGGTTCAGCCGCTGGCCGGCGCCCGGATCACCGGCTCGCTGCACATGACCGTCCAGACCGCGGTGCTCATCGAGACCCTCGTCGCCCTCGGCGCGGACGTGCGCTGGGCCTCATGCAACATCTTCTCCACCCAGGACGAGGCGGCCGCCGCGGTCGTCGTCGGCCCGCACGGCACCCCGGACGCCCCCGCGGGGGTCCCGGTGTACGCCTGGAAGGGCGAGTCGCTCGAGGAGTACTGGTGGTGCACCGAGCAGGTGCTCACCTGGCCGGGCGCCGGGGCCGACGGCAGCGTGGGGCCGAACATGATCCTGGACGACGGCGGGGACGCCACGATGCTCGTCCATCTCGGCGTCGAGGCCGAGCGCAGCGGTGTCGTCGCGCCCACCACCGAGGACACCGGCGAGGAGATGGCCGTCGTCCTCGACGTGCTGCGTCGCTCGCTGGCCGCGGACCCCCAGCGCTGGACCCGCCTCGCCGCCGGGATCCGCGGGGTCACCGAGGAGACGACGACCGGCGTGCTGCGGCTGTACGACCGGGTGCGCGACGGCTCGCTGCTGTTCCCCGCGATCAACGTCAACGACTCGGTGACGAAGTCGAAGTTCGACAACAAGTACGGCACCCGGCACTCGATCCTCGACGGCATCAACCGGGCCACCGACGTCCTGCTCAGCGGCAAGCTGGCGGTCGTCTGCGGCTACGGCGACGTCGGGAAGGGCTCGGCCGAGGCGCTGCGCGGCCAGCGCACCCGGGTCGTGGTCACCGAGATCGACCCGATCAACGCCCTGCAGGCGGCCATGGACGGCTACGAGGTGGTGCGCCTGGAGGACGTCATCGACCGGGCCGACGTCGTCATCACGGCGACCGGCAACAAGGACGTCGTCACCGCCGAGCTCATCGGCCGAATGAAGGACAAGGCGATCCTGGGCAACATCGGTCACTTCGACAACGAGATCGACATGGCCGGCCTGGCGCGGGTCCCCGGCATCCGCAAGATCGAGATCAAGCCGCAGGTCCACGAGTGGGTGTACCCGGACGGGCACAGCGTGCTCGTGCTGTCCGAGGGCCGGCTGCTCAACCTCGGCAACGCGACCGGGCACCCCAGCTTCGTCATGTCGTCGTCCTTCACCAACCAGGTGCTCGCCCAGATCGAGCTGTTCACCAAGCCGGGGGAGGAGTATCCCCTCGGTGTCCACATCCTGCCGAAGGTCCTCGACGAGAAGGTGGCCCGCCTGCACCTCGACGCCCTCGGCGCCCGGCTCACCGAGCTGTCGAAGTCGCAGGCCGAGTACCTCGGCATCGACGTGGCAGGCCCCTACAAGACGGAGCACTACCGCTACTGACCAGCGGCGCTGGTCTGCTGCCGTGACGTCGAGCGATCGGCCGGGCGTCCTCGGCCGGGGACGAGAGTCGTCGTCGCCGCTGTGGGTGGCCCGCATCCCAGGGGAGTCTCGTCTCGCGGTCGATGCAGTGTGCAAGTTGCACTGTCCAACGACTCGGGTGAGGCGACCTGGCCCCTGACAGGCCGGTGCTCGTCGTTCAGCGGCGGCCAGTGTCGGTTCGACCCGGGTGGAGCGGGCGTCAGACCCGCTCGCGGCGGCGGGCGGTGAGGTCGCGCAGGCGGTCGAGCTGCGCCCGCTCGCCGGCCAGGCGCTCGAGGTCGCGTCGGCGGCGCTCGGCGAGCACGGCCGAGACGAACGCCTCCGGCGGGGTCCCGGGCGGGGGGGCGGGAGCGACGAACGTCGCGAGTTCCCCGACCAGGCGGCCGGCCACCTCGGTCCGGGCTGCCGGGGTCATCATGGCGACGCGCGACAGGAAGGTCCGGGCGCCCAGTGCCAGCGGGCCCGGGATCCGCCCGAGGTCGGCGGTCCGCGCCCACCCCTCGAGACCGGGCGGCATGATCGGCATCGCGGTCCCGAGCAGGGGAGTGCGCTCGGACACGACGTACGTGCCCGCCAGCATGTCCCCCAGCCGCTTGGCCCGGGAATTCCACAGCACCGCGAACACCGTGATGATCCCGCTGGTGGCATAGATCTCGCCGACGCCGGTGAGCTGGCGGACGAACGCCTGGCGGGTGCGGATGGCCCCGCCGTCGTCACGCACCACCCGCAGCCCCAGGGCGAGCTTGCCGAGCGAGCGCCCGCGGGTGGCCGCCTCGACCACCGTCGGCACGACGACGAGGCAGGTGACGGTGAGAGCGATGGACACCGCTCCGGCCGTCGCCGGGTCCAGCGCCAGCAGCGGGGTGAGCACCGCGAGGGCCAGGACCAGGGATCCGACGTACACGAGGACGTCGAGCACGATCGCCACCAGCCGGGTGGCCAGGCCGGCGGGCGGCAGCTCGAGGACGACCGCGTCTCCGGTCACCAGCGTGGACACCGCACGAGCCTAGCCATCCCGCCCCCTAGGCTGGTCCGGTGGATCTCGACGCCTTCGTCGCCACCCACGCCGACGACTGGCACCGGCTGGACCGCCTCTCCCGGCGGCGATCGCTGACCCCGGACGAGGTCGACGAGCTGGTGTCCCTCTACCAGCGGGCGGCCACCAACCTGTCCCAGGTGCGCTCGGCGAGCCCCGACCCCACCCTCGTGGCGCGGCTCTCGCTCATCGTCAACCGCGCCCGTCAGCGGGTCACCGGGGTGCACGAGCCCGCGCACCGGGAGGTCGCCCGCTTCTTCCTGGCGTCCTTCCCGGCTGCCCTCTACCGGCTGCGGTGGCTGACGCTCGCGGTCATGGTGGCCTTCGTCGGGGTGGGCTGGGCCTCGGGGGCCTGGGTGGCGGGCTCGGACGAAGTCCGGTCGTCCATGCTGACCGACTCCGAGATCCGCCAGCTGTGCGAGGTCGAGTTCGCCGCCTACTACTCGAGCAACCCGGCGGGGTCCTTCGCGGCGCAGGTGTGGACCAACAACGCGTGGATCGCGGCGATCTCGATCGCCTTCGGCATCACCGGCGTGTTCCCGCTGTTCGTCTTCATCCAGAACGCGTTCAACGTCGGCCTCGTCGGCGGGTTCATGGCCTCGTGCGGCCGTCTCGACCTGTTCTTCGGGCTCATCACCCCGCACGGGCTGCTCGAGCTGACCGCGGTCTTCGTCGCCCTCGCCGCCGGGCTGCGGCTGTTCTGGGCATGGATCGACCCCGGCCCCCGGCCCCGCCTCGACAGCCTGGCGACCGAGGGCCGGGCCCTGTTCGGGGTCGCCCTCGGCCTGGTCCCGGTGCTGTTCGTCAGCGGGATCGTCGAGGCCTTCGTCACCCCGTCCCCGCTGCCGACCTGGGCCCGGATCGCGGTCGGGGTGCTCGTGTGGTCGGCCTTCGCCGCCTACGCGCTGGTGCTGGGGCGCCGGGCTGCCCGGGCCGGGCACACCGGCGACATCCGGCGGGAGTTCGCCGGGGAGGTCCAGCCCGTCGCCGGCTGAGGGCGCGGGGCTTGCGCCCCGTGACAGGATGATGCTCTCCGTGCCCGACCTCGAAGGAGAGGCTCATGGCCGTCATCCCGTCCCGCCGGACAGCTCACCGTCTCGGGGTGGCCGCATTCTCCCTCGCGGTCCTGGTGGGGGCGTCTTCGGTGGTCGTCGCCGCCCCGGCGTCCGCTGGCTCGCCGGCCGGAGCCACCGCGGCCGGCGAGGCGTCCGACCGCCCGGGCCGTCCCCCCGTCCCGCTCGGCCTCGGTCCGAACGTCACCGTCTTCGACCCCGGCATGCCCACGGCCGAGATCCAGGCGGCGATCGACGCGATCAGCGCCCGGCAGGTCGACGACGAGATGGGCAGCGGGCGTCACGCCCTGCTCTTCCTGCCCGGGGTGTACGGCAGTGACACCGAGCCGCTGCAGATCCGGGTCGGCTACTACACCGAGGTCGTCGGCCTCGGCGCGTCACCCGGCGATGTCACGATCAACGGCAAGGTCGAGGTCTACAACCGCTGCCAGGGTGCCGACGGCACGAGCGACTGCGTCGCCCTGGTCAACTTCTGGCGCACCCTGTCGAACCTCACGATCGACATCAACGCCGCCGGGCAGGACGGGTGCCGGTCGTCCGCCAACTTCTGGGCGGTGTCCCAGGCGGTGTCGATGCGCCGGCTCGACGTGACGGGCGGCACGCTGTCGCTGATGGACTACTGCACGGCCGGCCCGCAGTTCGCCAGCGGCGGCTTCATCGCCGACTCCCGGCTGGGCGACGTGATCAACGGTTCCCAGCAGCAGTGGCTGACCCGCAACAGCGAGATCGGCAGCTGGTCGAACGGCGTCTGGAACCAGGTCTTCAGCGGGGTCGAGGGCGCCCCCTCGGACGAGGCGTTCCCCGCCCCGCCGTACACCACTCTCGACACGACTCCGATCAGCCGCGAAAAGCCCTACCTCGTCGCGGACGACTCGGGCCGACCCTACGTCCGCGTGCCCGAAGCCCGGCGGGACTCCCGCGGCATCACGTGGGACGACGGCCCCACCCCGGGGCGCAGCATTCCGCTGCACCGGTTCTTCGTCGCCTCGCCGGCCGACTCCGTCCAGCGGATCAACCGGGAACTCGCCCGCGGCCGCCACCTCCTCCTCACACCCGGGATGTACGACGTCGGCGAGAGCATCCGGGTGAGGCGGCCCGGCACGGTCGTGCTCGGCCTGGGGCATCCCACGCTCACGGCGGTCGACGGTGCCGTCCCGCTCACCGTCGCCGACGTCCCAGGGGTCGTGGTCGCCGGCGTCACCATCGACGCGGGCACGGTGGAGTCGCCCGTGCTGCTTCGGGTGGGGTCCCCCGAGGGCGACCGCGGTCGCGGTGACGCCCAGGAGCGGCGGGGTCGGCTCGATCCCACAACGCTCTCGGACGTCTACCTCCGGGTCGGCGGCCCCTACGTCGGGCGCACGGTGGTCGGGATGGAGATCAACAGCGACGACGTCCTCGTGGACCACACCTGGGTATGGCGGGCCGACCACGGGGTCGAGGGGTTCTCCGGCGACACCGAGCGGTGGGTCACCAGCACCGGGCGCAACGGGGTCGTGGTCAACGGCGACCGCGTCACGGCGACCGGCCTCTTCGTCGAGCACTTCCAGCAGCACAACACGATCTGGAACGGCGAGGACGGGACCGTCGTCCTCTACCAGAACGAGCTGCCCTACGACCCGCCGTCCCAGGCGGAATGGCTGAACGGCGACGTCCTCGGCTGGGCGGGCTACAAGGTGGCCGACGACGTCGAGCGGCACACGCTGTCCGGGGGCGGGGTCTACGTGTTCACTCGCAACGACCCGTCGATCCGCACCGAGAACGGCTTCGAGGTGCCCGTCGCGCCCGGCGTCCGCCTCAACCGGATCATGACGGTGAACCTCACCGCGGGCACCATCGACCACGTCGTCAACGGCGTCGGCGAGGCGGCGGACACCACGCGGGTGGGCTTGCCGGTCTACGTCACGCAGTACCCGTGACCCCTGCCCGGCCGGGAAACTGCAACCAGCCTGGCCGGGAAAGTGCAACCAGCCCAGCCGGGAAAGTGTAAACGACAAGGTCGCACGCTAGTCTGCTGAGCATGGTCGGCTACGTTCCGCGATCGCTCGATGCGGTCATCGGTCGGCTCCTGGGCGAGGTGTCAGCGATCATGCTGACCGGACCTCGGGCGACGGGGAAGACCACGACCGGGCTCCGCCACGCCCGCTCGGTCCTTCGTCTCGACCGACCCGCCGAGGCGGAGGGCGTCGCCGCCGACGCAGACGCCGTCCTCCGGGATCTCCCCGAGCCCGTCCTCGTCGACGAGTGGCAGTCCGTCCCCGACGTGCTGGGCGCCGTCAAGCGTGCCGTCGACACCGATCCCCGACCGGGCCGCTTCCTCGTCACAGGCTCGGTCAGGGGCGAGCTGACGAGCCCGACCTGGCCGGGCACCGGACGGCTGGTCCGCGTCCCGATGCAGGGCCTGACCGTGCGCGAGCAGCTGGGCCGGCTGGACGGTCGGCCCCTGCTCGACCGCCTCGTCGCCGGTGGCGTCGAGGCCGTGGCGGTCCCGGCCGACGTACCGGACCTGCGCGGGTACGTCGACCTGGCCCTGGCCGGCGGCTTCCCGGACGCCCTGGCCGTGCCCACGGACGACGGGCGGGCGCGCTGGCTCGCGAGCTACGTCGAGCAGCTCGTCACCCGGGACGCCGTCGACGTCGGCAGGGTGCGCGATCCTGTGCCCCTGTCCCGGTTCCTGCAGGCGGTGGCCCTGCACTCCGCCGGTGTGGTCGCTGACTCCTCGCTCGCGCGCGACGTCGGCGTGAGCGTGCCCACGGTGAAGAGCTACGACGCCCTCTTGTCCAACCTCCTCGTGGTCGACGCCCTGCCGGCCTGGTGGACGAACCGCCTCAAGCGGCTGACGAAGGCTCCCAAGCGCTACTTCGTGGACGCCGGCCTCATGTCGGGGGCGCTGGGGCTGGACGCGGACGGCGTCCTGCGCGACGGCAACCTTCTCGGGCGCGTCCTCGACACCTTCGTCGTGTCCCAGGTCCGCGCCGAGCTGCCGCTGTCCGCCCGGGCTCCCCGGCTGTTCCACCTGCGTCGCGAGGAGGGGTCCCGCGAGGTCGACCTGATCGGCGAGTTCGGCGGTGGCCGGGTGGTCGCCGTGGAGATCAAGGCGCGGGCCGCGCCACGGCGGGAGGACTTCCGTCACCTCGAGTGGCTCCGGGACGAGCTCGGCGACCGCTTCCAGGCCGGGCTCCTCCTGCACACCGGACCGCGGGCCTACGTCGTGAGCGACCGCGTGTCCGCCGCTCCGATCTGCAGTCTCTGGGCGTGACACGCCCGACGCCTCACAACCGGCCGGCCGCCTTGAGCGCCAGGTAGCGGTCCGCCAGGGCCGGTGGCAAGTGCTCGGGGTCCGCGGCCACGACCTCGACCCCGGACAGCTCCAGCCACTCCGTGACGGTCCGGGTGTCGACCCGGGAACGCACTGCAGCCGCCGCCTCGTACACCGTCGCGGCGTCCCCGCGCCGGGCCGCCATCTCGGTGATCGCCGGGTCGGTCACCGACGCCACGACGACCACGTGCCGCCGGGCCAGCGCCGACGCCGCCGCGATGAGGCCGGTGTCGGCGGTCGCGGCGTCCACCGTCGTCAGCAGCACGACCAGCGCCCGCCGCGAGGTGCGGGCCCGCACCTCGGC
>JBHJOS010000155.1:0-33708 GCA_050329415.1 Kineosporiaceae bacterium
TCATGCCGACGTATGCGGTGGATGGGGCCAGGACGGTGCTGGTGGGTACGGGGAACGTGGAGGCGGTCACGGAGTGGATGGAGTTGCCGGACGGCAGCCGGAAGCGGACGGACACCCAGGCGCGGCATCCGGAGACGGGGATGCCGTTGTGGGGGGTGGAGGTTCTGGTGTCGCAGGTGGCGTACGGGCGGGAGTCGATGGTGACGTCCCGGGTGAACGTGGGTGCCCCGGCTGAACCGCGGGTCGCCCGGTTCGCCCCGGTGGGGTTCGTCGGCCTGGTGGTGGATGTGCGGGTGAACAAGCGGTCGGGGGCGCTGTCGGAGTCGTGGCGGGCGGAGGAGATGACCGCACCCAGCACCCCGGCTGCGGCCTCGGCTGGTGCCTCGTCTGGTGGGAAGGGGTCGGGGGCGTGAGCTGGTGGGCGGACTCCGCGGGTGACCCGATCGTGTGGGGTCGGGCGTTGGGCTTGTCGACGGGTGACGCGGTGCATGTGGAGGTGTCGCGGATGGCCCAGCGCGCGGAGGAGTTGTGGACCGAGATGAGCGCGTTCGCGGACCAGGTCTGCGGCCTGGACGTCGATGAGGACCTGACGGCCCGGTTGAGCACGGCCCGGGCGGAGCTGAATGAGGCGTGGACGATCTTGGACGCCACCGCGTTGAAGGCCGGGACCTACGGCCACCTGGGTGGTGGGTCGTGAGCCGCATGGACGTGGTCGCGTTGGCGGTGGAGTTGGACGCCCGCAGCGCGGAGGAGCTCGCGCAGATGCTGTCCCAGTTGTCGCGGATCGCGTCGGATCTGGCTGATCAGGCGCGCCTGTTGGACACGATCGTGTCCGACGTCCCTTCCGAGCAGGTCCGCACCGCGACCCGCACCGCCCGCACGGCGATGACGGGGGCGGCGGACACGTTGGCGGCCGTGGCCGCGCAGGTCCGGCCATGACCGCCCCCGGCATGTCGTCCGCGTTGCGGGTGTCTTCCCTGGACCCGGTGGTCTGGGCTCGCGCGCTGGGAGTGACGACCACGCAGGAGGTGGCCTACTTCGCGCGGTCCCACGCCAACCGGGCGGGCCTGCTCGCCGCCGAGGCGCAGGTCGTCTCGCGGGTGCTGGGCACTGTTCCGGACCCTCAGGTGTCCGCCCTGGTTGACCAGGCCCGAACCCGGTTGATCGAGGCCGCGGAGTTCTTCACCACGGTCGCCACCACGGCGGCCACGGCTACTACGGGTGAGGGTGAGGGGTTGTGAGGGGCGGCAGTCCGGGTGATGTCGTGGCGTGGGCGCACGCGCTGCACGCGCCCAGCAGTGACGACCTCGTCGCCGTCGTGACGCAGTTCGCGCGGTGGGTGGAGGACCTGTCCGAGCGTGCCGGGGCGATCGCGGACGACCTCGCGACCGCCGACGTGCCCGCCGCCCCGGCCCATAACGCGGCCCTGCTCGCGTCTGGGCAGTTGATGGACGCAGCCGAGGCCCTGTGGGCCGTCGCGAGAGGAGCACGACCATGACCACCCCTACACCAGGCACCCCGGGGTCCTCGGGGTTGTTGGCGATGCGGGGCCGCCGCGACTCCAGCCCTGGGGTCATGGTGGTGTACCCGCCGGGCCGCGCCGCTGCCGGGCGTCGGGTCATCACGCGCGTGGCCCGTGCGGTGTGGGCGGTCGTGCTCGTCGCCGCTCGGGTCGCCGCTCGGGTCTACCGGGCCGCTCGCCTCACGGGGTGGGTCGTGTACGTGCTGGCTCGTGGGGTCGCCCGTCACCGGCGGGTCAGCCTCGTCGCCGCCGTGGCGGTCGTCATCGGGTGGGTGTGGCTGGTGTGGTTCTCCGGATGGCCGCTGGCCCTGCTCACCGAGACCGCCCTGATCACCGCGGCGGTGGTCGTGGTCGGGTTCCTTGTCTGGCGCCTGGCCGCGCCGGTCTGCTACGCCGCGGGGCCGGGTGCCCTGGCGGGGTGGTGGTGGCGGTGGGGCTTCGTGTACGGGCCGCGGTGGGAGGGGTGGGCGTTACGCCATGGCCTGAGTGTGCGGGTCGGCCCGGCCGAACACGCCGCCCATGCCTTCACCCCCGGGCCTCATGTCGCGGGGTCGGGATGGATGGGGTGGACCCAGACCGACACCGCCCGCCTGATCCGGGTCCGCACGAGCCACGGCATCGACAGGCTGCTCGTCGCGTTGCCGGTCGGGTTGACGCCAGATCACGTTGCCCGCGCCGCGGACAGCCTCGCCCACGCCTCCAAGTCCCTCGGCGCCCGGGTCGTCGCGGACCGTCCGGGACGGGTGTGGGTGCACCTGCTGCGCCACGACACCCTCGCCGTCCCGGTCACCCCGGCCACCCTGGCCGCCGGTCCCGGGTACACGACCGCGTCGGGGTCCCCGTTCACCACCGGGTCCACGGTCGACCTGGCGGTGCCGGTGGCGTCCACACCCGCGGACGTCCTCGCGTTGTTGCGGGGGGTGCCGGTCGGGGTCACCGAGACTGGGGACGTGTGGCGGGTCCGTCTCGTCGGGGGACACGTGTTGTTCGCCGGGACGACGGGGTCGGGGAAGTCGTCGCTGATCTGGGCCGTCATGCACGGCCTGGCGGACGCGATCACCAAGGGATTGGTCGCGGTGACGTGGCTGGACCCCAAGGGCGGCATGGACGCCACCCCGGCTCGGCCCATGGCCCGGGTCATCGGTCACATCCCCGACATGGCCGACGCCCTCGAAGGCCTCGTGGTGGAGATGGACGCCCGCGCCCAGCACCTCGCCCGGGTCGGCGCCCGCCAGCACACCCCGTCCGGGACCAGCCCGCACCGGGTGGTGATCGTGGACGAACTCGCCACCCTGACCGCGTTGGCCGAGGCCAAGACCGCCCGCCGCGTTGAAGCCGCCCTCGGCGCCCTCACCAGCCGGGGTCGGGGTGTCGGTTACACGGTCGTCATGACCACCGTCGAACCCACCAAGGAAGTCGTGCGGTGGCGGGGGTTGTGCGCGGTGCGGGTCGCGTTCCGCCTTGATGAACCCTCCCAAGTCGACATGGTCCTCGGCGATGGGGCCTTGTCCCGCGGGGCTGCCTGCCCGGCCATCCGGACCGACCTCGCCGGGGTCTGCTACGCCCGCCCCGACGGCACCCCTGACCCCATCCGAGCCCGGGTGCTGTTCCTGTCCGACCACGCCGTCACCGCCCTGACCCGGCACTACCCCGCACCCCGCCACCACCAGACCGCCGACCAGACCGCCGACACCGACGCCGGGGAGGAGCAGGCCGCATGACCACCACCACCACCACAACCCCCACGGCCCCGGCGTCGGTGGCGTCGCCCCGGGTGGTCTCGACCCGCTCCGACCGCGCGGCAGATGGGGACTGGACCGCTCGGGCGGCGTGCACGGTCCGCCCGGACCTGCCGTGGACGACCGACACCACGGCCCTGCCCCCGCGCACCGCCACCCGGTCCGTCACGGCCATGACCCGGGTCTGCGGGACCTGCCCCGTCCGCACGGCGTGCGCGGCCCACGCCGAACAGATCACCGCCACGGGTGGGTTCTGGGCCGGAGCCGACCGCGCCATCACCCAACTACCCCTGTTTCCCGACCTCGTGTCCGCCGACGTGCCCGCCGCCCCGGCTGGGGGGCGACGGTGAGCCGCGCCCCGGGCACCGTCGGGGTGCGGTTGCCGACCGATGCCGACATGCGCGCCTACGCCATCGGCGCCGGGGTGTGTGTGCGGCCCCTGGTGCGCAAGGTCACCGACACCACCACCGGGCACACCCAGACCGTCGCGATCCGCTGCGGGTCCACCCGCGAGTACGTGTGCCCGCCGTGCGCCGCCCGCGCCCGGGCTCTGCGCGCCCAGCAGTGCGCCGAAGGCTGGCACCTCACCGACGACCCCCTCACCGCCACCGAGGAGGACGGCACCGGTGAGGACGAGGACCACGCCGACGAGCTGGCCGACGAGGTGGGCGAGGATGCCGACGAGGAGGATGGCCGTCGGGTGCGCTCGACCCGGCGCCGCGACGACGCCGCCGACCTGCCCCGGGTCCCGACCGAGATCCGCACCGTCGGGCGGACCTTCCACGCCCCGGACGGCACGGTGTACCGGCCGTCGATGTTCGTCACCCTCACGCTGCCGTCCTACGGGCGCGTCACCCCGGGCACGGGCGCCCCGGTGCACCCCGGCACCTACGACTACGAGACGGCGGCCCGGGACGCGGTCGCGTTGTCGGCGTTGATGGACCGGTGGGTGCAGAACCTGCGCCGGTGTGCGGGGTACAAGGTCCAGTACTTCGCCGTCATCGAGGCCCAACGCCGACTGGCCGGACACGTCCACATCGCCATCCGCGGGGCCATCCCCCGCGCCCTCATCAAGCAAGTGACCCGCGCGACCTACGCCTCCCTGTGGTGGCCCTCCACCCGCACCGTGGTCTACGGCGACGGTGACGCGGTACCAGTGTGGGACTCCACCGCCGCGAACGGGGCCGGGGCCTACCTCGACCCGACCACCCGGACCCCGCTACCCACCTGGGCTCACGCCCTGGACACCCTCGGCGCCCGCCCGGACGCCTCCCCGTGGCACGTGACCCGGTTCGGGTCCCAGGTCGACATCAAGGGCCTGATCGCCCCGTCGCCGGACACCGACCGGGCGGTCCGCTACCTCGTCAAGTACCTCACCAAGTCGATCGCCCACACCTACGCCCCCGTGGACGAGACCACCGGCCGTCCCCTTGAGGTCGACCCCACCCGGACCGCGCACGTCGACCGCCTCGCCGCCGAACTCCGGTACACCCCGTGCGGGCCGCGGTGCGCGAACTGGCTCCGCTACGGCATCCAACCCAAGGACCCCGGACCCGGCCTCATCCCGGGCATGTGCCCCGGCCGCGCCCACGACCGCGAGAACACCGGCCTCGGGGGCCGCCGCGTCCTGGTGTCGCGGCACTGGTCCGGCAAAACCCTCACCGAACACGCCGCCGACCGCGCCACCGTCGTCCGCGAAACCCTCGCCGCCGCCGGCATCCAGGGCGGCCCCGACATTGACCGCCTCGCCGCCGACCAGACCAGCGACGACGGGACACCCCGGTACCGGTGGGAACCCGTCGAACCCGGGGAGGTCGATTACCGCGCCGCGGTCCTGCACCTCGCCCACGAACGCCACCACTGGCGCCAGCAGTACACCGCCGCCAAAGCCATCCGCGACGGCCCATCCGGTCCCTGTGGACAACCGTTCAGCAATCGGTCTGATGGCGGCTCAGCCGCTGCGTGAGGGAGACGACGATGGGGAGACCGACTAGTCCGCCGCCGGACTTCTCGGCCGTCCGTGGGCGCCACGGGAAGCGCGCGTCTCGCGGAGCCGACATTGCGGGCGAGTTGGTCGCCCTCGGCCGCGCTATCGCTCATGCCGTTCCGGAGCAGCCAACGCCGGTTGTGGTGTCCGGCGAGCCGTTGTGGTCGGTGTACGACCTCGCCTCCTACCTCGGCGTGGAGGTGCGGACCGTTTATCACTGGCGGCAACGGGGGACCGGCCCCGTCGCCCTCAAGGTCGGAGGGGCTTTGCGCTACGACCCGGCCCTTGTGCGCGAGTGGGTCGCCGGGCGGGTGGCATGAGCGTCACGAAGCGGCCGGACGGGAAGTGGCGTGCCCGGTACCGGGATGCCACGGGCCGGGAGCACGCTCGGCATTTCGCGCGGAAAACGGACGCCACCCGCTGGCTGGCCGATGTCAAGGCCAAGCTGTCCGCTGGCGAGTGGCTCGATCCCGCACTTTCGCGGGTGACCGTAGGGGAGTGGGCGGCGCTGTGGATCGCGTCCCAGCCACACCTCGAAGAGACGACACTCGCGCGGTACGCGGGCCTCGTGCGCAATCACATCGTGCCGGTGTGGGGCTCGGTGCAGCTAGCGGCTGTGACGCACGCACACGTGGCGACCTGGGTGCGTGCGATGCAGAACGAGGGCCAGTCGGCGTCGTCGGTCCGAGCGACATACGGGGTGTTCTCGCGCGTTCTCGACCACGCGGTGCGGGATGGTCGGCTCTCGCGGAACCCGGCGGCGGCGGTGCGTTTGCCCCGGCTGCGCAAGCCCGAAAAGCGGTATCTGACGCACGGTCAGGTGGCGGACCTAGCTCGGGAGTGCGGCGAGTACGCCAGCCTGATCCGGACGCTGGCGTACACAGGATTGCGGTGGAGCGAGGTGGCTGCCCTGCGCGCAAAACGCGTCCGCCTTGACCGGTACGAACTCGTGGTCGCCGAAGGCATGAAGGACGTCAACGGTGTCATCTCCTTCAGTGAGACAAAGACGCATCGGGTGCGGATTATCCCGTTCCCGGGAGTGCTCGCGCCGGACCTGGCGGCGGCGGTCGACGGCAAGCAGACCGACGACCTCGTCTTTACGTCCTCGCGCGGCGGACCGCTGCGCAACCAGAACTTCCGCCGGGACGTTTTCGACCCCGCCGCGACGCGGGCCGGTCTTGCTGAGCTCACTCCTCACGAGTTGCGGCACACGGCGGCGAGCCTCGCGGTGTCGGCCGGGGCGAACGTCAAGGCGGTGCAACGCATGCTCGGACACGCCTCGGCCGCCATGACGCTGGACGTGTACGCGGACCTGTTCGACACCGACCACGGAGACGTGGCATCGCGCCTCGACGAGGCGATCCGTGCCCACTCGCTGCGGACAGCCGCGGACTGATGCGGACCAGATGCGGACCACGGCGGTCGGTGAGCTGGCGCGGAGACGTCGCCGTTGGGCGTTTCCACAGCTCAGAAGGGGTGCCCCCGAGAGGATTCGAACCTCCGACACACGGTTTAGGAAACCGTTGCTCTATCCCCTGAGCTACGAGGGCGGGCCAGGACGACGGTACCCGCTCCGGCCGACCGGGGTGGGACCGACCTGGTCGGCCGGGAGTGCGGGCGCGGGAGGTGCCGACCTCGGGCCACGGGCCATGACGTCGGGGCCTCGCGCGTCGGGAGGCCGCCCAGGACCACGGTCCTCCGGTGGACTCGTTCGGGGGAAGCCGGCGCGCCCGGGAGGGAACTCCGCGACCAGGTCGTTCAGTTCGTTGCGGAACGCTCGGACGAGACCGGTGAATTCGCGGTCCCGGCCGGCCTCGCGGATCTCGTCGATCGGGTTGACTAGCATCCTCGGAGAGGTGGGTCACGGCGGACTCCGAATCCTCGTGACGTGGCCCGGCCACTCGGACCGGAGATTCCGTCGCCGAAAGCGACCACAGAGGCACTTTCGGCGACAACACGCCGCGATCCGGGACTTTCCACGATGTCCCCGGCCCCGCCACGGTGCACCGCTGGGCGAGGATGACGTCATGACGGGCGTGTCGCAGTTCGAGGGCTTCGGCGAGGACGCTCTCGACTTCTATCTGGGCCTGGCGGCGGACAACAGCCGGACCTACTGGCAGGCCCGACGTCCACGCTACGAGTCAGCGGTGGCCGAGCCGATGCGGGCGCTGGCCAGGGAGCTGGAGCCGGTCTACGGTACCTTCAAGATCTTTCGCCCCTACCGGGACGTGCGTTTTTCTTCGGACAAGCGCCCCTACAAGGAGGCCGCGGGCATGGTCGCGGACGGCATCGGCGGGGGGGCGCTCTACCTGGAGCTCGGGATGCCCGGGCTCATGATCGCCGGGGGCTACTACGTCCCGGCGCGGGACCAGCTCGACCGGTGGCGGCGCCTGCAGGACGAGCCCGCCGTCGTGCGTGAGCTGGACGCCACGCTGGACGCCCTGGCGACCGACGGGTACCGGCTCGGCGAGGGCGACCCCGTGCGGACCGCACCCCGCGGCTGGTCGCGGGAACACCCGCGGATCGACTTGATCCGTCGTCGGCGGCTCGAGGCCTTCGCACAGCACCCGCCTGAGGAGTGGCTTCACACCCGCGAGTGCCTCGACGTGGTCCGGCGCGGGTTCGACGTGCTCCAGCGCTGGAACGCCTGGCTGGGGCGTCGGGTGGGGCCCAGCACCGAGGCGCTGGGGCCCGCCCGGTGAGCCCGGACCGCCGGGGACCCGCCGGATGAGTGGGCTCAAGGGTGTGGGCCTGCGAACCGATCCCCGGGACGTGAGGATGACCACACCGGGTCGGGCCAGCGCCCTGCGACGCCTGCGCCGCAGGCTCGACATCGCGCTGTGGATCGCCATCCCGGCGGTGGCCGGGCTCCCCCTGCTCGCCCGGGCCGCCGGCTCCGCGGCCCTGACCGACGCCGCCCTCAACGTCGCGATCCCCGTCTTCTTCCTCCTGCTCGCGGTGCGGGTGGCGGCGGCCCTGGTGCTCGACCGCATCCGCCGCGCATCGACCGCGACCCTGCTCGCGGCGCTGCTGCTGTGGGGAGTGGGCGCCGGCGTCAACGCCAGCGAGGGGTTGGCCAGCGCCAGCTTCCCGTCGGTGAGCGAGGTGTTCTTCCTCCCGTCCTACGTGCTCTTCGCGGTCCATCTCCTGCTCGACTCCACGCGCGGGCGGCCGGGCTCCTCGCCGCGCGCCCTGTCCCAGTCCACCCTGTGGCTGGAGACGTCGGTCGTCCTCGGCGGCGTGGTCTGCCTCGCCGGCCTGGTCTTCGCCAGCCCGGTGTCCCTGGGCCTGGAGTTCGAGGGCGCCGTGTTCATCGTCGCCATGTACCCGATCCTCCTGGACCTCGTGCTGGCCGGGCTGGTCCTGGCGTTCGTCGTCCTGCGGGCCCGGCCGGTGTCGTGGGGCGGACTGCTGCCGGCGGCCGGGTTCCTCGGCCTGGCCCTCGGCGACTTCGGCACGTTCCTCGCCGCCGGGCGGGGGGACTACAGCGCGGACAGCGCCTTCGTGCTGATGTACGGGATCGGCTTCACGCTGGTCGCCGTCGCCGCGTGCGGTCGGTTGCAGGTCCAGAGCCGCCAGGCCGCCGGCGAGCGGTCCGGCGACGGGACGGGCGCCTTCCAGGTGGCCGCCGCGGCCTCGGCGGTCGCCCTGCTCACGCTGCGCCCGCTGGACGCCGGGGCCTGGTACTTCACCCTCCCCGCCATCCTCACCCTGGTGGCCGCCGCGGCCCGGCTGCTGCAGGCGCTGCGCGACGCCCGGATCGCCCGGGAGGCGCGCCTGCTGTCCCTGACCGACGATCTCACCGGCCTGCCGAACCGCCGGGCCGTCCTCGAGCGCATCGACCACCGGCTGCGATCCCACGCCGACACCACCCTGCTCCTGCTCGACCTCGACGGGTTCAAGGACGTCAACGACAGCCTCGGCCACGGCGCGGGCGACGTCGTGCTCACCCAGATCGCCCGGCGCCTCGTCGGCGCCTTCCGTACGGATTCCCTCGTGGCCCGCCTCGGCGGGGACGAGTTCGCGGTGGTCCTCTCGACCACGGATCCCACGGAGCTGGTGACCGCCGTGAACCACGCGCGGGCCGAGGTCGCCCTGCCGATGCGGGTCGACGGCATCGACCTGCGGATGCGGGCCAGCGCGGGCGCAGCAGCGTCCCTGCCGGAGGACCGTCGGGCCGCCGAGGTCCTGCGGCGAGCCGACATCGCGATGTTCGAGGCCAAGGGCAGCCGGTCCGGGGTGCTCTTCTACGACGCCACCAGGGACCAGTACACCCGCGAGCGGCTGATCCTCGTCGAGGAGCTGCGCCGGGCGATCTCGGAGGGGGAGCTTCGCCTCTGGTACCAGCCGCAGGTGGAGACCGTGTCCCGGCGCGTCCTGGGGTTCGAGGGCCTCATCCGCTGGCACCACCCCACCCGCGGGGTCCTCAGCCCCGTTCACTTCCTCGCCGACGCCCGTCGCAGTGGCCTCATGGCCGCCCTGACGGACGAGGTGATGCGATGCGCCGTCCGCGACGCCCGCCACTGGCGCCAGCGCGGGCTCGACCTGCGGATCTCACTGAACTGCGCGCCGCCGGAGCTGCTGGGCACCAACCTGCTGCCCCGCTTCTACGAGGCGATCGAGGAAGCCGGGCTGCCCGCGGACAGCATGCTCATCGAGGTCACCGAGGACTCGTTCGTCGCCGACCCGGAGCTGGCCCGGGAGACCCTCGTCGAGATGCGCCGGCGTCACGTCCAGGCAGCCATCGACGACTACGGCACCGGGTTCTCGTCCCTGGCGTACCTGCGCGACCTCCCGGTGCAGGAGCTCAAGATCGACCGGTCCTTCGTGGCCACGGTCACGACGGATGAGCGCAGCCGGGTGATCGTGGAGTCGACCGCCCGCATGGCGCGCGCCATGGATCTGCGCGTGGTCGCCGAGGGTGTGGAGGACGAGGACGTCGCCCAGGTCATCGAGTCCCTGGGGGTCGACGTCATCCAGGGCTACCTGGTGTCGGCGCCGATCGAGTTCTCCGCCGTGGAGCGCTGGCTGCACGGCTACCAGGGGGTCCACGCCGGACCGGGTCAGGTCGTGGCGTCGTAGCCGCCGGGGCGGTGCATCGTGAGCGCCTCCTCGTCGCCGCCGCGGAGGTCGATGACGCCGGAGGGGCGGCCCGCGCCGCCGATCCCGCGTGCGAAGGCGGGGGGAGCAGGCAGCTCGACACCATGGATCCCTGACCCCAGCGCGTACATTCGGTGCCCTTCCGGATTCACCCGGCGAGAGTGCTCGAGCATTTCGCTGAGAAAGGCGAAAGTCGGGTCGTTCGGGGTGTTCATGAACATCTGACGGGTGGCGCCGGGGAGCATCCGGACCCGGAGTGCGAAGAATCGGTCGAGCATCTCCCGAGCGACGCTGTCGAGGACTGCGACGAGGGCGTTCCCCCCGTTGTGCCGTATCGTCTGGATGATGGCGTAGCACAGTGCTGCTGTGACGTGCATCCCGGAATGCCGTGCGTGGCGGTCACGGAACAGGGTGGCGACGTCCCAGGTCCGTGTCGAGGTGAGGCCGGCGGCCTGCAGGGAAGCGGACGCATCGAGACGCCACGGCGGGCGTGACACGTCGTCCAGCGACTTCTGCCCGAGCGAATTGGGCGGTATCAGCCGACTGCCCGCGATGACCCGTCCGTCGGGTTCGTGAACCGTCAGCCAGAGCGACACCTCGTCGTAGGGGCCGTAGTCGCGGGCCATCTCCTCGGCCGTCATGTGGTAGCGGTCCTCGAACACCCGACGTTCGCAGTCGATGGCGGCCGCGATCATCGCGGGGTCACGTGGGTGGACCTCGAGTCGGAGTCGGGAAGCCGTCACGGACACGTGATGCTACCGATTCCGGTCGCTCTGGCGAGCCAGACACTCACCCCACGTGACTGACCGGGCGTGCGTCGCGAGCCGAAGCACCCCCACCCGGACGAGGGTACGTCGGTTCACCTGGCGAGGCCGAGGGGGATTCCGTCCCCACAGTGCCCGGACCACTGCCCCTGAGCGGTCTCGACGCCGTAGCCTGCGATCGGGGCGGCGCCCGGGGGAGGGCGTCGCGGCGACCGACGGACGGGAGCACGCATGGCGGTCACGGGCGGGCGGGGCGATCGTGTCGTCGACCTGCGCGACTACGCCCCGGCGCAGGCCCCGCCGCACACCCCGCCCCGACCGCCGCGCGTCGTGCTGGCCGCCGTGCCGCCCCCCGGTCGCCCCGCGACCGGGCGTTCCGGCGACCTCGCCGTCGACCCCGGTGCCGAGCCCGCCCACCCGGCGCAGCCCGGCCGGGGCCGGAGTCCGTTCGCTGCCGTCGCGCTGGTGGCCCTGGGTCTGCTCGTCGTCGACACCGCGGTGGGAGTGCTGCCGGACCGTGCCCTGGCCGAGGGCGTACCCGTTCTGGAGTTCCTGACCGTCCAGCGGGTCGTCGTCGCGGTGGGCCTGCTCGGTCTCCTCCTCGCCGCGCCGCGCCCCAGCACCTTCCTCACCCCGGTCGACCTGCCGCTGCTCGCCCTCGTGGCGCTCGCCGGGACCGCCCTGTTCCTGGACGGTCAGTCGATGGCCGCATGGCGCGCCCTCGTCACCGCCGTCGCGGTCTTCTACCTGGCGGTCGGCGTCGTGCGGCGCCACGCCGACGCCGTGCCCGCCCTGCTCGTCACCGTGCTCGGGGCGTCCTTCGTGGCGGCCGCGATCGGCGTTCAGCAGTACGTCGACGGGGTCGACACCGGCTTCTACCGCGTCGGGCTGACGAACTCCGACATCGACGGCGCCGGGGCCGTGACCCGATCCACCGGGACCTTCTCCAACCCGAACCTGCTCGCCGGGTATCTCGTCCTCGCCCTGCCGCTCACCCTGGGGCTGTTGACCCGGCGTGCGTCGCGCCGGCTGCGGATGGCCTGGCTGGTGCTCGCCGGCATCGGCGTCGCCGGACTGGTCGTCACCTTCTCCCGGGGGGCGATCGCGGCCTTTGCGGTCGTCGTGGTGGCCGGGGTGACGGTGGCCGTGGCGACTCGCCGGGGACCTGGTGCGTGGCCGGCGGTGCTGGCCGTGGGCGGCACGGGGCTGCTGACGGCGGTGGCCGTCGGCGCGGTCACCGGCGTCCTCGGGCGGGCCACCGGCCGCGACGAGCTGTGGTCCGCGGCGCTGACGGCGGCCCGGACCGGAGGACCGGACGGCGTCGGGTACGGGCGGGCGGGTGACGTCATGTCGTCGGTGGGTGACGCGTCGTACGCCCACGCGCACAACCTGTGGCTGAACTGGCTGGTCGACACGGGTCCGGCAGGTCCCGTCCTGATCAGCCTGGTCCTCGGGATCGGGCTGGTGGCGGGCGCGCGCCGGGCGTTCGCCGGGTCCGCCCTCGCCGGCGGCGCCGTCGCCGGGCTCGCCGCGGTCGGGCTGGCCTCCGTTCTCGACCATCCGACGACGGTCTCGTCCATCCTCACGCTCTTCATGGTCGCCCTCGCGTGCGCGGTCGCCGGACCGTTGCCGCACCCCGGGCCCCGGGGCCGTCACGCCGTCGAGAGGTCGGACGGCGACGAGCGGTGGCCGGACGGGGCCCCTGCGGAGTCCGGCCCGGTACCCGGTACGCCCCCGACGGCAGCTTCCACCGGGCCTGTCCCTCCCATGTCGGCGGGGTGGACGCGCGCATCCGCCGCCCCGGATCCAGGCGTTCCGGATCCAGGCGTTCCGGATCCAGGCGTTCCGGATCCGGGCGTTCCGGGTCCTGCTGTCCTGGATCCTGCCGTCCCCGACCCTCCGGCGGCCGCCCCGACCGCTTCCGCCGGGCCGACCCGGCTGCCCCGGCCGGTGTCCATCCCGCGTCGCCTGACGCAGGAGCCGCGCCCGGCCCCGCCCAACGCCGGTCTTGTCCCGCCGCCCGCATCGGCGCCGGACGACACCGCTCCGCTCGCCGGGCCGCGGCGCGGCCGCCGGGCTGCGGCACGATCCGACGACGACTGACCGTCGCGGCTGCCGGGCGCAGCCGGAGGCGCTGGTTACCGTGCACCCGTGGTGGCGGACCCCGGGCGTGTCGCCTCGCCCGAGAGCGCGTCCCGTGCCGTGGCCTGGGCACGGGAGGCGCTCGTGCGTCGTCCCCCGGCGGGGCACGACCTGGCGGCAGTGGACGATGCCGTCCTCGACCTCGCCCCCGCTCATGGCCCCGCCGTCGACGACTGGCTCGCGACCGGTGAGCAGCAGCTCTCGGCACTCGCCCGCGATGTGGACGTCCGAAGTGCCTGGGCGGAGCGATTGCGACGGCTCCGCTGGCGCGTCGCCGAGCTGGCCGACCTCGGGCACCCGGCGGGCTGCCTGGTCCTTGGGGTCGCCCGGGTGGACGGCGAGCTGCTGCCGGTCCTCGTCCGGCCGTGCCGGGTGCGGGTGTCGGGTCCCCACGACGCCCGCCTGGAGCTGACGGGTCCCTGGAGGGTCGATCCCGTGCTCGCAGCCCGGCTGGCGGGACGTTCGCCGCGGGCGGCGCAGGAGCTGGCCGCGACAGCCACCGACGACGACTCCGGCGAGCGGTCCCCGGGAGCAGCCGATCCCGTGCGGCCCCGGCCGGACGACCGCCTGGACCGGGTGGTCGCCGTCCTGGGGACCGCCGGCCTGCCCGTCGACCGACGCCTGTGCCTCGCCCCGCTCGGAGTCGCACCGGACCGGGCGGCCGCGGATCTCGGCCGGGTCGCCAGCTGGGCGGGCGGGCACCGGGTCCTCGACACCCTCCGGTTGCCGGGGGAGTCGCCGGACCTCGCTCCCGGGGGGAACGCCGACGGTCCGGATCCGGACCCCGCGGCTGCACCCGGGAGCGCTGGGTCCGAGACCGCGGCACTGGGGACCGCGGCGCCCCACATTGCGGTGCCCGGGACTGTGTCGCCCGGGACTGTGTCGCCCGGGGCCGCTGGGTCCGGGGCCGCTGGGCCCGGGGCCGCTGGGCCCGAGAGTTCCGCTCCCGTGGTGGACGCCGCCCTCGACGACCTCCTCGCGGCGCCCCTGGACCCGCACCAGCGAGGCGTTCTCCGCCTCGTCCTCGCCGGGCGGCACGTGGCCGCGGACGCCGCCCCCGCTACGGGTGCCACCCACGTCGCAGCGGCCGTGGCGGCCCTCGCGGCGGCGACCGGGCGCCGCTGCCTCGTGCTCGCCCCGACCGTCACGCTGGGCGACGTCCTCGAAGCCCGGACCCGGTCCCTCGGGATCCGGTCCCACGTCGTCCGGGGCGCGGACCCGGCCGATCCGCCTCGGGAGGAGCCGTCGTCGCCCGCCGGTCCCGAGGCCGGGGCACACCGGGCCGCCGCGGCCGAGCGGTTCGCCGCTGCCCGCGGCGCGCTCGACGTCATCCGCGATCCCTGGCAGGTCAGTCGGCTGGACGTGCTCGACGCCCTGGCTCGGCTGGACGCCGCGCCGGCGGCCCCGGTACTGGAGTGGCCCGTTCGCGACGGGCCGCGGCTCCCCCTGGAGTCGGTGCACCGGGTCGTCGATGCCGTCGCGGAGGCCGTGCGGCTGGGCGCCCTCGCACCCGGCACGGACCGCGGCGCCTGGTCCGAGGCTCAGTTGACGGACCCGGCCGCGGCCGCCGAGGCCGCGTCGCTCGCCCACGCGGTCGCCGGGCGGCTGGGGGACGCGGTCCGTGCCGCGGCGGCCGGCCTCGCCCAGGTGACCGGCACGGCGGTGGCCACCACCCGCGCGGATCTCGCCGAGCGGCTGCGTCTGTTCGCCGGGCTGCAGGCCACCCTCGACAAGCTGCGGCCCGAGGTCTTCGACGTGCCGGTGGACGACCTGGTCGCGGCCACCGGCGGCCGGGAGTTCCGGGCGGTCCAGGGCGTCCAGATGGCGGCCATGACCCGGCGGAGACTGGTGGGGCGGGCGCGGCGGCTGCTCCGGCCGGGCATCGACGTCCCGTTGCCCGACCTCCACGCCCTCCTGGTCTCCGCCGCGCGCCAGCGCGCCGAGTGGCAGTCGCTGAGCGGGGGGGCCGGGTGGGCCCACGTGCCACCCGAGGTCCCGCAACGGCTGCGCGCGGTGCGGGAGTTCCTCGACGCCTGCCGCCGACTGGGGGCCGTCCATCCGGGTGTCCGCGCGGTTGACGGAGTCGACGAGGTCATCGCACTCGCGGGCGAGCTCGCCCGGGCCTCGGCGGAGGTCGCCGCCCTGCCCGAGCGGACCCGGCTGCGGCAGGTGTGGCTGTCGCGGGGCCTCGGCGAGCTCGTGGACCGGCTGGCCGACGAGCTCACCCGCACCGCCCCGGACCGTGAGGCCGACCCCGGCACGGTGGCGCGGACGGCTCTGTGGCGGGCCTGGTGGGCGGCTGCGGCCAGGGCGACGAACCCACCCCCGGGCAGCAGCGGTTCCGGAGTGCGGGCACTGGAGCAGTACGCCGCGGCCCACGCCGAGCACCGCCGGGCCGCCGCCGGGCGGGCAGCGGCCGCGGCGGGCGGTGTCCCGGCGCCGGTGCTGGTCCGGATCGCGGTCCCGGCTGACCTCGCCGAACTCCCCGATGATGAGCGCTTCGACGTCCTGGTCGTCGATGACGCCGGCACCGTGCCCTTCGCCGAGGTCGTGGGTGCCGTGGCCCGCAGCGTCCAGGTCGTGGCCGTCGGGGACCTCGCCCGTGCCGTCCCGGCGTCGGCCCTGGCCGTGCTGCGCACGGCTCCGGTCTCGGTGGTGCAGCGCCCGGTCCTCGGCATGCGTCACCGGCCCGTCCCGGTCCCGATGGCAGCCGGGGGCGGGCCTGGGGGACCCGAGGAGGCACCGCTCGCCGACCCCGGCGCCGCGCTCTCCTTCACCCACGTGGCCGGGGCCGCCGGACTGCCCGCGGCGGGCGACGATCACGTCGACTCCAGCCAGGCCGAGGTCCGGGCGGTCGTCGACCTCGTACTGGAGACCGCGGACGAGCAGTGGCGCCAGGAACCGCCCGGGTCGCTCGCGGTCGTGGCCCTCACCCGGTCGCACGCTGCTGCGCTGGCGGCGGGACTGCGCACCGCCCTGCGCGCCCGGCCGGACCTCGTCCCGCCCTTCACCGCCGACCGGGCCGAACCCGTCGTCGTGATCTCCGCTGATCAGGCCCGGGGCCTGGAGCGCGACGTCGTGGTGCTGTCGGTCGGATTTCCTCGCACCCCTCACGGCCGGGTGCTCCACCGCTTCGGTCCCCTCGACGGCGACGCGGGCGCAGCCCTCGTGGTTGCGGCCGTGACCCGAGCCCGGTCGAGGGTGCACGTGGTCTCCGGCCTGCGTTCGGGCGACCTCGACCCGTCCCGCCTGCGAGGGGCTGGGGCACAGGCGCTGTCGGCGCTGCTGGCCGGGGCGGAACTGGTGGCGGGGCGAGCGGCCGGTGCGGCACCGGCGCCGGAGCCGGTGCTCCCGCCCGGCGGGGACCCCCTGGCGTTCCCGCGTCGTGGCGGCACCGCGGACGGCTCGTGGGTGAGACACCTGGTGGTCGCCGACCTCGCCGAGCGTGGCCTCGCGGTCGCCCCGGGCCCGGACGGTCAGGGGTTGACGGTGGCGGGTCCGATCGGGCCCCCCGTCGTCGTCGATCTCGACGTGCAGTTCGCGGACGCGGGTGAAGCCGCCGCCCGAGAGGCCCGGCTGGCGGAGGGGGGGTGGCGACGCACTGTCGTGGCGGTCGAGGACGTCGCCGCGTTGCGCACCGCCACGGCGCACGCCCTCCAGGCGTTCGTGTCAGGGCCGCCGGACTCCCCGGGCCCGGGCGCGGCGCCGACCGGTCGCCGCCGTGCCCGCCCCGACCGGTCACGCGACCCGGCGCCGGAGGACAGCGACGTCGGGTGGAGCGAGCGCAGTCCCGACCCTGACGAGCGCCTGACCGCCGAGCGGCCGCCGCACTGGTGACGGCGGCCGCCGTCCGCGTCAGACGCTGCGGTCGCTGCGCTCGCGCAACAGGTCCCGGATTTCGCGCAGCAGGACGACGTCATCGGGGGTCGCGGGCTCCTGGGGCTTCGCGGCGAACCGCCCCATCAGCTTGTTGAGCGGCTTGACGAAGACGAAGAACACCACGGCCGCCGTGATGAGGAACGCGATGACGGCGCTGATGACGGCGCCGATGTCGACGCGGGACGCCGTGTTGCCGGCCACGATCTCGAAGGAGAGCCCCTCGACGTTGGCGCCTCCCAACGCGGCCACCACGGGGTTGATGAGATTGTCGACGATCGCGGTGATGATGGCCTGGAACGCCAGGCCGATGACCAGCGCGGTGGCCAGCTCGACGACGTTCCCCCGCAGGATGAAGTCCCGGAACTCCTTGATCATGACACCCCTCCATCGGTCAAGTTGATCACGAGCAGGCACACAGTAGTGACCAGCCGGTGGCCTGCCTAGCCTCCCGTGGCATGCGGAACCGTCACGGCCAGGCCCTGCCCGGCGACCGCGGCCAGGCGGCCGGCCTCCGTCGGCGTTGCCGACACGACGAGGGCGCTCGCCCCGGGGTCCGGAGCGGCGCCGGGCAGCAGGCCCGCAGCGTCCCCGGTGTCGTCCGCGCCGCCGAGGACCTGAACGACGACGGCCCGCCGCGCCAGCGGCGCCGCCGGGGCGGCAACGGGGTCCCCGTCACTCCCGCCCGGCCACCCGGCCAGCTCGCCCGGGACCCCGGTGGGGAGGTGGACGTCGACGACGGTCCCGGGGACGACGAGAACGGCCGACCAGGGATCGGCCAGGCCGACGACCACCCGAACCCGCCCGGGTGCGTGCGGGACGGAACCGCCGGTCGACACGGCGGGGCCGGTCAGCGCCTCGCCGCGCGTCACAGTCCGCGCCAGGGCGGCACCCACCACCGCCGCGCGGCCCGCGGCGCGATCGGGCGCGAGAGTCCGGGGCCAGGCCGTCTCGTGGACGTCGTCCGGGCCCAGGACGGTTCCGGCGGGCAGGTCACGGGCGGCGACCACGACCGGGACGGTCGCCGGGGCCGCCACGGACACCACGGCCGACGTCGCCGTCCAGGCGGCCGCGGCGGCGAGCAGGGCGGCGAGGGGGCGGCGGTGACGCGCCACGCGACGTGCCAGCGTGCGCACGCGGGACGGCGCCGGGGGAGCGAATCGGATCACCCCCCGAGCCTGTCGTCCGCTCCGCCCCGGGGTGCGGCTGCGTGGTCCCGGCTTGTGGACGGGCTCCCGGCACCGGGGCTGTGGACGCGGTCGGGACGGGATTGCTCGCGGTGACCGCCGGCGCTCGGGCCGCGGGTGCTCAGGCCGCCGGTGCGGGGGTGGCGGCCTTCGTCGACGAGCCCGAGGACGAGCCCGAGGACGAGCCCGAGGACGCAGCCGAGCCGGCGGTTCCGCCGGTCGCGGCGCCACCTCCTCCGCCGTTGCCACCCGTGCCGCCCGAGTCCGACTTCCCGCCACCCGGCGAGCCGCCGTCGGAGGAACCGGCCGCGCCGTCACCGGAGCCCTTGGCCGGTTTCGTCGCCGCCCCCTCGCGGGAGTCCGTCCGGTAGAACCCGGACCCCTTGAAGACCACGCCGACCGCTGAGTAGACCTTGCGCAGCCGCCCGGCGCACTCGGGGCAGTCCGTCAGGGCCGCGTCCGAGAACGACTGCTGCACGTCGAAGCGGTGATCGCACGAGGTGCAGGCATAGGAGTACGTGGGCACCCGCACAGATTGGCACTCCAGTGCCCCGAGTGCCAATACCCGGGGCGCACCGACGGCCCGGCGCACCGACGGGTCAGCCACCCCGGACCAGGGCGAGGAACTCGGCACGGGTGCGAAAGTCGTCCCGCAGGAGCCCCCGCATGGCCGAGGTGGTCGTCACCGACCCCGCGGCCTTGGCCCCGCGCAGCGTCATGCACGAGTGCTCCGCCGCGAGCACGACACCGACCCCGCGCGGGGCGAGCTCCCGCTCCAGCCACGAGGCGATCTGGGCGGTGAGCCGCTCCTGGACCTGCGGCCCACGGCTGAACAGCTCGACCACCCGGGCCAGCTTGCTGAGCCCGACGATCCGGTCGCCCGGCAGGTAGCCGACGGTCGCCTTGCCCATGAAGGGCAGCAGGTGGTGCTCGCACACCGACACGAAGTCGACGCCGCTGACCACCACCAGCTCGTCGTAGCCCTCGTCGTTGGCGAACGTGGTCGCCTCGAACTCGCGCGGCGTCATGAGCTCGGCGTAGGCCCGGGCCATCCGACGGGGCGTGCGGTCCCGGCCGTCGAGGCTCAGGTCCACGCCCAGGGCGACCAGGAACTCGCGGGCGGCCCGCTCGGCACGGTCCAGATCGATGTCCGGGGCGGGGTCCGGGTCGGGCATCGTCATCTCGGGCTCCGGGGTCCGCGCGTCGGGGTGGATCCGGGTGGGACTCCGGGACGTCCCAGGGAGGTCAACGCCTGGTGACGCCAGCTCGTTCCGGCGACACGATCCGGGGCCTATCGTGCGCGACATGGCCGGTGCCCGGGCCCCCCACGGGGTCGTGCGGACGATGCCGCGGATGATTCCTCGGACGGTGCCGAGGTGAGGGTCCTGGCCCAGGTCGCGGGAGCCGTCGCGGTGGTGGTCGTCGCCGTCCTGGTGGTGGCGACCGCGACGGTGACCGTCACGGTGCGCCGCCCGTTCCCGCACCACGACGGCCAGGTCGTGCTGCGCGGCCTGGACGGCCCCGTCGAGGTGCGCCGCGACGCCCGCGGCGTCCCCCACGTCGAGGCGGGCACGGCGGCCGACCTGTTCTTCGCCCAGGGGTACGTGACCGCCCAGGACCGGTTCTTCGAGATGGACGTCCGCCGGCACGTCGCCGCCGGACGGCTGTCCGAACTCGTGGGGGAGGACGCCGACGCCCTGGCCGCCGACCGGGTGGTGCGCACCATGGGCTGGCGCCGCGTGGCCGAGCAGGAGGCCCGGGCGATGCCGGCCGCCGAGCGCGCCGTCCTCGAGGCCTACAGCGCCGGGGTGAACTCCTACCTCGAAGGGCGCTCGCCCGGCCAGGTCTCCGTGGCCTACAGCGTCCTGGGCCTCCGGCTGCCGCTGCCACGGATCGAGCGGTGGACACCGGTCGACTCCCTGTCGTGGCTCAAGGCCATCGCCTGGGAGCTGTCGAGCAACCGCACCGAGGAGGCGGTGCGCGCGCTGCTGCTGGCCGAGGGCATGCCGGCGGCCCAGGTGGCCCAGCTGCTCCCCGACTACCCGCCGGACCGGCCGACCATCGTCGAGGGGCGGGCCGGGGTCGCGGCCACGGTGCCCGCCGGGGGGACGGCTCCCGGGGCCGACGGGAACGACGAGGTGCCGGCGGCGGCCGCGTCGGCGCTGCGCTCCGCCCTGGCCGCGGTCGAGGCCGCGCCGGCGACGGTGGGGGGCGCCGGTGCGGGGGGCTCCAACTCGTGGGTCGTGGCGGGTGAGCACACCGCCTCCGGCCGGCCGCTGCTCGCCAACGACCCGCATCTCGGCCCGTCGGTGCCCTCGGTCTGGTACCAGGTGGGCCTGCGCTGCCGCGAGCCGGGACCCGACTGCCCCTACGAGGTCTCCGGGTTCTCCTTCGCGGGCGTGCCCGGCGTCCTCATCGGCCGCAACGCCCGGATCGCCTGGGGCCTCACGACGATGAACACCGACGACGCGGACTACGTCGTCGAGCGGGTGGTCCGTGGCACCCGGTACGTCGTCGACGGCGTCGAGCGCCCGATGCGCGTCCGGTCCGAGGTGATCCGGGTGGCCGGCGGCGACGACGTCCCGCTGACCGTCCGGACGACCCGGCACGGGCCCGTCGTCAGCGACGTCCTGGACGGTGCCGGTGCGGTCGCGGACGCCGCCCCACTCGCGGGCCACCAGCCGCCCGGCGGGGATGCGCCGGACGGTGAGTACGCCGTCTCGCTGGCCTGGACCGGCTCCGAGCCGGGCCGCACCTTCCAGGCGCTGCTCGCGGTCAACACCGCCGGCGACTGGGAGTCGTTCCGAGCGGCTGCCGCCCTGCTCGACTCGCCCGGGCAGAACCTCGTCTACGCCGACGTGGCCGGGCGGATCGGCTACCAGTCCCCGGGGCTCGTCCCGGTCCGGGGCGCGGGCGACGGCCGGTCGCCGGCGCCGGGGTGGGACAGCGCGTACGAGTGGCGCGGCTGGGTGCCCTTCGACCGGATGCCCTCCGTCACCGACCCGCCGAGCGGCTACCTCGTGACGGCGAACAACCAGGTGACCCGCGACCCAGCGGCGCCCTACCTCGGGTCCGAGACGGCGCACGGCGCCCGGGCGGCCCGGATCGACGACGAGCTGGCCCGCCTCGTGGCCCGCGGCGGTGTGACGGCCGCGGACCTCGCGGCCCTGCAGGTGGACGACGTCTCCCCGCTGGCCCGGGAACTGGTCCCGGCCCTGCTCCAGGTGGACGGCCTGGACCCGTTCACCGAGGAGGCGGTCGACCTGCTGCGCGACTGGGACGGCGGGACGCCCCGGGACTCCGCGGCGGCCGCGTACGCCCACGCGGTGTGGGAGCGGGTGCTCGCGCTCACCTTCCACGACGAGATCCCCGAGGGCTGGCGGCCGAGCGGGTCCGACCGGGACCTCGCCGCCGTCCACGCGCTGCTGGCCGACCCCTCGGCGGCCTGGTGGGACGACGTCACCACCGCCCGGGTCGTGGAGAGCCGGGACGAGATCCTCGCCCGGGCCCTCACCGAGGCCCGCCTGGACCTCACCCGGTCCCTGGCGAAGGACCCGCGGGACTGGCGGTGGGACCGCCTCCACGTGCTGCGGGCCCGGCAGCTGCCGCTCGGGTCGCAGGGCGTGCCGTGGCCGGTGCGACGGTTCGTCAACCTCGGCGAGATCGGCCTGGCGGGCAGCTCGGACGCGGTCAACGCCACCGGCTTCGACGCGGCGACCGGGTCGTTCGAGGTGACGGCCGTGCCGAGCATGCGGATGGTGGTGGATCTCGGCGACCCGGACGGCGGCACCTGGGTCCACACCACCGGCGCGTCGGGCCACCCCGGGCACCGCCACTACGGCGACCAGCGCGACCCCTGGGCCCGGGGCGAGACGTTCCCCTGGCCCTTCTCCGCCGACGCCGTCCGCGACGCCGAGCGGGACCTCCTGGTCCTGGAACCGCCGGGGTGAGCGAGGCCGGCGGCGCGGGGCGGCCGCGCCCGGGCGCCCGGCGCGGTCCCCGGCGCGAGGGCGACGCCCGCGCCGACATCCTCGCGGCGGCCCGGCGCCTGTTCGCCGAGCGGGGCTACGACGGCACGTCGCTGCGCGCCGTGGCGCGCGCCGCCAGCGTCGACCCCGCGCTCGTCCACCACTACTTCGCCGGCAAGCCGGACCTGTACAGCACGACCATCGGGCTCGGCGTCGACCCGGCTGCGGTCCGGGACCGTGTGCTCGCGGCCGGCCGGAGCGGCGGCGCCGACGTCCTCGTCCGCACGTTCCTGAGCCTGTGGGACGGCCCCGAGGGCGAAGAGCGGATGCGGGGGCTGCTCGTCGGCCTAGCGACGCGCTCACCGGTCGGTCTCGCCTACCGGGAGTTCGTCGCCGAGGCGATCCTCGGTCCCCTCATGGCCGAGTTCGCGGCGGACCAGCCGGCGCGCCGCGGCGCGCTGGTGTCGTCCCAGCTCGTCGGGCTCGCCGTGGTCCGTTACGTGGTGCGCATGGAGCCGCTGGCCGGCGCGCCCGTCGAGGAGGTGGTGGCCCTCGTGGCGCCCACGCTGCGGCGGTACCTGGAGGACCCGCTGCCGGCACCTTGACAGCGCGAGGCAGCCGGAGTGCGATTCATCGCATGATGAAAAGTGGCGAGAGGCCGGCCGTCCGGCGGCCGCGTTGGCGCACCCTCGCATGACTCAGCTACTCTGTAGTCATGAGTAGTCCACGGTCGGTCCGGTTCGAGGACGCCGTCCTGGCGCGACTCGATGCCTATGTCCGGTCGCATCCCCACGTGTCCGTGTCGTCCGTGGTGAACAGCCTGGTCGACGAGGCCCTGCGGCTCGCCGACCATCCCGGTGTCGTCTTCCGGGACGGGCCGACGGGGCGCCGGGCGGCCCTGGCTGACGGTCCGGACGTCTGGGAAGTCGTGTCTGCCCTCCGGGACGTCACGGCGGAGGACGCCGCCGGGCCGACCGGCGAGGCCCTCGTCTCCGAGCTCGCCGAGGTCACGGGCCTGTCGGCCCGTCAGGTCCGGGCGGCGGCCCGGTACTACGCGGCCTATCCGGACGAGGTGGACGTCCGGATCGCGGCGAACCGGGCTGCGGCGGAGCGCGAGGAACAACTGTGGCGGGCAGAGCGGACAGTGCTACGGCACAGCGCGTGACCCGGCTGCTGCTCGACGAGATGTACCCGCCGGCCCTGGCCGCGGACCTGCGCGACAGGGGCATCGACTGCCTCGCCGTGCTGGAGCCGCGCGCAGGTCTGGCGGGTACGCCGGACGACCGCGTACTGGCATGGGCCGCCGCCGAGGGTCGCGCCGTCGTGACCGAGAACGTGGCGGACTTCGCGCGACTGTCGGCGACCGCATCGCATCGAGGGATCGTCCTGGTCCCGGCGTCGCGTTACCCGCGGTCCCGCTCCGGCCTGCGGCGTCTCGGTGACGCACTGAGTTCCCCGGGCGCCCTCGACGGACTGCTCGACGGGGGCGTGGTCTGGTTGCCCTGATGCTCGCCGTCGAGAGCGTCCCGCTGCTGGTGCACACGCATGTCATGGGTGTGAACTCACGTCACGGACGGAAGCGCCGGAGAGATGCGGGACAGGTGGCGGCGCGCGCCCTCCGGTGGTGCGCGGCCCCGTTCGCAACGTCGTGCTGCGCTCGGGCGACGGGGCCGGCGCCGTCGGGCTCGACATGACACGCCAGTGGCCCGGGCCGCTCATGATCGCCGACGTCCTCGTCGAGGGGTTCGACGTCGGTGTCGAGGGATCCGTTCGGGTTCAGCCGCTCCGCGTCGGGACCACCAGCCAGCGGGTCGGGGTGAGCACCGCGTCCACCCGCCGGTCGTGCGGCTCCTCGGGCAGCGGGTGGAGTCGCGCCTCCAGCACCTCGTCGTCATGGACGCAGGCGACCGCCAGCGGGCGCTGCGCGAGGGGGGCCTCGGCGAGCCGTTCCAGGACCCGGTCGTAGGACCCGCCGCCCTGGCCGAGTCGGCGACCGGCGGTGTCGACGGCCAGTGCCGGGATCAGCAGGACGTCCGCCCGCTCGGCCGCCCGGTGGCCCAGCCGTTCCCCGGGGGGTCGCATCGGGGCACCCGGCAGCGCCGCCGGTCCCGGGTCCACCACCCAGTCGAGGTCACGGTCCTCCCGCAGCCACGGCAGGAGCAGCCGCACCCCCCGTCCCGCCAACGCGGTCCGCAGCGCCCCGGTCCCAGGCTCCCCGGTCCGTGACAGGTACACCGCCACCACGCCGGTCCGGTTGTGGACGGGCAACCCACCCGAGGAGGGCTCCCCTGGCGGGGTGTGGACGGACATCGGGCCCGACGAGGGCTCCGCGGCGGCGAGGAAGGTGCGCGCCAGGGCCGCGTCGTCGGCGTCCGCTGCGGCCCGATCGCGTGCCCGATCGGCCCTCCGTTCGCGTAGCTCGCGGCGAATGTCCTGCTTGGAGGCGTGTCGGGGCGGCCGGAACGCCGGTGCGGGCGACTCCGTCATGTCACGATCCTGGCGCACGGCGACCCCCGTGCCACGGCCGGGCACGTGACGAGAGGAGGGGCCGTGGGCATCCGCACCCGAGTCGCGACGGTGATCGCCGCCGCGTCGCTCGCCCCCCTCGTGGGCGCCGTCGCGGTCACCGCGTGGTGGCTGCCCAGGTCGGCTGCCGAGGAGGGTCGCGCCACCGCCCGGGTCGTGGCGGCGACCGCCGCGGCGGACCTCACCGACGCCTGCACCACCGCCGGTGAGCGCGCCGCCCTGCTGGCCACCCGGTTGCAGCTGGCGGCGGCGCTCGCCCTCCTCGACGGTGCCGATCCCGGCGACGCGGTGGCCGCCGAGGCTCCCGCCGCGGTCGCCGCTGTGGCGGGGTCGGACCCGGCCGGCGGCGTCGCGGCGGTCGGCCCGGACACCGTCCTCGCCTCGGCCGGTGAGCTCGGCGTCCGGGCGGCGGCCGTCGAGCAGGCCGTCCCGTGCGCGACCGGGGCCGGGGCCGGGGCCGGGGAGCAGGCTGCAGCCGCGCCTGCCGGTCTCGTCCTGCAGGCGGTGCCCGTCCGGGTCGGCCCCGATGTCGTCGCGACCGCCGTGGCGGCTCGGTCGGCCGAGGAGGTGCTCGACGAGGCGATAACAGCCGCGGGTTCCCGGGGCGCCGTCGCGCTCGCCCTCGTGGACCCCCGCGCCGCGGACCCGGCCGACGCAGTCACGGCGGCCACGGGTCCCGGCATCGCTTCGCCGGAGCGGGCCGCCGACCTCTCCGCCGCCGCCCGCGACGCAGCGGCAACGGCGGGCCGGCCCGGGGGTGCCGACGAGGTCGTGACGACCCCGGCGGCGGGCCGGGTCCTCGCGGCCCGGGCCGTGCCCGGCGGCGGGGTCGTCGTCGCGGTCGCCGACCTCCCGTCCCCGGGCGCCGCGTGGCCGCTCGCCGGGTTGCTCGTCCTCGTCGCCGCGGCCCTGGCCGGTGCGGTGGCGCTGGCGACCGTCACCGTCACCCGGGGCGTCACCCGGCTGGCGGACGTCACCCGGCGCCTGTCCGCCCGCTCGTCCGGGCCGCTCGGCACGGCCCCGGCCGGCGACCTCGTCGCCGATCTCCGAGACCTGGCCGGGGCCCCTGAGCCCGAGGTCCGCAGCGTGACGGCGACCATCGACGACCTCCTCCGGCTCGCGCAGGAATCGCAGGCGGGTGCCGTGCGGGCCACGGCATCGGTGGTCGATGCCTTCGGCCGGTTCGGGGCCGCCCTGGACCGGTCCCCCGAGCAGGAGGGGCTGCTGCGCTCGGTGGCGGAGGCCGCCCTGCTCGCCGCGGATGCCCGACTGGCCGTGGTGTCGTTCACCGCGACCGCCGGCGGCGACCGGGAGACCGCCGCACCGGCTGCGGCCGGCGAGCGCACCGTGGCGGTCTTCCTCGCCGGCGGTGCCGCCTGGTCCCGGCAGGACGGTACGCCGGTCCTGCTGACGGGAGAGCCCGACGGCATCGACCTCACCGACCCGGACGACCTCGCCGCCGCCACAACCGGCCTGCGGCTGCTGCGCGACCTGGCCGCGCACGCCGTGGCCACCGGTCGGGCGGTCTCGGCCGAGCTGCCCGGCGAGGGCAGCGGTGTGGTGGCGCCGCTGCGGATGCCCACCGGGCCCGACGGGCCGGGAGGTGCCGCCGGCTACGTCGCGGTGGCCCGCGACGCGGGTGCCCCCGCGCTGGAGCCCGCCGCCCTCGGCCAGCTGTCGACCCTCGCGCGGCACGCGGGCGCCGCGTTGCTCAACGTCCGGCGCCACCATCTCGCGGCCCGCCAGTCGATCACCGACCCGCTGACCGGGATCGGCAACCTCCGCCTGCTGACCCAGACCCTGGGGCGCGAGGTCGAGCGGGCGGCCCGGTTCGGGCACAGCCTCAGCGTGCTGATGCTCGACCTGGACCACTTCAAGGCCGTCAACGACACTCACGGTCACGCCCGCGGTGACCAGGTCCTCGCCGAGCTCGCCCGCCGGCTCGCCCGCTGCGTGCGCGACATCGACACGGTGGCCCGCTACGGCGGCGAGGAGTTCTGCCTGGTCCTGCCGGAGACTTCGCCCGACGGCGCGGAGATCGTCGCCCGGCGGGTGCTGGCGGCCGTGTCCGGGGCTCCGTTCCCCGTGCCGGGGGGTCCGTCGCTGCACGTCACGGTGTCGATCGGGGTCGCGGCCTTCCCCGAGCACGGCCGCACCGGTGGCGAGGTGATGCGGGCCGCCGACCGGGCTCTCTACGCGGCCAAGCGGACCGGCCGGGACAAGGTGGTGGTCGCCGATCCCGCCGGGACCCGGCCCCCCGCGACGCCTGCGGCGAGCGGGCCAGCGGTGCCGTCCCAGACCCCCCGGAACCAGGGCGTGGTTCTGACGGCGGGGGAGCACCCGATCCACTTAGGGTGACGCCCATGACCGCTGCGTTGACGAAGGCCGTGATCCCGGCGGCCGGCCTCGGCACCCGTTTCCTGCCGGCGACCAAGGCCACGCCGAAGGAGATGCTGCCCGTCGTCGATACCCCGGCCATCGAGTACGTGGTGAACGAGGCGGTCGCCGCCGGCCTCACCGACATCTTGATGATCACCGGTCGGGGAAAGCGCGCCCTGGCGGACCACTTCGACCGGGCTGCCGAGCTGGAGGCCGCGCTGCAGGCCAAGGGCGACACGGAGCGACTGGCCCTGGTCCAGCGGTCCACCGACCTCGCGGACTTCCACTTCGTCCGCCAGGGCGACGCCCGGGGTCTCGGTCACGCCGTGCTGTGCGCCGCCCGGCACGTCGGTCACGACCCGTTCGCGGTGCTGCTGGGCGACGACCTGATCGACGACCGGGACCGGATCCTGCCCCGCATGATCGAGGTCCAGCAGCGCACCGGGGGGTCGGTGGTCCTGCTGCTCGAGGTGCCTCGCGAGCAGATCCACCTCTACGGCTGCGCCGCCGTCGAGGCGACCGACGACCCGGACGTGGTGCGGGTGACCGGACTGGTCGAGAAGCCGCCGGCGGACGAGGCCCCGAGCAACCTCGCGATCATCGGCCGGTACGTGCTGCACCCGGCGGTGTTCGACGTCCTGCGCGAGACACCGCTGGGACGCGGGGGCGAGATCCAGCTGACCGACGCGCTGGCCACCCTGGCCTCGGGGGCGGTGCCCGGTCAGGCGGTGCACGGAGTGATCTTCCGGGGGCGTCGCTACGACACCGGTGACCGTCTCGACTACCTCAAGACCGTGGTCCGGTTCGCCGCCGAGCGCGAGGACCTGGGCACCGACTTCCGGGTGTTCCTGCGGGACTTCGTCGCCACGATGCCGGGCGGCTGAGGCCGGGTGTCGGGATCCGACGAGCCCGCCCGGCCGCTGTTCGCCACGCCCGGCAGCGACCTGGTCCCGGTCGACCGGCATCTGGCCGAGTGCCTGGATCTCGTCGCCCCGCTGCCGCCGATCGCGGTCCCGCTGGCCGACGCCCTGGGGTGTGTCCTGGCCGAGGACGTCGCCGCGGGCTTCCCGCTGCCGGCGTTCGACAACTCCGGCATGGACGGCTATGCGGTCAGGGCGGTCGACGTGGCCGCGGCGTCGGAGTCCTCGCCGGTGGTGCTGCCGGTGACCGGGGACGTCTTCGCGGGTCCGGGGATCCCGGGTCGGCTGGCGCCGGGCACCGCGATGCGGATCATGACGGGTGCTCCGGTGCCGGGGGGCGCGGACGCCGTGGTGCCGGTCGAGGGCACCGACGGCGGCCTCGCCGAGGTCCGGGTCCGCCGGGCCGTGCGGGAGGGGGCCTCGGTGCGGCGGACGGGTGACGACGTCGACGCCGGGGACACCGTCCTGCGGTCCGGTGTCCGGCTCACGCCGCGTCAGCTCGCCCTGCTGGCGGCGGTCGGGCGGTCCCAGGCCGTGGTCCACCCGCGGCCCCGGGTGGTCGTGCTCTCCACCGGTGCCGAGGTCGTCGAGCCGGGCCAGCCCCTGCTGCCGGGGCAGGTGTACGACGCCAACGGGATCGGCCTCACGGCGGCCGCCGCCGAGCTGGGCGCCCGGGCGGTCAGGGTGGGAATCGTGGACGACGACCCGCGGGCCGTCCGGGCCGCGGTCGAGGACCAGCTGGGCGCCACGGACGTACTGGTGACATCGGGCGGGGTGAGCGCCGGAGCGGCGGACGTCGTCAAGGCGGTCCTCGCGGGCCTGGGGGAGGTGACCTTCCGCCGGGTGGCCGTCAACCCCGGGATGCCGCAGGGGCTGGGCGTGCTCGGCCCCGGCCGGGTGCCGGTGTTCTGCCTGCCGGGCAACCCGGTGAGCGCCCAGGTCTCGTTCGAGGTCTTCGTCCGGCCCGCGCTGCGCCGGATCCTCGGCGAGTCCCGCCTGCACCGGCGGCGGGTGCCCGCCCGGGCGCTGCGCGGGTGGACCTCGCCGGCCGGCAAGCGGCAGTACGCCCGGGTGCTGCTCATGCGCGACCAGGCCGTGGCGGCGAGCTCGACCACCCCGTACGTCGCCGAGCCGGCCAGCGGGCAGGGTTCGCACCTGGCGGCGCAGCTCGCTCACGCCAACGCCCTGGCCGTCGTGCCGGAGGCGGTCACCGAGGTGGCCGCGGGCGACGTCCTCGACTGTCTGGTCCTGGAGCGGATGCGCCGCTGAGACGAGGCGGCGACGACCGGCGGAGGGGTGCCGGAACCCGCGCCAGGGGTGGAGAATCCGCGGGTGAGCTGGTCATGACCCTTCCCCACCTCGACCCTGACGGTGCAGCGCGCATGGTCGACGTCTCCGCCAAGGCGGTCACCACCCGCACCGCTCGGGCGACGGGCCGCGTGCGGCTGTCGCCCGAGGCCGTCGCCGCGCTGCGCGACGGCTCCGTGCCCAAGGGAGACGCGCTGGCGGTGGCGCGGATCGCCGGGATCGCGGCGGCCAAGCGGACGCCGGACCTGGTCCCGCTCGCCCATCCCGTCGCCGTGCACGCCGTCGAGGTGCGGCTCACGGTGGACGACGACGGCGTCGCCGTCGAGGCCCAGGTCCGCACCGCCGACCGGACCGGTGTCGAGATGGAGGCCCTCACGGCGGTCGCGGTTGCCGGTCTCGCGATGATCGACATGATCAAGGCGGTGGACCGCACGGCCGAGATCACCGACGTCCGGGTCGTCGAGAAGACCGGTGGCCGGCGCGGCGACTGGCGGCGGGCCGACCCGTGATGGCCGCGGACCGGGGGTGGCCGGTGACGCTGCGGCAGGGGGCGGTCCGGCTGCGCCCGCTCCGGGTCGCCGACGTCGGGGCGTGGGAGGCGGTTCAGCTCCGCAACCGCGAGTGGCTCGGCCCGTGGGAGGCCACCAGCCCCGACGGCTCGGTCGCGCCGTCGTTCCCCGCAGTCGTGCGCTCGTTCCGTCGCGAGGCCCGGGCCGGTCGGATGATCCCTCTGGTCGTCGAGGTCGACGGCCGGTTCCGGGGCCAGGTGTCGGTCACCCAGATCGCGTGGGGGTCGGCGCGCAGTGGCGCCATCGGGTACTGGATCGACCACGAGGTGGCCGGGCAGGGGATCATGCCACTCGCCGTCGCCATGGTGGTCGACCACTGCTTCGCCACCGTCGGCCTGCACCGGCTCGAGGTCAACATCCGCCCGGAGAACGCGGCCTCGCTCGCCGTGGTCCGCAAGCTGAACCTCCGCGAGGAGGGCACGCGGCGTGCGTTCATCCACATCGACGGCGCCTGGCGGGACCATCTGTCCTTCGCGGTGACCGCCGAGGAGGTGCTCCCCGAGGGCCTCGTCGCGCGGCTGCTCGCCACGGGTGGCCGGGTCACGATCGCGACGGCGACCGACACGCCCGGCGCGGGAGCCGGGGGAGGGGCGGGCGGTCGCCCTACCGTTCGGAGGTGACCACCGGCGCCCTGGCAGTCAGCCCCACCGGGCTGCTGTTCCTGGGCGTCGTCGTCCTGTGGGCGGTCTATCTGGTCCCGTTGTGGGCGCGCGAGCGGGCCCGTGCCTCGGCCGAGCGCTCGGCCCAGCGCGAAGCGGACCTCATGCGGGAGGCGGACACCAGCCAGCCGCGGGTGGTCCTCACGACCGGTGAACCCACTCTCACCTCGACGGCGCGGCTCAACGCCGTCGCCGTCGCCACCCGGGACGTCGCCCGGGCGAGGCGGGCGCTGCGCCGGGGCCGGGCGCTGCGGGGGCTCGCGCTGGTGACCGGACTGGCCGTCGTGGTCACCACGGCCGTCGGGACCGTGGGGGCCGGCTGGCCCGCGTGGTCGCCGGGGGCGGCCGTCGCGTGGCTGGTCACCACCACGGCCGCGGGTGCTCTCGCGGCCGTCAACGACCGCCGCCGCCTGGGGGCGGCGCGGGTCCGGGTGTCCGCGGCTCGGACGCTGCAGCCGACGACCCCCGCGCAGACCCGGTCGGTGCCGCTGTTCGACCGGGGCCGCGAGCTGCTCGTCGACGAGTCCGAGGCCGTGCCGGCCGGCCGGGCGTGGACCCCGGTCGAGGTGCCCCGGCCGACCTACACGACGGCTCCGCGGGTCACGCACGCTCCACCGCTGCCCTGGGTGGACCCGATGCCGGCGGCTCGCCACCCAGCGGCCCGAGCGGTCCCGCTCGACCTGCTGGATCCCGCCGAAGCGGACGCCCAGCGGCGCGCCGCGGCCCGCGAGGCGCACCACCGGGCGGCTCAGCGCAGGCGCGCCGCCGGCTGAGGCTGAGGGCCGGCGGAGCGGCCGGTGGTCGTACCGAGCAGTGCGACGGCGACCACGAGTACTCCGGCCGCCAGGACGACCCGGCCGGCGCCCGCGAACCCACCCATCGGCAGCGCGGTCGCGGCCACCGCGAGCCCGAGCCACGCGGTGCCGGGCGAGCCCCGGCGGACGGCCCACCACACGAGCAGGCCGGCCACCACGGCGAGGACACGGACCGGGTGCTCGACGCCGTGGACGACGACCGGTACCGCGACCTCCAGGTCGATCGTGTCGGGGAAGAACCAGGTTGTGCCGCCCACCGGCACCGGGGAGACGAACGGCAGCCCGGCGTCCAGTACCTCCGCTCCCCGGACCCCCCAGGGCAGGCCGAGCGAAACGACGCCGAGCAGGCCGCCGATCGCCAGGAGGCGACGGTCGGCCGTCAGCGCGGCCATCGGGCGCCCGCGGGCCGGACCAGCCACGCAGCGGTGAACCCCAGGGCACAGGCGAGCGTCAGCAGGAACCCGACGTCACTCGCGAGGCCGGGGAGCACGAGCAGCAGCCAGAACGCCGCGAGCGCGCCCCCGCACCCCAGCACGAGCCGCTGACCGGCGCTCGTCGGGTCGGGCGAGGCGTTCGCGACGGCGATCGCCAGCAGGACGACGAGGCCGATGCCGAAGAGCGACCACAGCGGGACCGCGAGCAGGAAGACGCGGCCGTCCTCGGGGAGCAGCATCCCGGCGATCATGGGGGCGATGGCGACGAACCCGAGCACGCGCGCGGTCGACGAGGACCCGGAACGCCGTGCCCGGGGCGCGTGGCGGGCTGGTTGGCCCCCGGTCTGCGGGCTCGCGGGGTGGCCCGGAGGCGGGCCGGGCGGGGGAGCAGGCGAGGGGCCGGGATGGGGACCCGGGTGCGGTGCCGGCGGCGGCGCCCAGCCGGACGGCGTCGAGGGCGGCGGTCCGGGCGGCGGGAGGCCGCCCGGGTAGAAGACCTCGGTGGGGGAGCTGGTGGGCCGGGGCGGCGGATCGGGGTACGTCACGGGAGGCCTCTCTGGTGTCGCGTCCGGTCCGGGTGGCCGAGCGGCGGCCGAGCCGTCAGAGCCTGCCAGCGTCCGAGACCCTACGGAACCCCCGCGCCCGGGCCCGGTCCGGTCACCGCGGCGGTGTACCCTCGTGGGGTTCCGGGGCTGTGGCGCAGCTGGTAGCGCACCTCGTTCGCAACGAGGGGGTCAGGGGTTCGAGTCCCCTCAGCTCCACCAAAGTTGACACTCTCAAACCATGACGACGCGAACGGTGACGATCAGCCCACGTTGGGTGACGGCCCCCCGGACTATGTCCGGGGGGCTTTTGCGTTGCTGGCTCTGCTGCGTTGCTCACACCATGCTCCCCGGCGAAGAACGCTTGCTCTGCCATCGCACGGACGACTTCCTCGCTGCGGATGGTGGCGAAGGGCTCCGCTAGTTGTGCCTGGACCCCGTAGTCGTCGGCCTCCTCGATGATCTCCAGTCGGACGAAGAATGCCTGGTTCAGGAGTCGTCGGACCTGGGGACCGGCGTCCCGGTAGGCCCGCTGGCAGTCGGCGAGGAGATCGAGTGCGAGCGCGAGGTTGCGCTCGATGGTCTCGGTGTCGGCCTCTGCGGCGCTCAGCTTGGCCTCCACGGCCTCCAGCTCGCGGGCGATGCGGTCCTGTTCGGTCTTGAGCAGGTCGAGGGGGACGGCGCCGGCGTAGTGGGCCTGGAGCAGCTTCTCCCGCTGGGTGAGCAGCCGTTGGCGGTTCCGCTCGGCGGCAGCGTGATGCTGCAGCGTCTCGGCTTCCTGGTGCCGCAGTTGGTCGCGCAGCCAGACCTCGATGGCGTCGCGTAGCGGCTTCGGGATCTGCACCGTGGCGTAGTAGTCCTCGACCTTCTGCTCGATCTCCGGGATGAGCATGGCCTTGCGCGTGCAGGTGGTGCGCTTTTCGTGTCGGCCGGAGCAGACGAAGTAGGGATAGCGGACGCCGGAGCGGCTGCGGGCGTAGGTAACGAGTAGGCGGCTGTGGCAGTCGCCGCAGTAGACGGTGGACTTCAGGTAATGCGGGTAGAGGCGCTGCTTCTCGCCCTGCCGCCGTGAGGCCAGGACGTCCTGGACGCGCTGCCAGGTCAGCGGGTCGACCAGTGGTTCGTGGCGGCCGGGGTACGCGGCGCCCTGGAAGCGCACCATGCCTTTGAAGTACGGGTTGATGAGCAGCTTGTGGACCATGTTCTCGCGGAGTGGGCGCTCGGGTAGCCGCGCGGTGGCGGGCAGGGTCAGGCCCTGGGTGGTCAGTTCG
>JBHJOS010000110.1:0-39677 GCA_050329415.1 Kineosporiaceae bacterium
GACGAGGCGATCCTCGTCGAGCCCGAGGCCCGGCACACCGGCGAGAACATCACCCGCACCCGGACCCTGCTCGACGAGAAGGGCATCTCCGTCCGGTCGGTCATCCTCATCACCCGGCCCTACCAACAGCGCCGGGCCTACGCGACCGCCGCGCACCACTGGCCCGGAATCGAGATCCTCACCTCAGCTCAGCCCCTGGCCCTCGACGACTACGTGACCGCGATCGGCGACCCCGACCGGGTCGTGCACATGCTCGTCGGCGACACCCAACGCATCTGGGTCTATGCCGAGCAGGGGCACGCCATCCCGCAACAGGTCCCGGCTCACGTCCGCGCTGCCTACGACCGCCTCGTCACCGCGGGCTACACCCGTCGCCTCGTACCCGCGTAGGTCCCCGTCCGAGCGCACTGCCGAATCCGGCTCTAGACCATCAAGGCGCCGGCCTCCGGCCGGCGCGGCGGGCATGCGGCCTGGCGGCCGGTCCCGCCGCGCCCCGTCTACGGATACAGTTCGCGATTCAACTTACCGATGATGAACATCGTAGTTTCACCTAAGGCCGACCAAGATAGCGTGACCGAAATTCGGTCGGCGTCCTCACCCCTGTGCTTCCTGTAGACGTCTTCGTCATTAAATATGAACTGACCGTTCCCTACGTCAAACCTTCCGTGCCCCAGACTATTCCGGAGTCGCCTGCCGATATCGTAGTCGTCGGAGCGGCGACCAGGGCCCACGATCCCCCCTCGATCCTCGATCCAGCGCTGCGTAACGACCGGCCAAGGGAAGGGCTCTCCCACGCGTCTGTGCCGCTCGTGAAAATAGACCATGGTCGCGTATGCCATCGACAGCATGGTCCACTGATGCACTCGCGGCACCTCGCGAACGAAGCCATTGGCCCGCTCAACTTCTCGCAACTTTTCGTTCAACCACAGAGACTCGGCGCGCACTTCTTGCAGTTCCGCCGCGAGCCTCGCGTCGAGTAATGCGAGTCGAATGTCTTGCATTACATCACGAAGCTCGCGCATTGCCTCGTTACTCCGCTCAGACATAAGCCAGGAGGCTACATGACCGCCGCCTGGATGATGTGCGTTTAAGAGAATCCGATAGACAGACCCTCTGACGCGGGGCTCCGCCCCGGGCCCCGGCCCTCGCTCGGAGATGGGTGGGAGGGGCACCGGGTGGTCATCTCCTCGCCCCGGTCGACCCGGGGGCGTCCCACACCGGCACTGACCACGCAAGGCCGAGCCGCTGCGCGGTGGCTGCGCCAGCCTTGCCCGGCCAGCACCGGCGCGGGACATAGAAGATCGCCCGACGCGAGGAGATGACCACCAGAGGGCAGCCGTGACGGCTGACCGCCGCGTGCTGGGCCCCGCGTTCCTGTCGTGAGACATTGGGCATCGACTCACTAACACAGCGAGGAGGTGCACGGATGACCGAGGCCGCATCGAACCAGGTTCCCCCAGCACCGCGAGCAGACTTCGACGAGCAGGTCCGGGCATCAGACGCCCGCCGGGCCGCCGCCGGGCTCGACCCGCTGTCGGAGGACGAGGCGATGGCGCTGGCCGTCGCCGAGGTCCGCGCCGTGCGCACCGAACGCGCCGAGCGGGCCGCCCGGACCCGGCGCCGCCGCGCGTAGCCCAGGCCCCGAGGAGTCACCAAGCCGCAGAGCACGTCCGGGGCCATCGGTAGCGTTCCCGGGTGCTCCGGGTCGTACTCGACGTGAACGTGTTCGTCGCGGCCCACCTCTCTCCCAGCGGCGCCCCCGCGCGCATCCTCCGCGCCATCGACACGGGACGGCTCCGGGTCATCGCCTCCCCCGACCTCGTGGCCGAGCTGGACGACGTCCTCCACCGCCCCAAGTTCGCCGCCCGCATCGACCCGGCCGCCGCCGACCGGACCGTCCTCGCCCTGCGCCGCACCGCCGAGATGCACTACCCCTCCTCGGTCGTGACCCCCATCACCCGCGACAGCGACGACGACTACCTCGTCCTGCTCGCCCGCCTCGCCCGCGCCGACGCCCTCGTCACCGGAGACCGCGACCTCCTCGACGCCGGCCTGCCCGACACCGACGTCCGGATCATGACGCCCAGCGCCCTGCTCGCCGTGCTCGACGACACAGCCCCGACGCCCTGACCGGGGCGCAACACACGCGCAACGGGACCCGCGAGAGACGGCAACGGCGGCGGGCACCGGGCGACGAGGACGAGCACGTCACGAGGGACGTGGACTCCGGCGGCGGCCCGTGCCGACCTTCACACCGAAGGGGTCGCTGGTTCGAACCCAGTACCGCCCACCCCAGGCGTCGCCTCGTCCTCCGGCCGCCGGTGCGGGCCACCCGGAACGGCGGCGCTACGGATGCAACCGCAGCAGACCCGCTGCGCTGGGCGTGAAGCCGCAGGCGTCGAGGGTAGAACGGCCGCAGGCGCTCCTCGAAGTCCACGTGCAGCCACTCGCATCCGGCGGTCCGGGCGCCGTCCCCAGCGGCCCCCCTGAACCGAACCGCGGCTGCTCTCGTATGCACGGACATCGCGGCGCCCGTCAGCGGGCACCGCCCCGTCCGTCAGGAGAAGCCCATGCCCACGCTCGCCCCCACCCGCACCGCTGTCTCCGTCACCGCAGGCCTCGCCGTGGCCCTCGCCGTCGCGCTCTCCCCCGCTGCCGCGAGTGCCGCCGACCGCGTCATCGCCGGCACCCCCGGCCCGGACCGCCTCATCGGCACCGCGGCCGACGACACGATCAACGCCCGGGGCGGTGACGACGTCGTCCGCGCCCGGGGCGGTGACGACACGGTCCACGGCGGCCGCGGCGACGACGTCCTCCGTGGCCAGCGCGGCGACGACACCCTCTCCGGCGGAAGCGGCCACGACGTCCTCGTCGGCGGCGCCGGCATCGACACCGTGACCGGTGGCCGCGGCCACGACACGGTCGTGTTCACCGGCGACCCGTTCGCCGGGGTGGACGTCTCCGCCCCGGGCCGCACGGTGGTCAACACCCCCGACGAGCTCCTCGACCACGATCTGCTCACGGAGACCCTGGTCCTCGACCGCGACGACCTCGACCTCCCGAAGGACCTCCTCGTCGTCAACGGCACCGTTCAGGACCTGTTCATCCAGGGCCTGTCCGGCACGGACGCCGACGTCGTCGTCCTGCAGGGCGCGGTCGGCAACGCGGGTGCGGCGGCGACCGCGATCGCCGACAGCGGCGCGGCCGAGGGGCCGGGCGTCTTCGTCTACTGGAACACGACCCTGCTGATCAACCGCGTCGTGTGGTCCCCCGACCTCGGGGACCCCGCGGCCGACATCGCGGTCCTCGGCAACCTGCGGGCCGTCGAGGGCCAGGCCGCGCTCGACACGCTGCCCGACGTGCCCCGGTCCGCCTTCGTCACCAGGTGACCCACCCGCGCCGACCCGGAGGCGGCCCGCCGCGATGCGTGGCCGCCCCCGTGTCGGGGTCGCGCCCAGCGGCGGCGACTGCGAAGGTTTGGGCCATATGGAGATCTGGCCCGGCAGGAGCTACCCCCTCGGCGCGACCTTCGACGGGTCGGGCACCAACTTCGCGGTCTTCAGCGAGGTGGCCGACAAGGTCGAGCTGTGCCTGCTCGACGACGCCCGCCGCGAGCGGCGGCGCATCCCGCTGCCCGAGGTGGACGGCTTCGTGTGGCACGGCTACCTCCCCGGCGTCCAGCCCGGGCAGCGCTACGGCTACCGCGTCCACGGTCCCTGGGACCCCGAGCGCGGCCTGCGCTGCAACCCGAGCAAGCTCCTGCTCGACCCCTACGCCAAGGCGGTCGACGGGATGGCCGACGGCGACGAGTCGCTGTTCAGCTACCGCTTCGGCCGTGACGACCAGCGCATGCAGCGCCTGGACTCCCGGGCGCACACCATGTACTCGGTCGTGGTCAACCCGTGGTTCGACTGGGGCCACGACCGCTCGCCCCACCGCGGCTACCACGAGACCGTGGTCTACGAAGCGCACGTCAAGGGGATGACCCAGCGCCATCCCGGGATCCCCGAGCGCCTGCGCGGCACGTACGCGGGGATGGCGCACCCGGTGATGGTCGACTACCTGCTCGGGCTCGGAGTGACGGCGGTCGAGCTGATGCCCGTCCACCAGTTCGTCCACGACTCGCACTTGCAGGCCAAGGGCCTGCGCAACTACTGGGGCTACAACACCATCGGGTTCTTCGCCCCCCACAACGAGTACGCCGCCGCCGGCCAGCGCGGCCAGCAGGTCCCCGAGTTCAAGGCCATGGTGAAGGCCCTGCACGAGGCGGGCATCGAGGTCATCCTCGACGTCGTCTACAACCACACGGCCGAGGGCAACCACATGGGCCCGACGCTGTCGTTCCGGGGACTGGACAACGGCGCGTACTACCGGCTCGTCGACGACGACCAGGCCTTCTACTTCGACACCACCGGCACCGGCAACAGCCTGCTCATGCGCCACCCGCACGTGCTGCAGCTGATCATGGACTCACTGCGCTACTGGGTGACGGAGATGCACGTCGACGGCTTCCGGTTCGACCTGGCCGCGACACTGGCCCGGCAGTTCCACGAGGTCGACCGGCTGAGCGCGTTCTTCGACCTGGTGCAGCAGGACCCGGTCGTCAGCCAGGTCAAGCTCATCGCCGAGCCGTGGGACGTCGGCGAGGGCGGCTACCAGGTGGGCGGCTTCCCGCCCCTGTGGTCGGAGTGGAACGGCCGCTACCGCGACACCACCCGCGACTTCTGGCGCTCGGAGCCGGGCGCCGTCGGCGACTTCGCCTCCCGCCTGGCCGGTTCCTCGGACCTCTACGAGCACACCGGTCGCAAACCCATCGCCAGCATCAACTTCGTCACCGCGCACGACGGCTTCACCCTGCGGGACCTCGTGTCGTACAACGAGCGCCACAACGACGCCAACGGCGAGGGCGGGGCCGACGGCGAGAGCCACAACCGGGCGTGGAACTCCGGGGTCGAGGGCGGGACCGAGGACCCGGGCGTCCTCGCGCTGCGGCGACGACGGACGAAGAACTTCGTCGTCACGCTCATGCTGAGCCAGGGGGTGCCGATGCTGCTGCACGGCGACGAGATCGGGCGCAGCCAGCGCGGCAACAACAACGTCTACTGCCAGGACAACGAGCTGGCCTGGATCGACTGGGACCTGTCGGACGAGTCCGAGCACCTGCTCGAGTTCACCCGTCGCATCATCGCGCTGCGCAAGGGGCACCCGGTCTTCCGTCGCCGCCGCTTCCTCGGCGGCGACGTGAAGGGCCCACGCGGGGTCGGCGACATCGCCTGGCTGCGCGCCGACGCCCAGCCGATGACCGAGCGCGACTGGCAGGACCCCTACACCCAAGCCGTCGCGGTCTTCCTCGACGGCCTCGCCATCGCCGAGACCGACACCCGCGGGGTCCCCATCCGTGACGACTCGTTCCTGCTGGCGTTCAACGGCTCGGCGCAAGGTGTGACGTTCACGGTCCCCGGCCAGCCCTACGGCGAGGCGTGGCACGTCATCGTCGACACCGCCGACCCCGACCACCTCCCGCCCCGGACGTACGCGTACGTGGCGAGCCGCACGGTCGGAGTCAAGGCCGAGACCGCGACCCTGCGGGCCGGCCTGCGCGTCGTCGCGGCCGGTGAGCAGCTCGACCTGCCCGACCGCTCGCTCGTGGTGCTGCGCCGGATCGACGACCCGGCGACCGGGGCCGCCACCGCCTCGCCCGGTCTGGTGCCCCTCGCGTGACGGGGGTCCCGCTGCCGACGGCCACCTACCGGCTGCAGGTCCAGCCCGCCTTCGATCTCGCGGCGGCGGCCGACGTGGTCGCCTACCTGGCCGATCTCGGCGTCTCGCACCTGTACCTGGCTCCGATCCTGCAGGCGGCGCCCGGGTCGGTCCACGGCTACGACGTCGTCGACCACGCCCGGGTCAGCGCCGACCTCGGGGGGCGGCCGGCCCTGGACCGCCTGGCCGCCGCCGCCCGCGAGCACGGGCTCGGCATCGTCCTGGACGTCGTCCCCAACCACATGGCGGTGCCGACCCCGCTGTGGCACAACCGCGCCCTGTGGTCGGTGCTGCGGGACGGACCGGGGTCGCCGTTCGCCGCCTGGTTCGACATCGACTGGTCCGTCCCGCACCGGGCCGTCCTGATGCCGGTCCTCGGCTCCCGCATCGGCCAGGTCCTCGACGCCGGGGAGCTGAGCGTCGAGGAGGCCGAGATCCCGGCCGGACCGGACGGCGCGCCGGTCACCGAGCGGATCCTCCGCTACCACGAGCACGTCCTGCCGGTCCGGCCCGGCACCGGCGATCTCCCGCTGCCGCTGCTCGTCGACCGCCAGTGGTACCGGCTGGCCCACTGGCGGGTCGCCGCGGAGGAGCTGAACTACCGCCGGTTCTTCGACGTCGACACCCTCGCGGCGGTCCGGGTCGAGGACCCGGCCGTCTTCGACGCGACCCACGCGGTCCTGCTGGACCTGTTCCGGGACGGCGTCGCCGACGGCTTCCGGATCGACCACCCCGACGGGCTCGCGGATCCCGGCGGGTACCTCGCGCTGCTGCGGGACCGGGCCACCGGAGCGGGCGGGCGACGCCCCTGGATCGTCGTCGAGAAGATCACCGAAGGCGACGAGGAGGTCCCCGGGGACTGGGCCTGCGACGGGACCACCGGCTACGACGCCCTGCGGCGGGTCACGGGCATCCTCACCAACCCGTTCGCCGCCGCCGAGCTCCACGGCCTCCACACCGACCTGGCGGGCGACGAGGCGGATTCCTTCGAGGCGATCGCGGAGCAGGCCAAGCGCGAGGTCGTCGCCGACGTCCAGTACGCCGAGGTGCAGCGGCTGGTCGACCTGCTCGTCGACGTCTGCCACGACGACGTCCGCCTCCGCGACCACACTCGCCGGGGCCTGCACGAGGCCGTGATCGAGCTGCTCGTGGCGATGGACCGCTACCGCGCCTACGTCGTCCCGGGGGAGCCCACGCCCCCGGAGAGCGTGGCGGTCGTCGAGGCCGCCGCCGCCCGCGCCCGCGAGCACCTCGCCCCGGAGCGGTCCGACACCCTCGACGTCGTCGTTCACCTGGTCCTCGGCCGGGACCCGAGCGACGACCCCCGCCGCCGCGAGCTCGTGGTCCGCTTCCAGCAGACCTGCGGGCCGGTGATGGCCAAGGGCGTCGAGGACACCGCGTTCTACCGCTGGCACCGCCTCGTCGCCCTCAACGAGGTCGGCGGCGACCCGACCAGGCTCGGGTCCTCCGCCGAGGAGTTCCACGCCGTCAACGCCCGCGTCGTCGAGCGACGGCCGGCGACCATGACCACGCTCACGACGCATGACACGAAGCGGTCCGAGGACGCCCGCGCCCGGCTGCTCGCCGCCGTGGACGAGCCCCGGCTCTGGGTCGAAACGGTCCGCGGCTGGCACGAGGCCGCCGCCGGGCACCGCGTCGACGGGTTCCCCGAGGGCAGCACCGAGTACCTGATCTGGCAGACCCTCGTGGCCGCCTGGCCACTGGACGGCGACCGCCTCGTGGGGTACCTGCTCAAGGCGGTGCGGGAGGCCAAGCGTCACACCTCGTGGACCGCCCCGGACGAGTCGTACGAGGCCGCCGTCACCGGGTTCGCCCGGGCGGTCCTCGACGACGGGACCCTCCGGGCGTCGGTCGAGGGGTTCCTCACCCGCATCGCACCGCGGGTCCGCACGATCGTGCTCGGCCAGAAGCTGCTGCAGCTCGCCATGCCCGGGGTGGCGGACGTCTACCAGGGCAGCGAGCTGGTCACCACGTCGCTCGTCGACCCGGACAACCGGCGTCCGGTCGACTACGCCGAGCGCCGGCACCGGCTGGCCCGCCTGGACGCCGGCGGCGCCGCGGCGGACCTGGACGACGAGAAGCTGCTGGTGACGTCCCGTGCGCTGCGCCTGCGCCGGGAGCTGCCGGACGCCTTCCGGGGGCCCCGGTGCCGGTACTGGCCGGTGCCGGTGTCGTCCGGCGGCGCCGTGGCGTTCGGCCGCGGCACCGTCGACGACGACCGGCCCTCGGTGGTGGCCCTGGCGACGTGCCGGCCGGCGGACCTGGAGCGCCACGGCGGCTGGTCCGACCACGTCGTCGTGCTGCCCGAAGGGTCCTGGGTGGACGTCGTCGCCGGGCGTCCGACATCCGGCGGATCCGTGCCGCTGCAGGGCATCCTCGAGGCGATGCCCGTCGCGCTCCTGCGCCGGATCGACTGAGAGAGGACGCGCGCGTGCACAGCTTCGGGGTGTGGGCACCGGCGGCCGGCCGGCTGGAGCTGCTCCTCCACGAGGGAACGGACCCGGCAGGCCGCGACGACGTGTCCCGCCGGATCGCCATGGAGCGGGTCGGCGGCGGGTGGTGGCGCTGCCAGGCCGGCGGTGCCGGCCACGGGACCGACTACTCCTACTCGGTCGACGGTTCCCCCGCGACGCCGGATCCCCGCAGCCCGTGGCAGCCGTCCGGCGTCCACGGACCGTCCCGGCTGTTCGACCCCGCCCGGCACCACTGGTCCGACCGTGGGTGGCGCGGGGTCACCGGCGCCGGGGTGGCGACGTACGAGCTGCACATCGGCACGTTCACCCCCGAGGGCACCCTCGACGCGGCGGCGGCGCGGCTGGACCACCTCGTCCACCTCGGCGTCGACCTGGTCGAGTTGATGCCGGTGGCGGCCTTCCCGGGCCGCTGGGGGTGGGGCTACGACGGGGTGCACCTCTACGCGGTCCACGACCCGTACGGCGGGCCGGCCGCCCTCCAGCGGTTCGTCGACGCGGCGCACACCCGCGGTCTCGGGGTGTGCCTCGACGTCGTCTACAACCACCTGGGTCCCAGCGGGAACTACCTGTCCCGGTTCGGGCCGTACTTCACCGACCGGCACCACACCCCCTGGGGCGAGGCGGTCAACCTGGACGGCCCCGACAGCGCGGAGGTCCGCCGCTGGATCTGTGACAACGCCCTGCGCTGGTTCCGGGACTTCCACGTCGACGCCCTGCGCCTGGACGCCGTCCACGCGCTGGTCGACGACTCCGGCCGCCACCTGCTCGCCCAGCTCGCCGAGGAGACGCGGGCCCTGTCCGACGGGCTGGGCCGACCGCTGTCGCTGATCGCCGAGTCCGACCTCAACGACCCGGTGATGGTGACGCCGACCACCGCCGGCGGTCACGGGATGACCGCACAGTGGTCCGACGACGCCCACCACGCCGTCCACACTCTGCTCACCGGCGAGCGCCAGGGGTACTACGTCGACTTCGGCCCGCCGGACGTGCTGCGCACGGTGTGGCGGGAGGCGTTCTGGCACGCCGAGCGGCATTCGACGTTCCGGGGCCGGCAGTGGGGGCGGCGGGTGGACCCCGCCCGCATGTCCGGACATCGCTTCGTCGCCTTCGCCCAGAACCACGACCAGGTCGGCAACCGCGCCACCGGCGACCGGCCCGCGGCCCGGCTCACCCCCGGCGAGCTCGCGGTCGCCGCCGCCCTGATCCTCGCCTCCCCCTTCGCCCCGCTGGTGTTCATGGGTGAGGAGTGGGGCGCGACCACGCCGTTCCGCTATTTCACCGATCACACCGACGTCGAGCTCGGCCGGGCCGTGACCGAGGGTCGCCGGCGCGAGTTCGCCGAGCACGGCTGGTCGGCGGACGACGTGCCCGACCCCCAGGACCACGCCACCCGGGACGCCTCCGTCCTCGACTGGTCGCAGCCCGGGGAGCCGGCCCACGCCCAGCTCCTCGACTGGTACCGCCAGCTGCTCAGGCTCCGGCGAGCGGTCCCGGATCTGCGCACCGGCGACCTCGCCGCGGTCGACGTCACCTGGGCACCCGTCACCGGTGACGCTCGGCCCGACTGGCTGGTGGTGCACCGGGGCGCGGTGCGAGTCGTCTGCGTGCTGACCCAGCACCCGACGTCCGTGCCGCTGGGCGGGTCGGCGACCGTGCTCGCCGTGTTCGGTGACCTCGCGCTCGACCCCTCACCGTCGGAGGGTGCCTCCGTCGTCGCGGGCGGCCACGGGGTGCTCGTCGCCCGCGTCGACCGCTGACCGCCGCGACGGTCCGGGGCGGGCCGCCTTGGCCTGGTACAGCTCGACGTCCGCGGCTCGCAGGACGGCACGAGGCGTCCAGTCGGCCGCGCCGTCGGCGAGGCCGAAGGAGAACGACGCTGCGACGTCACGCCGGCACTGCGCCGCCGCCCGCGACAGGGCGCGCCGGACGTCCTCCCGGTCGGTCCCCGGAACCACGACGCAGAACTCGTCGCCGCCGAGGCGGCCGACCAGCGCCCCCGCCACCCCGGCCACCACCGTGCTGAGATTGTCCGCGACGGCGCAGATCAGTTCGTCACCGCGCTCGTGGCCGTGCCGGTCGTTGACCCCCTTGAGACCGTCGACGTCGATCAGGGCGACGGTGACCGGTCGCCCGCCCGCGGCCAGCGCGGCCAGAGCGTCGTCGATCGCGCGCCGGTTGGCGACCCGGGTCAGCGGATCCTCGAACGCCAGTCGGGCGACCCGGTCGAGGTTCTCGGCCTGGGCGACGACCCCGCTCATGAGGGAGGCGACCGCCGTCAGCAGCTCGAGATCGGCGTGGCGGAACGGCGGGTGGTGAGGAGAGGTGCTGAACCACAGCTGACCCCAGATCCGGTCCTCGAGGAACAGGGGAATCGCGACCATGGACCCCTTCTGCAGCGTGTGGAGCAGCTCCACCTCGCCCGGGAGATGGTCGGCGTCGTCGCGGGTGGCGATCACGGGCAGCCCGCGGAGCAGGGCCCGGGGCGCCCCGTCGTAGCAGTCGAGCGGATAGGTCTCGTCCGGGGGGAATCGCTGCTCCCCCGGGCCGAGGTCCCCCACGTTGATGAGCGTGCGGATGAGGCCGGACTCCCGGTCCCAGCGGTCGAGCGCGGCCGAGGCGGCGCCCGCGATCCGGCGCGCCTCCTCCAGTGCCACCCGCAGCAGCCCGCGGGTGTCCCGGGTGCTGGCCAGCACCCGGGACACCCCGACCAGGGAGCGCAGTCGATCCTCGCCGTCCCGGTGCCCGAGGCGGCGGGCGTGCAGCTCATCGAGAACCTCGCCGAGCGGGGCGACCGCGGGCGGGTCGGCGGCCATGGCCGACAGGGCCGCAGCCCACGGCGAGGGGAGGTCGGCCCGGGCCGCGTCCGCCAGGGCGGTCCCCAGCGCGGCGGCAGCGACCGTGGGGTCCACGGCCGCGGCGGCGGACGACACCGCGGCGGCGACCGCCGAGACCCCGGACCACGGCGACGCGCCCGCGGGCAGCCGGAGCGGGACGGCGTCGACGGTGACCCGTGCCGCGTCCGGCACCAGGGCGAGCGCGACAGCCGCGTGCCGTTCGGCTTCCGGCATGGCGAGGCGGCGCGCCAGGTCGGCCGCCACCGCCGCTGCGGCCGAGCGAGTGCGGTCGGCCGGGTCGCCGAGCAGGGTGGCGGCAGCGAGCACCCGGCTCTCGGCGGCGGCGAACGAGTCCTCCGGAACCGGCGCGGGCCGCTCGCGCAGCTGCCGCCTGCCCGGCCGGACGGCCCGGGCGGCCCGTTCCGGGGACAGCACGGCCGCCCCGAACAGGAACCCCTGGGCGTTGCGGCACCCCAGCCCCAGCAGCGCCGACGCCTGCGCCTCGGTCTCGACCCCCTCGGCCACCACCGAGAGTCCCAGGCTGTCCGCCAGCTCCAGGACGGCACGGACGATCACCCGCTCCGGACCCCGGTGGGCGACGCCGGCCACGAACGACCGGTCGATCTTGATCGTTTGGACCGGCAGTCTGCGGACGTGGTCGAGGTTGGCGAACCCGACCCCGAAGTCGTCGAGCGCGACCCGGACCCCGAGCGAGGCCAGGCGCTCCAGCTGGGGGAACACCTCGTCCGACGTCGCCGCCGACTCGACGATCTCGAGCACGAGGGCCTGCGGAGGTACCGCATGGCGAGCGAGCCCCTCCCGAACCTCGGCGACGAAGTCGGAGGCCGTCAGTTGGGCCGGGGACACGTTGACGGCCACCGTTGCGGTCGAGAGCGGACCTGATCCGCCCCGCCATCGGGCGGCCCCGGCCAGGGCCAGGTCGAGCATCCGGGCGCCCAGCTCCCGGACGAGAGCGCCGGAGGCTGCCGGGACGAACATCGACGGCGGCACGACCACGTCGCCGTCGCGCAGGCGAGCGAGTGCCTCGAAACCGATCACCTGTCGCGACGGCAGGGCGACGACGGGCTGGAAGTGGGCCTCGAGGTGACCCGCCGCGAGGTGGCTGGCCAGCGCGGTCGCGGTCAGGCGGCCGGCAGAGCCGGGCGGGCGCTCCTGCGCCGGGACGCCGGCGACCAGCGGGGCGCGAGCCGATGGTGCGGAGCCCACAGATCCTCCCACGGTGACGCCCGGGTGCGGCCCTGCCGGGCCTCGCCACGGTCATCGACGTGCCGTGGACGCACCTTGAGGCGCGACGGTGACCTCCTGGTCAGGGCGGTGTCGGCCCGGAGTCCGGATCGGAGGTCGGGAACCCGAGCCACGCCCAGGCAGCCGGAAGAAGCATCCGGTCGGCATCGGGGGCGAGTGCCGGGTCCGCGGCCCGGACCCGGGCGAGGGCGTCGAGGACGCCGGTCCAGCGGCGGCCCGCCTCGATCCGGATCCCTCGGAGCACCTCGGGGTCCCGGTCGGCGACCACAGCGGCGGTGGCGCTGGCCGCCACCATGTTCGGCCGCCCGGTACGCAGGTCCGCCGGCAGGTCGACGAGGTCGTCCACCCACCCGAAGAAGGCCCCGACCGCCGGGGCGGCGGCGAGCAGGGCCTCGGTCCCGGGTTCGGTCGCCGCGGCGCAGGCGGCCGTGAGGGCGAAGGTGACCGAGAACGTCACCGCCGAGAGCCGTTCCCGTTCGGCCGCGACCGGTTCCTCGGGCGGCCGGAGGGTGGCGAGCTGGCGATCGAAGGCGGTGCGCACAGTCCCGGCGACCGCCGCCCGACCGTCCGGGACGGTGGCGACCGCCCTGGCGACGGCGCCCGCGACCGCGTGGGTGAGGGTCACCAGGGGGTGGCGGGCCGCCGGGGCGGGCGGCGGCGGTCCCGGCAGCGCCGCGACGAGGTCACGCAGGTGGGGGACGGTCTCGGGCAGCAGCTCCTGGGTCTCGTCGCAGATGCCGTCGAAGCAGGTGACGAAGAGGTTGACCAGGCGTGCGGCCTCGATTGCCAGGTCGGGGCGGGCCCCTGGCCCGAGCAGCGCCCGGGCCAGGGTCTCGCCGAACAGGACCGACCGGGGCAGCGCCCGCAGGTAGTCGAACCGGGCGTCGCCACGGGTGCGCCACTCGACCTCGGCGAGCAGCCCCATCGGCCAGTGCGGACCCCGGGCGTCGACCTCCCGGAGCCAGGCGCCGGCCGCCGTGAGTGCCCGGTGGTACCCGGCGCGGTCGAGGTCGGTAGGGGCCGGGGTGAGGTCGACGACGCCCAGCCAGGCCGCCCGGCTCAGCAGGCACCCCGCGTCACCGGGATCGACCCCCGGACCCGGGGTGGGAGCGACCGTCAGGTCACCAGCCACCACCACCGCCACCAGTGCTCCCCCCGCCGCCGCCCGAAGGTGTCCGGTTGAGGCACACCGTCTGGATCGTCCCGGAGTGCTGGGCCTTGTCGATGTGGAAGTTCGTGCTCGTGTAGCCGCTCGACCCGATGCTCACGATGTACCCGGTGTAGACGTCGTCGATGACGGCGATGAACTGGCCGCTGGAGTCGGTGGCGAAGGTGGATATCCCGTCGGAGATCCAGCCGGTGATGCTCGCGTTCGTCGCGCAGTCCCGCAACCGCAGGGTGACCGCCCAGGCCATCGTCAGTTCCCTTCCTTCGTCGAGCCGAACAGCGACGGACCGGCGAAGTGACCCGCCGGGATCCCGGGGCCACCGGTGGGCGGCGCCGCGGCCAGCTCCCCGGCGATCGCGGCGAGGTGCTTCGACGGGGCCTTGAGCCGGCCCTCGCCGGCCAGCGCCGAGGCGATCCGAACCGCGGCCACCGTCTTGGCGACCAGGTCGGGGAGGGTCTCGACCGGGAAGGCGGCCTCGGGCAGCGTGGCGACGGCGTCCGAGAGGTCGACCTTCTCGCCCTCGATGACGAGGGTCGACCGCCGGAGAGCGTCGCCCAGCTCCGCCGCGGATCGGATGGGCAGGAGCCCGGCGAGCTGCCGAGCCGCGTCCCGGGCGATCCGGGCCGCTGGGAAGTGGGAGAGCACGAGACCGTCGAGGTCCTCGTCCTTCGCCATGTGGTCCTCCTCTGCTGGGTGGGGCGACCGCCGCGGGCCGCGGCGGGTGTCAGATGGCGCGCGGTCGGCGGCGGCGTCGGACAGGGGCGTGCGGGTGACCAGCACCGAGTAGCCGCCGGTGGCGACGCCGTCCTCCAGCTGCCAGAGGTGCACGACGGCGTCGCCGTCGACCCGCGGCAGCTTGAGCTCGATCGGGACCAGCACCGGGTCCGCGGCCTTCCGGTCGCCCGGGACCGGGATCTCGCCCAGGGTGACCGGTGCCGCGGCGGCGGCCCGGCGCGAGGTGACGACCGGCAGGTCGGTGAGGTCCATGCCGTGGACGCGGACGAAGGGCCGGGCGTCGAAAGCCCGGACCGCCTTGTTCGGATCCTGACCGGCAGCGGCGAGCCGGGTCGCCCGGCGGCGCAGCGCGGGGACCGGGACCTGCGTCGTCTCCAGCGCTCGCAGGGTCCGGGTGAGTGCCGCGGGTCCCGGCCCCAGCAGGTCGGCCAGGCGCGGTCCGGCACCGAAGGCGGTGAGGTCGGTGAGGGCCGCGGTGACCGCGAGGCGGAGCTGGGCACCCGGGATGAGAGGGGTCGCGGCGAGAGTGAGGGTGAGGGTGTCGGCAGCGACGGACTCCGGCGAGACCACGGTGAGGTTCCGCTGACCGGTGTGGCGGTCGGTCCGGGAGTTGAACCCGGGGGGTGCCTCGTCGAACGGGTGGGACGAGACCTTGACGACCAGGCACGGGTGGCCGGCGGCCAGGCTCTCCCGGACCCACGGGGTCGGGCAGCTCACGTCCGCCGTCGACAGGCCGGGCAGGTGCGGGATCCAGGCGGTCCCCATCGGCACCGGGGTCCCCAACCCGAGTGCCGGGTCGTGGATCGCGAAGTCGACCCGGGTGGGCGAGGCGGGGAACGCCCCGAGGTTCCAGACCCTGGCGTGGGCGGTGAACGGCACCCCCTCGACGATCGTGCCGAGGCCCGCGCCGCCGGTCACCCAGATGTCGGGCGAGAGCCAGAACACGTCTCCCGGCGGGACCGGGCGGTGGCCGTGGTCCGCCTCGTCGTACCGGACGACGAGCCAGGGGCCGTGGGGTTCCGGCCGAGGCCGCTCGGGGCGGTCCCGGTCGTTCGGGTCCTTGGGGTCACGGCGCCCGAGATCAGGCAGCGACATGAACGAGCCTCCTCACGGCACCGGAACAGGAGCGACGGGGACGGCGTAGGGCGTCGCGAGTTCCCACGTGAGCCACCCCAGGCCACGGTCGGCGTCGAGATTCCAGTCCGGCAGCGTCGTCGGGTCGGTGACGATGGTGTCCACGGCCGCCTGGACTGCCGGGCCGAAGCCCCGGACCACGCCCCCGGGCCAGGGCCCCGGCGGCGGGTCGACCACCCGGTGACCCACGGGATTGGCGGCGATGTCGTCCACCATCGCCGACGGCCATTCGCCCCCGCGGGGCCAGAGCGTCGTCTGCGGCGCCTCCAGGGGCTCGGTGGGTGCCCCGGTCCATGTCGAGATCACTCCGCCCCACGGCCGCCGCAGGCCTTCCGCGACGCGGGACTTCGCCACCGCGGCCCCCGAGGTGTACGGCAGCGATGCGCCGCCGAAGGAGAGGACCAGCTGGTCCACCGCGAGGTCACGCGGGTAGGGGTGCTGCACCCCGCCCAGAACCGTGAGGTTGTGGAGGGCGGTGAGCCCGTTGAAGAGGTACACCCGGAGCCAGTGCACGTCGCACCGGAGGTCGTCCCAGTCGGGTTCGGTCGCCCCGTCGACGATGAGGGCGATGCCCCCGACCAGTGCCCCGGCGCCCACGAGCCAGCCGCCCAGGGCGGCCGCACCGAGACCCAGCAGCGCGAGGATCACCCCCGAGACGATCTCCGCGACGTCCGGGTCGCCCTGCGGGGAAGGCGGCGCCGGCAGGAATGGTTCCCCGGTCGCCGGGTTGATCTGGGTCGGGTCGATCCAGTCCGGGGCGCCGCCGGACCCGCAGTCGCCTGGCGGCGGCCCGGGGACCGGGTTGCAGCCCACCACGTCTCCGGAGGTCTGGAACCACAGCACGGTCGACAGCGCCGCATACGCCTTCTGCAGCGCGGCCCGGGTGAGGGGGAACGCCTCGGAGCCGTAGACGTCGTGGAACGCCTCGGTCCAGTAGGTCACGAATTCCGTCGGCAGGAGTTCCGGCAATGGCTCGTCGGCGGCCATGGCTCGGGCAATTGCCTCGTGGTCGACCCCGCCGCTGGTGACGTCGACACGCTCGTGGAGCCTGGCATCGCACAGTGCCGGCCAGTCCGCGAACGGTGGGCTCGGCGTGTCGCCTGACATCGTTGCTGCGGCTCCGTAGAAACCCCAGGTCCAGGTGTCGACGAAATTTCCCACCCAGCGGTGCCGCCACCAGTGCGTGCGATAGCACGATCCCACCGCGGAATTCACGAAACCGCTGCCCGCGGTGAGCCCCGCATAGGCCACCTGCCAGCCCCGGGAGTACGCCACCAGCCGGGGGTCCCCGGACGCCTCGGCACGCTCCCGCAGCGCCCGGGTGAACGCCCCGGTGCGTCGCCAGTGGAGAACGTCGCGCCCGGTCCACACCCGGGGTGGGGGCGAGTTCAGCGGGTCGTTGATCCTTGGCCGGGACGCCGACCCCATCAGCTGACCGAGGAGCAGCAGCCGCGACGGATCGCTGAACTGCTGGAGGATGACGGTGAGGTCGGCCGAGGCCTGGTCCAGGACGGCGACGGCGCCGCCGTCGACGATGGCCTGCAGGGCGCTCTTGTCCTCGGCGGCCACCGCCGCCGACACCTGGTCGAGCAGCCCCCGGAGCGACCGGAGCACCGGCGCCGCCCCGGGAAGCCCACTCGCCGTGTCACCCACGGCGATCTTCAGCACCTCCCGCCACACTCCCCAGTAGGGGGTCCGGCCGGCAGAGCCCAGCATCGCCGCGGGCTCGGACGGGAAGAAGTCGCCCAGCGCGGGGCCCAGCGCACCGAGGGCGAACCACTGCGGATGGGCATCGATGGCAGCCCGTTGTGTCGCGGGCAACGAGTCGCGGGCCCTATCCGCAATCACGAGGCGTGTCGCCAGTCCGACCATCACCGTTCCCTTCCGTCGCGACGGAGAAATTGTCGCGATTACCTGAAAGCTGGTGGCGAGATTCTCGCAGCGAAAGGAGACTGCCGTCAAGACCGCCTGGTCCTCGATTGACTGCCCGATAGTGCGGTCTTGTTGTCGCAAACAGGATATTGGTGCATTGTGCACCGACAAAACAGGATTCGTCCGAAACCGGTGGAATGTGCCGTGGCCGGCTCCACCGCCCGATGCCGGGCACCATCCACTCAGTCGTTGGACGGACCGCCGCGGGCCAGCGACACGAGTCGGCTGAGGGCTCGCAGGTACTTCTTGCGGTACCCGCCGCGGAGCATCTCGGCGTCGAAGACCGCGTCCACGCGGGCACCCGTCGCGACGACGGGGATGCCCCGGTCGTAGAGGCGGTCGACGAGCACCACCAGGCGCAGCGCCACCGCCTGGTCCGGGACGGGCGCCAGGCCGCGCCAGCCGACCTCGGTGACACCGTCGAGCAAGGCCCCGTACCGGCTCGGGTGCAGGCGGCCCAGATGGTCCAGGAGGGCAGGGAAGTGGTCGATCGCCACCCCCGGGCGTCCGGCGATCCGGGCGAGGTCCGCCTCGGTCGCGGGCACGGGCGGGCTCGGCGCGCCGCGGTGCCGGTAGTCGGGGCCGTCGATCCGGACCACGTCGAAGGCCGCCGCCAGGGCCTGAATCTCGCGCAGGAAGTCCTCGGCCGCGAACCGGCCCTCACCCAGCGCCTCGGGAAGGGTGTTGCTGGTCGCCACGACGGTGACGCCGGCGTCCATCAGCTCCCGGATCAGGCGCGCCATGAGGACGGTGTCGCCGGGGTCGTCGAGCTCGAACTCGTCGATGCCGACCAGGCGGCGCCGTGCCAGCGCCGCTACGGCGGCGGGGAAGCCGAGGGCTCCCACGAGGTGGGTGTACTCGACGAAGGTGCCGTAAGCCTTGACCTCCGAGGGCAGGCTCGTGGCGTGGTGCAGGGCCGCCAGCAGGTGCGTCTTGCCCACGCCGAAGCCGCCGTCGAGATACACCCCGCTCCCCCGGGCTCGGGGACGGAGGCGGAGGCGGAGGCCCCGCCGGGGGCGCCCGGACAGGCCTGCCGCCAGGCCGACAAGCCGGGACCTGGCCACCGCCTGGCCGGGATGGTCAGGGTCGGGGCGGTACCCGTCGAACGACACGCCCGCGAACCGTGGCGGCGGGACCAGGCCGGCGAGGACCCGCCCGGCATCCACCTCCGGCACCCGACCGACCAGGCCCGGTGTCGTCGTCACGGGAGCGCACCGTAGTGGCCGCGTTCGGCACGCCGGAGCGGGATGAGACCCAGCCGCGGGCGCGTTGCGACCGGGGAAGGGCGGCGGCCGCGAGGACCGGCTGCGCCCCCGACCGAGAACGGAGACCACATGCCCGTCGAGCTCGACCGCGACGCCAAGCTGCAGCAGTACGCCCACCCGGAGCGCCTGGTGACGACCGGGTGGCTCGCTGAACGGCTGGGCACCCCCGGACTCGTCGTCGTGGAGAGCGACGAGGACATCCTCCTCTACGACACCGGACACATCCCGGGCGCGGTGCGCATCGACTGGCACACCGACCTCAACGACGCCGTCACTCGTGACTACGTCGACGGCGAAGGCTTCGCCCGGCTCATGGGCGCCAAGGGCATCGCCCGGGACACCACGGTGGTGATCTACGGGGACAAGAGCAACTGGTGGGCCGCGTACGCCCTGTGGGTGTTCACGTTGTTCGGTCACCCGGACGTGCGTCTGCTCGACGGCGGGCGAGCGCTGTGGGAGGCCGAGGGACGGCCGATGACGACGGACAAGCCCGAGGTCGTCACCGCCGGGTACCCGGCGGTGACGCGCGACGACTCGGCCATCCGGGCCTTCCGGGACGATGTGCTGGCCCACCTCGGACAGCCGATGGTTGACGTGCGATCGCCCGAGGAGTACTCCGGCGAGCGCACCCACATGCCGTCCTACCCCGACGAGGGCGCGCTGCGCGGCGGGCACGTCCCCGGCGCGGTGTCGGTGCCGTGGGCCCGGGCAGCCGCCGAGGACGGCACCTTCAAGGCCCGCGCCGACCTCGAGGCCATCTACCAGGGCGAGAAGGGTCTGTCCCCGAGCGACGACGTCGTGGCCTACTGCCGGATCGGCGAGCGGTCGAGCCACACCTGGTTCGTGCTGACCCACCTGCTGGGCTTCGACCGGGTCCGCAACTACGACGGGTCGTGGACGGAGTGGGGCAATGCCGTCCGGGTGCCCATCGTCAAGGGGACCGACCCGGGTTCGGTGTGACGGTGGGCGGTGCGCGCACGGACGACCTGCCCGACCGCATGGCGGGCATCGTCCGCGAGTTCCGGGAGTTCGAGAAGGAACAGCGGCTGGAACTCCTGCTGGAGTTCAGCCAGGGACTGCCGCCGCTGCCCCAGCGGTACGCCGACCACCCCGAACTGTTGGAACCGGTGCCGGAGTGCCAGTCCCCGATCTTCGTGGCGACGGAGGTGGAACCGGCGCCCAATCCGATGGACGGCACCGTCCGGGTGTTCTTCCAGGCGCCGCGGGAGGCGCCGACGACGCGTGGCTTCGCGGGCATCCTCGCCGACGGCGTCGACGGGCTGTCGGTGCGGGAGGTGACCGCGTTGCCCGACGACGTCTGTTCGCGACTCGGCCTGGACGAGGCGGTGAGCCCACTGCGGCTGCGCGGCATGGTCGGCATGCTCGGGCGGATCAAGCGCCAGGTGGCGGAGCAGGTGGCCGCCGTCTGAACAGGGGCTTGTCCATCCTGGTCGGGCCAGGCGCGGGGACGACGGTGGCCCTCGACGACGTGGAGGGGCTCGCCGCGCTCTACGACCATCCCCACCCGGAGATCGGCACCGACATCGCGGTGCGGGTCAACATGGTGGCCTCCGTCGACGGGGCCGCCGCCGCGGGCGGGGTGACGGCGCCCATGAGCACGCCAGCCGACCGGGCCGTCTTCAGCGTGCTGCGAGCGGTCGCGGACGTGGTGCTCGTGGGCGCCGGGACGGCCCGGGCGGAGAACTACGGGCCAGCATCGACACCCGCCGGACTGGTCGAGTGGCGGCGATCCCGTGGGCTGCGGGCGGCGCCCGTCATCGTCCAGGTCACCGGCTCCGGCCGGGTCCACGAGGGGCGCGGGATGTTCACGGAGCCGGGCGCCGCGGCCGTCGTCACGTCGTCGACGGACCCGGACGTGCTGGGACGGCTGAGGGCATTGGCCGGCGACGGCGCCGTCCTCGAGGCCCCGGCCCCCGACGGGAGCGTCGATGTCCCGGCGGCGCTGAGCGGCCTCGCCTCGCGCGGGTGGAGCCGCGTGCTCTGCGAGGGCGGGCCGACCCTGCTCGCGCGGATGGCGGGCGCTGACGCCGTGGATGAATGGTGCGTGACCACCAGTCCCCTCGCCCTGCCGGTCCTGGCTCCGCGCATCACGGCCGGGCCAGCAGTGGAGGACTCCACGGGCGAGGTCGCCGCCGGCCGTCCGCTGACACTTCACGCGCTGGTGGTCCACGACTCCACGGTGCTGACCCGCTGGCGCCGCCCGCGAGGTCACGCAGCCTCCTCGTGATCGACCGGTTGCCGGGTGGCCGTGTGGCGCACAGGTTCCGTGACAACGGTCCGTCCGGTCGGGCTCGTCCAGGTGACCACGCCGTCGGCTTCCTGGCTCATCCCCCAGCCGCCGTGGTGCTTCATGCGGTGGTGTCGCCGGCACAGACACGCCAGGTTGTCGGCGTCCGTCGGTCCGGCCGGGTACGGGACGGTGTGGTCCAGGTCGCAGGCTTCGGCTTCGCGGACGCATCCCGGGAACCGGCAGGTCCCGTCGCGCGCCTTGACAGCGTGCGCGAGCGCTGCCGGCGGACGGTAGGTGCTGCGGCCCGCTCCCTGGACGACGCCGTCGTCCGACGTGTTCCAGCGGCGCCACCGGGCGTCTCCGGCGAGGGCTCGGACAACGACCGCCGGCACGGGCCCGAACCCGGCCAGGTCACCGGGCTCGTCAGTCGCCCCCAGCACGGTGCCTGCCGGAGCCACGACATTGAGGTGGACGACGACGCCGCCTGCGGCGGTCACCGCGTCCGGGTCGCCGACCAGAACGTCGAGGGCCGCCCGCATCCGGGCCTCGCCCAGTCCCAGCGCGCCTCCGGACTCGTCGGGTTCAGCGGCGAGACTCGCCCGGGCCATGGCGTCCACCCGGGCCGCTGCTGCCGTGATCGCGGTCACGGGGCCGGTGACGACGAGGTCCGCCAACCCGGACCCGTCGCAGTGGTCGTGCACCGTGACTCCGCACCGACGGCGGTCCGAGCGGCGCTGGTCGGCACTCCCGGGCTCCAGGGTCAGCCGGGCCCGGCGCACGGCGCGTGCGGTCTGCGAGGGCGTCCGGCGCACCGCCCGCGACAGCACCCGCTCCTCCAGGGCGCCCAGCAGCTCCGGGTCCATGCCGAACGTCCCCTCGCCGATGCGCCTGGCCCCGACGGGATCGAGCTCCCCCGCGACCAGCGCCGCCCAGGTCCGCGGAAGGTGCGCACAGAGATGGGCCGCCAGATCGAGGCGCTGCTCGGCGGTCCTCAGGCCCATTGGCGTGACCACTGCAAGCTCGGCCGCCGTGGACGAGTGAGCCACCTCGGCGGTGACCTGCGCGCCCGCAGCCGAGGCCTCCCGTGCCCAGGCGTCGGCGTCGCGGGCGAGCGCGGCCGTCGCCCCGAGCGACACCGCCTCGGCGAAGCCGGCCAGGCGCGCCGCCGCCGCGACGACGTCGAGCGCCTCGGCCCGGGACAGCGCGACCAGGCCGGCTGCGTCACCCGTGCGGGTGACGAGCGTCTGGAGTGCGGCGAGCGTCTCGCCGAGTCCCTGGTCCGTGCCTTTCGTGCCTTCCATGCCCTCGACGCTAGGGACGTCGACGCCGACGTCGGCGGCCCGCGCGGCACCGCCTGTGGACCCCGCAGCACCCCTCGACCTGTGGACGAGCGCCATCGACTGGCGGTGAGCAGCCGGCCGCTATCGCGCGTGCGACCTGACGAACTTCGCCACGGCCGCCTCCCACCGATCGGTGTCCACGTTCCACTCGCACGTGTGGTCGGCGCCGCGGTACGACACGAGGGTCACGAGGTCCGGGCGAGCCTGGGCGAGCGCCCGGCTCTGTCGCGACGGGACGAAGTCGTCGTCGTCGGAGTGGACGACGAGCAGCGGCGTGCGCAACTCGTTCGCCCGCGCCACCCAGTCGAACCGGCGCAGGTCCACCGGGCCCTCGACCCCGAACAGCCGGGTGGCCTGCCGCTGGGCCAGCGCCGCGAGTCCCAGGCGCGCCACCCACACCGGCACCCGGTTGACCCGCGCCTGATGGTCGAGGACGTCCCGCCAGTCGACGACCGGCGCGTCGAGGACGGCGCCCGCGACCCGCGATGCGGTCCGCGACCGCGAGAGCAGCTGGAACGCGACCGCTCCCCCCATGCTCCAGCCGACGAGGACCACCGAGTCGGCGCCCCGCTCCAGGGCCAGCCGAACCGCCCCCTCGACGTCGCGCCACTCGGTGTCGCCCAGGTGATAGCGCCCGCCCGGCAACTCCGGGATGTCGGCGTCGTTGCGGTAGCTCGGCACGATCGACGACACGCCCATCCGGTGGAGCACCGGCAGCCCGCGCAGGCACTCCTCACGGGTCGCTCCCCGCCCGTGCACGTGGACCGCCCAGAGCCCGCCGCCCGCGAGTTCGCCGCCCACGGCGCCGGGGACGATCCAGGCAGGCAGTGCCCCCACGTCGGTGTCGACGTCGACGACCTCGTGAGCGATGCCGAGGGCGGATTCCGGCGTCCCGCAGTAGTAGTACGGGTCCCAGCGGGCCGGACCGACCCGCATGGAGCCGCCGTCCACGGCCGCGAGCACGCGGGTCACGGTGGGCCCGTCGGCCCGGACGACCTCCCCGAGACGAACATGGGTCTCGCGCCCCCCCAGCCACAGCGCGTAGCGACCGGCTGCGACGGTTTCGTCCGACGCCCGGATGGTCACCGTGCCCGGCCCCACGCTCAGCACCTCGGTGTCGTCCAGCTTGTCTCGCACGGGCGTCAGCAGCCGACGGACGAAGTACCCCGCCAGCGCCGAGACCACGACCGAGGTGAGGGCGGCGCCGGCGAACGCGGCGGCCGAGACCACCAGCGCCCGGGCGACGGCGGCGGAGCGGCGGCGGCGGGAGCGGGAGCGCGTCACCGCTGCAGTCTGCCGACCGGCGGCGGCCCCGGGGAACAGCGGCCGCGGGGGGCGTCGTTGCGTAGGCGTGACGGAGACCAGCGCCCCCGCCCCGGGCACCGGCTACCCGAAGGCCCGCACCGACGCCGAATGGCGGGCGACCCTGTCGCCCGAGGAGTACCGCGTCCTGCGTGAGGCGGGCACCGAACGGGCGTGGACCGGCGAGTACACCGACCACAAGCAGCTCGGGGTCTACTCCTGCCGAGCTTGTGGCACCGAGCTGTTCCGCTCCGCCGAGAAGTTCGACGGCCACTGCGGGTGGCCGTCGTTCTTCTCCCCGCTCGCCGGGGACCGGATCGAGGAGATCATGGACCGCAGCGCCGGCATGGTCCGCACCGAGGTGCGGTGCACGGCGTGCGGGTCGCACCTCGGGCACGTCTTCGCCGGCGAGGGTTACGACACCCCCACCGACCTCAGGTACTGCATCAACTCGATCTCCCTGAGGTTCGATACGGAAACCTGAGATCCGGGCCGAGGACGGTCTCGCGGCTGCTTCGATACTGTGACCGGACAAGCCTCACCCGGACACTCGGTTCGGTCCACCCACTCGACGGAGGTCGGCCCCATCTTGTCCCTCACCACCGTCGACCGTCAGGCTCCAGCGGCCGACGACACGACCTCTGCCGAGTCCTCGTCGGAGGACCCCAGCCACAGTCCCCACCACTTCCCCGTCCGTCGTGGGTGCGGGTGCCGCTCCGGGGCGGACGAGTGATCGCCGATCTGTCGCTCCTGCTCCTGGGGATCGCCCTGACCGCGGTCATCATCGCGGTCAACGGGTACTTCGTGGCGCAGGAGTTCGCGTACATGTCCGTCGACCGCGCGCGACTGCGGGCGCAGGCCGAGGACGGCGACGTCGCGGCCAGGCGCGCCCTGGACGTCACCCGCCGGACGTCGTTCATGCTCTCCGGCGCGCAGCTGGGCATCACCGTGACGGGCCTGCTGGTGGGCTTCGTCGCCGAGCCCTTCATCGGTGAGTCGCTGGGGGCATTGCTCGGTATCACCGGAGTACCACTGGCGCTCGGCGTCACGATCGGCACCGTGGCGGCACTCGTGGTCGCGGCGGTCGTTCAGATGATCTTCGGAGAGCTGTTCCCGAAGAATCTCGCCATCGCCAACCCGGTGCCGGTCTCGCGGGCACTCGCCCGGTCGACCCAGATCTACCTCGGGCTGTTCGGATGGCTCATCGCCCTCTTCGACCTCGCCTCGAACTCGGTGCTGCGGCTGATCCGGGTCAAGCCGGTGCACGATCTCGACAGCAGCGCGACCGCCGAGGACCTCGAGCACCTCCTCGACGACTCCCGCGCGAGCGGTGACCTGCCCGAGGAGCTGTGGACCATGCTCGACCGCATCCTCGACTTCCCCGACCGCGACGTCGAGCACGCGATGGTCCCCCGGGCGCGGGTGGACGTCGTGGGGCCCGGCACCACCCTGTCGGAGCTGCGCAGCCGCATGGCGCACGGGCACACGCGGTACCCCGTGATCGGTGAGCTGGAGGAACCCGTCGGTGTGGTCCATCTCGCCGACCTGCTCGACCCCGGCGTCGACGACGACCGACCGGTCACGGCGATCATGCGGCCGCCGCTCGTCATCCCCACCCTCATGCCGCTCCCCCAGGCCCTCGATCAGCTGACGAGCACCCGCAACGAGCTGGCCTGCGTCATCGACGAGTACGGCGGCTTCCGAGGCGTCCTCACCACCGAGGATCTCGCCGAGGAGCTCGTCGGGGAGATCAGCGACGAGCACGACACCGCGGACGACGCCGCCGCCGAGCACGACGGGAACGAGGGCTGGGTCATGGACGGGGACCTCCCGATCGACGAGGCCGAACGCGTCATCGGGCGCGACCTGCCGCACGGCGACTACGAGACGATCGCCGGCCTCGTCATCGCTCAGGGCGGGAACCTCCCCGCCAAGGGCGACACCTTCGAGGTCGACCTGCCGGCGACCGGAGCCGACCTCGTCGACGAGGACTCGCCGCACCGGCACCTGCACATCGAGGTGGTCGAGGTCGAACGACACGTGCCGAGCGTCGTGCGCGTCCAGCTGGTCCGGACGACGGCGACCGAGTCGACCCTCGACGGACCCGAGGTCGACCATCCCGTCGGCGTCGGCCCGGCCGAGCAGGGGGACGGGCGATGAACGCCTGGGGAGTCACGGCCGTGACGGTGGCGCTCATCGTGCTCAGCGCCTTCTTCGTGGTCATCGAGTTCGCGCTCCTCGGCGCCCGGCGGCACCGCCTCGAGCAGGACGCGGTGAGCAGCCGTTCCTCGCGTGCGGCGCTGCGAGGCATGAACGAGCTGACCGTGATGCTGGCCGGCGCCCAGCTCGGCATCACGGCCAGCACCTTCGCCCTGGGCGCCGTGACCAAGCCGGCGGTGGACGACTGGCTCGGTCCGACGCTGGCTTCGTGGGGCGTCCCCGCCTCAGTCGCCGGGACCACCGCGTTCGCGTTGTCGTTGTTGTTGGTGACGTTCCTTCACCTCGTCATCGGGGAGATGGCACCGAAGTCGTGGGCCATCGCCCACCCGGAGCTGTCGGCCCGGATCATCGGCCTCCCGTCCCGCGGGTTCATCTGGGTCTTCCGCCCCTTCCTGCTCTGGGTGAACGCCATTGCGAACCGGCTCGTGGCGAGGACCGGCGTCGAGCCGGTGGACAGGGCCGCGATCGGGGGCCGCGACGCCGACACCATCCGCCACCTGGTCGAGCACTCGTCCCAGGTCGGCGTCCTGGAACCCGACCTGCGACACCAGATCACCGAGGTGATCGAGCTGCAGGGCCTGACGGTGGGCGGGATCACGACTCCCAATACGACGCCCACCGCGGTGGGCCCCGACGCCGTCGTCGCCGACGTCCGCGCCGCCGCGCGGACGTCGGGACACCTCCGGATCCTGGTGAGGGATGAGACAGGCCGGCCGTGGACGGTGGTCCATGTCCGTGACACGCTCCTGGCGGCCGACGACGAGCCGGTCGGCGCCTTCGCTCGTGCGGTGTTCCGCGTGGACGCGAGGACGCCGGTGTACGAGCTGTTGCGGCTGATGCGGGAACAGCACGTCCAGCTCGCGGTGGTCGAGCAGGATCAGGAGTCGTTGGGGGTCGTGACGCTGACCGACGTCGTCCAGCGGGTGCTGCCGAGATCGGTCGTCGCGACCGGTCGTGCCTAGCAGGAGTCCAGGCCCGGACCCCTACGGCAGCGACGCCACCAGATCCGCCAGCTCGACACGCGGGCCGGTGTAGAACGGCACTTCCTCGCGGACGTGCCGCCGCGCCCCGGTGGCCCGCAGGTCGCGCATGAGGTCGACGATGCGGTGCAGTTCCGACGCCTCGAACGCGAGGATCCACTCGTAGTCGGACAGTGCGAAGCTCGACACCGTGTTGGCCCGGACGTCCGCGTACGGCCGCGCCGCCCTCCCGTGCTCGACCAGCAGGTCGCGCCGCTCGTCCGCCGGCAGCAAGTACCACTCGTAGCTGCGGACGAACGGGTACACGCACAGGTAGTCGCCCGCCGGCTCACCCGCCATGAACGCCGGGACGTGCCCCCGGTTGAACTCCGCCGGCCGGTGGAGACCGGTCACCGACCACACCGGCCGCAGCGTCTCGCCCAGCGTCGAGCGGCGCAGCGCGTGATAGGCCGACTGCAGCGTCTCGACGTCCGGCGCGTGCCACCACACCATGAGGTCGGCGTCCGCCGTCATCCCGCCCAGGTCGTACCAGCCGCGCACGACCAGCCCCGCGGTCTCCGCCGGGACCAGCGACCGGGCGGCGTCCTTGGCGATCACCTCCCGGTCGCCCTCCAGGAGACCGTCCGCGGCGAACACCGACCACATGGCGTACCGGATCGTCGAGTTGATCTCGGCCGCCCGGTCCGGGGACACCTCGGGGTGGTCGGCGGCGGTCGGCGGTTCGACGGTCATGACGGGTCCTCCTGCGACGGTCGGGAGCGGGCGCCCAGGTGGGCGAGAACGCGGGCGGCGACGGCGCGGCCGGTCGCAACGCAGGCGGGCAGGCCCACCCCGTCGAGCACGTTGCCGGCCAGCGCAAGACCGGGGACGGCATGGACCGAGGACCGGACCGCACCCACGGTCCCAGCATGGCCGACGCGGTACTGCGGCAGGGACGCGGGCCACCGCTGGACGGTCGCGTCACGCAGCCGCAACCGCCCGCCGGGTCGCAGCAGGCGGGTCACGTCCGCGAGAGCCCGGGCGACGAGGTCGGTGTCCGGCAGGAGACTGGCACCGGGGTCTCCGGCCCGGCCCACGGAGGCCCGCAGCAGCACGGTGTCCGGGTCCTGGTCCCCGATCCAGGCCCACTTGGCCGAGGCGAACGTCACCGCCTTGACCGCCAGCCCTGCGGCGGCGCCCTCGGGCGCGGGGACGAGGAGTCCCGACGAGCGTCCGGCGGCGATGTCGGGGACGTCGCGGGCATCGACGGCGAGGACCACGACGGCGACGTCGGCGGTGGCGACGTCCGCCAGGACGGACGCCTCCGGCACCGGACCTGCGAGCAGGCGCCCGGCCACCGGCGCGGGAGTCGCGACGACCACGGCGTCGGCGGTGAGACCACCCGGGCGGGCGGCAGCGCCGTCGTGACCCGTCGGCTGACCCGTCGATGTGGCCACCGCCCACCGGCCGCCGACCCGGGACAGGGCGGTGGCGGCGACGCCGAGCCGCACCTGTCCACCAGAGCGTCGTACCGCGTCGGCGAGCAGGCCGGGGATCCGACCGACGCCACCGCGCAGGCCGGCGAAGGGGACGCTCCCGGGCCCCGCCGCTGCGGCGGCGAGCACGTCGGCCGCGGCCTCCCGCAGCCCGCGCCCGTCCCGGACCGCGGCGGCCAGCTGCGGGAGCGTCGCCTCGGCCGACAGGTCGGCGGCGCGCCCGGCGTACACCCCGCCCAGCAGGGGGTCGACGACATGATCGACCACCGCGGTCCCGAGCCGGGTACCGACGAAGTCGGCGACGCTGCAGTCACCAGTCATCGGCCGCGGTGTCTCGGCCACCGCCCGGGCGACCTCGTCCGGGGTGAGGAGCCCCGCGAGGGTCGAGGGGTCGGACGGCACCCCGAAGACGGTGCGAGCCGGGAGATCGTGCCGGTAGCCGCGGCGGACCACGGTCGCGGCCGTCGCGCGGGGAGCCACCACCTCCGCCGCCGTCCCCAGCTCGACGAGCAGGTCGAGGAGTTCGGGGCGCCGGGTGAGGAACGACTCGGCTCCCAGGTCACAGGTCATCCCGCCGACGACGCCGGTGCGAACCGGACCGCCTGGGCGCTGCGCCGGGTCGAGCACGACGACGCGTGCCCCGGAGAGGGCCAGGTCGCGGGCCGCAGCCAGCCCGGCGACGCCGGCACCCAGGACGACGGCGTCGGTGTGCCCGGCGCCGCTCACCCGACGGCGGCGGGCGAGAAGGCGTGCACCCGCTCGACCACGCGGGCGAGCTGGTCCGGGTCCGTCTGCGGCAGGACGCCGTGACCGAGGTTCGCCACGTGCCCGGGAGCCGCCCGCCCCGCTCGCAGCATCGCATCGACGCGGGGACCGAGGGCCTCCCATGGTGCCAGCAGCAGCGCCGGGTCCAGGTTGCCCTGCACCGGGCGAGGCCCCGCCACCGCCGCCACCCGGCGCGCGGCCTCGTCCAGAGGCACCCGGAAGTCGATGCCGACCACGTCGGCGCCGACGGCCGCCATGGCCGCCAGCAACTCGCCCGTGCCGACGCCGAAGTGGATGCGCGGCACGTCGGACACTGCGGCCACGGCGGCCAGCACGCGCGCGGAGTACGGCGCCACGAAGCGCTCGTAGTCCGCGCGCGACAGCGCCCCCGCCCACGAGTCGAACAGCTGGACCGCAGCGGCACCGGCCCCCACCTGCACGAGCAGCGCCGTGGCGCTCATCTCGGCGATCCGCGACAGCAGCGCGTCCCACAGGCCCGGGTCGCCGACCATCAGTGACTTCGTGCGGGCGTGGTCCCGGCTCGGGCCGCCCTCGACGAGGTAGCTCGCCACGGTGAACGGCGCGCCCGCGAAGCCGATGAGCGGGGTGTCGCCCAACTCGGCGACCAGCAGGCGGACGGCCCGGGCGACCGGGTCGAGCGCCGCCGGGTCGAGGGCCGGCAGGGCGTCCACGTCACGGGCGGTCCGCACCGGCGGGTCGAGGACCGGCCCCACGCCCGACTCGATCCGGATCGGCACCCCGGCGGCGTGCACCGGGACCACGATGTCGGAGTAGAGGATCGCCGCGTCGACCTCGTACCGGCGCACCGGCTGGAGGGTGATCTCGGTGACGAGGTCCGGCCGGGCGCAGGCCTCGAGCATGCCGATGCCGGCCCGCACCCGCCGGTACTCGGGCAGCGAGCGGCCGGCCTGGCGCATGAACCACACCGGGGTGCGCCCGACGGGCAGGCCCCGGCAGGCGCGGAGGAAGTCGGAGGTCGTCATCGGCCCCGATCGTGACACGCCGCGCGGAGCACTGCGGGTAGGGCGGTGCCCGGCTCGCCCCGTCCTACGCTGACTGTGTGCCTCCGACCCGCCGCGGCGCGCCCGACGGCGACGCTCCCCCGCCACCCGCCTTCGTCGCGGCCGCGGCCGAGGTCCGGGGGGCGGCGGCCCGTCCGGGCGTCGTGATCGAGGAGATCGCCGCGCCACGGCGGATCGCCCCGTACGCCGTGGCGCTGGCGGGGCACCTGCCGGGCGAGGGACAGGGCGACGACATCCGGGGCGGGGCGGACGGGCGGTTCGTCCTGCTGCACGACCCGGCGTGCCCCGAGGGCTGGGGCGGAGAGCAGCGGGTGGTCGCCCTCGTCACCGCGACGGTGGAGCCGGACCTGGCCGGCGACCCGCTGCTGGCGGACGTGGCATGGGCCTGGCTGGTGGAGGAGCTGGAGGCGGCGGGGGCGGTGTTCGACGAGCTGGGCGGCACCGTCACCCGGGTGTCCTCCTCGTCGTTCGGGGTGCTGACCGACCGTCCCGCCGACGACCAGGTCGAGCTGCGAGCGTCGTGGAGCCCGCGGAACCCGCTGCAGGCCCACGTGGAGGGCTGGACGGCGGCGATCTGCCGCCTCGCCGGGGTGCCGCCGGTGGCGCCGGGAGTCCTGCTGCTGCGCCGCGCCTGACCCTCGGGTTGTCGGCGGGACCACCCTCGGGTTGTCGGCGAAACCACCCTCGGGTTGTCGGCGCGAGATCTCTGATCACCGTATCGTGACTCGGTGTCGACAGAGCCTCCTGTCCCCCGAGCCATGGCCACGGCGCTCGCCGAGGCGCTGACCACCAGCCCGGTCGTCGCCGTCACGGGCCCGCGCACCGCGGGCAAGAGCACACTCGCCCGCGAGATCGTCTCGGGCCACAACGGCACGATGCTCGACCTCGACGACCCCGCAGTACGACGTCTGGCTGCAGCCGACCCGGGGGCGTTCGTGCGAGGGCTCCCGGAGCCGGTCGTCATTGACGAGTTCCAGCGCGCCCCGGACGTCCTCGGCGCGATCAAGGCTGAGCTCAACCGCGACCTGCGGCCGGGCCGCTATGTCCTTGCGGGGTCGGCACGACACCAGACCGTCCCGGAGCTGGCCGACTTCCTCACCGGGCGGGTCGAGCTGCTGACCCTCTGGCCGTTCGCGGTGGCCGAGCTCGAGGCCGGCGCCTCCACGATCATCGACCGGCTCTTCGACGGCACGATGCTCGCCTCCCGCCGGGCGACGGCGCTGTCACGGGAGGACGTCGTGTCGCTGGTCCTGCGGGGTGGGTACCCGATCGCGGTAGGGCTCACCCCGCGAGGCCGTCAGCGGTGGTTCGCCAACCTCGCGACGCTCGTCGTCGAGCGCCTGGACGAAGGCGCCGGCGACCGGCGGGCGGCGCAGGCCGGGCGCTTCCTCCGGCTGCTCGCCGCACGCACGGCACAGGTCACCACGGCGGCCGAGGTGGGTCGCGAGATGGAGCTGGGGCGGGAGACCGCCGCCGACCTCATGCGACTGCTCGAGCTGGTCTACCTCGTCGTGCCGCTGCCCGCCTGGTCGGTCAACCTCTCCGCCCGGGTGACCAAGCGCCCCAAGCTTCACCTCGTCGACAGCGGCCTCGCCGCCTCCCTCCAGGGGGTGGACGCCACGGGGCTGTCCCCGGTGGACCCCGCGGCCGCCACTCGTTTCGGCGGGCTGCTGGAGACCTTCGTCGTGACGGAGATCCTCAAGCAGTCCGGGTGGGCCGACACCCCCACCGAGGCGTTCCACCTGCGTACCTCTGACGGCCTCGAGGTGGACCTGGTGCTCCAGACCCCGGCCGGCCGGATCGCCGCCGTCGAGATCAAGGCGGGCTCCCGGGTCGGCTCGTCGGCCACCCGGGGATTGACCTATCTGCGGGACCGCCTCGGCGACCGGTTCGTCGCCGGCGTCGTCCTCACCACCGGCGACCAGGCCCAGCAGATCGGCGACCGGATCGCCGTCGCCCCGGTGGACAGCCTCTGGCGGGCGTGACGCCCACGGGTGCCTCAAGGCGGCCCCGGCGTCACCCGATGGACCTCTGGACAGCGCCGGGATCACCGGCACCGACCTGGGAGGCTTCATGACGGTGCTCATCGACAGGGCACGTCTGCCGCAGACCCGCGGCCGCTTCACCGCCGCCGTGGTGAGTCCCAACCCGCACCTGCGCGAGACCCTCGCCCGCACCCTGCGCGCCCTGGGCGCCGCGGAGGTGGAGGGCATGTCGCACGCCGCCCAGGCCCGTCGCCTCGGGCGCGGACGGCCGGGGTCCGTGGTCGTGGCCGAGGCGCAGCTTCCGGACGGCTCCGGCATCGGGGTGGTGCAGGAGCTGCGCGCGCTCGGTTGGACCCGCTCGGTGGTGCTGTCGACGAGCGCGGACCCGTTCGCGGTGCGGGGGGCCGTCACCGCCGGGGTCCGCTGCTACATCGTCACGTCGCGGGCCGCCGCCGCGCAGGACCCGCAGGCCCGGGCCACGCTCGACCAGCTCTCCGCCCGCGAGGTCGAGGTGCTCCAGCTGGTCGCCGACGGCTGCTCCAACAAGGACGTCGGCGCGGCACTGGGGCTGTCCGCACTCACCGTCAAGAGTCACCTCGCCCGCATCGCGCGCAAGCTCGGCACCGGCGACCGGGCCGAGATGGTGGCGATGGCCCTGCGCGGCGAACTGATCCGTTGACCCCCCGCGGCCTGGAGAGGCTTACCCTCAGCAGGTGACGGGCGGGCGAACGGAGATCGATCCGGGCCCGTTGCCCCTCCTCACCCGGCCGAGCGGAGGCGACCCTCGCGTCGTCGACACCCAGGAGGTGCTCGACGCCGCACTGGCCGGACTCGCCCGGGCGGACGGCCCGATCGCGGTCGACGCCGAGCGCGCGTCCGGGTACCGGTACGGCAATCAGGCATACCTGGTCCAGCTCCGCCGCGGCGACCTGGCGCCGATCCTCGTCGACCCGGTCGCCGGGCTCGACCTCGGTGGGTTGCGGGCGGTGCTCAGCGGTCCGGAGTGGGTGCTCCACGCCGCCTCCCAGGACCTGCCCTGCCTGGCCGAGCTCGACCTGCGGCCGGCAAGGCTGTTCGACACCGAGCTGGGGGGCCGCCTCGCGGGGCTGCCCCGGGTCGGGCTGGCGGCCATGACCGAGCAGCTGCTCGGGGTGCGACTGGCGAAGGAGCACTCGGCCGCCGACTGGTCGACCCGGCCGCTGCCGGAACCCTGGCTGCGGTACGCGGCGCTCGACGTCGAGCTGCTGGTGGACCTGCGGGACGCCCTCGCGGGCCTGCTGGACACCCAGGGAAAGCTCGAGTGGGCCGCCGAGGAGTTCGCCGCGGTCGCCACCGCCCCGCCCCCGGCGCCCCGCGCCGAGCCGTGGCGCCGGCTGGGCGGCCTGCACTCCCTGCGGGACCGGCGGTCGCTGGCCGCGGCGCGGTCGCTGTGGCAGGCCCGCGACGCGATGGCGCGCCGCCGCGACCTCGCCCCCGGGCGCATCCTGCCCGACACCGCGATCGTCGACGCCGCGTCCCGGATGCCCCGCACGGCGGCCGAGCTCTCGTCGCTGCGGGTGTTCTCGGGACCGGCCAACCGGAGGCTGGCGACGACGTGGCTCGCCGCCCTCGACGAGGCGCGCCGCCTGCCCGAGGCCGATCTCCCGTCGCCGTCGGCACCGGCAGAGGGGCCTCCGCCGCCCCGGTCGTGGCCCGACCGCGACCCCGAGGCCGCCGGACGGCTGGCCCGGGTGCGCCCTGCCCTGGCGGACCTCGCCGCGCACCACGGCCTGCCGGTCGAGAACCTCCTGACGCCTGACGTCGCGCGGCGACTCGCCTGGCGCCCGCCGGAGTCCGTGACGCCCGAGACGGTCGCCCGCTTCCTCACCGACCACGGCGCCCGGCCGTGGCAGGTGCGAGTGACGGCGGCCCCGCTGACCGGTGCCCTCGCGGGGGCTTGAGCCGAGGTTACTGGCGGGTAATATGGTCCTGCCGCAGGCCGGCGGGCGCGCCGACGCGCCGGCCGTGACCCGACCTCACCGCCGATCTGGAGGTCCCATGCCAGGCCAGCTCCGCGACGTCGTGTTCGTCGACGGCGTGCGCACGCCGTTCGGCCGCGCCGGCGAGAAGGGCATGTACGCCCAGACCCGCGCCGACGACCTCGTCGTCCGCTGCATCCGCGCGCTCCTCGACCGCAATCCCGGACTTCCGCCCGAGCGCGTCGACGAGGTCGCGATCGCCGCCACCACGCAGACCGGCGACCAGGGACTGACGATCGGCCGGACCGCCGCGATCCTGGCCGGTCTCCCCCCGTCGGTGCCCGGCTTCGCGATCGACCGGATGTGCGCCGGTGCCATGACCGCGGTGACCACCACCGCGAGCGGCATCGCGACCGGCAACTACGACGTGGCCGTCGCCGGCGGCGTCGAGCACATGGGCCACCACCCCATGGGCCAGGGCACCGATCCCAACCCGCGGTTCGTCGCCGAGAAGCTCGTCGACCCCGCAGCCCTCGTCATGGGCCAGACCGCCGAGAACCTCCACGACCGGTTCCCGCACCTGTCCAAGCAGCGGGCCGACGCCTTCGCCGCGGCCAGCCAGCACAAGCTCGCCGCCGCGTACCAGACCGGCAAGATCCAGGACCACCTCGTCACGGTCGCCACCCGGCACGCCGAGCGGGGCTGGGGCCTGGCCACCGCGGACGAGCCGCCGCGACCCGACACCACGGTCGAGGGGCTCGCCACGCTTCGGACGCCGTTCCGGTCGCACGGCCGGGTCACCGCGGGCAACGCCGCCGGGCTCAACGACGGCGCGACCGCGTGCCTGCTCGCCGAAGCCGGAGTCGCCGCCGAGCTCGGCCTGACACCGCGGATGCGCCTGGTGGGCTACGCCTTCGCCGGCGTGGACCCCGAGGTCATGGGGGTGGGCCCGGTCCCGGCCACCGAGAAGCTGCTCGGCCGGGTCGGCGTCGGCATCGAGGAGATCGGCCTGTTCGAGATCAACGAGGCGTTCGCCGTCCAGGTGCTCGCGTTCCTCGACCACTTCGGCATCGCCGACGACGACCCGCGGGTCAACCCGTGGGGCGGGGCGATCGCCGTCGGCCACCCGCTGGCGTCGTCGGGCGTGCGCCTCATGACCCAGCTGGCCGCGCAGTTCGCCGAGCGGTCGGACGTCCGGTACGGGCTGACCACCATGTGCGTCGGGCTGGGCCAGGGCGGGGCGGTGCTGTGGGAGAACCCGCGGCACGCCGACGCCGAGCCGCTGCCCGGAGTGCCGGCCCGCGGGGAGGTGGCGGCGTGACCGCGGTCGCCGACACCGGACTGCCGACCCGGGAGCAGATGATCGCCGTCGCCGAGGGCGAGGTGGTGACGCGCACCTTCACCCAGCGGATCCCGCTGCCCGGCGGGCGCACGCTGGCGCTGCTCACCATCGACAACGGCCACGACCACACGAAGCCGACCACGCTCGGCCCGGCAGGGCTGTACGGGCTGTCGGACGCCCTGGACGCCCTGCAGCCCGACGTGGAGGCGGGCCGGGTGCACGCGGTCGCCGTCACCGGCAAGCCGTTCGTCTTCGCCGCCGGAGCGGACCTCAAGTTCGCCAACCGGGTCTCGGACCTGTCGCAGGGGCGGGCCATGGCGCGCCTGGGTCACGACGTCTTCCGCCGGTTCGGTGAGCTCGGCGTGCCGACGTTCGCCTTCGTCAACGGGGCGGCGCTGGGCGGCGGGCTGGAGCTGCCGCTGCAGTGCACGTACCGGACGCTGTCGACCGGGGTGACGGCGATCGCCCTGCCCGAGTGCCTGCTCGGCCTGGTGCCGGGCTGGGGCGGGGCGTACCTGCTGCCCCGGCTCATCGGGGCCGAGAACGCGCTGACCGTCATCGTCCGCAACCCGCTGAGCCAGAACCGGATGCTGCGGGCGGCGCAGGCGATGGAGTACGGCATCGCCGACGCGGCCTTCGAACCGGCGGACTTCCTCGAACGGTCGATCGCCTGGGCGGGCCGGGTGCTCGCCGGCGACGTGGTCATCGAGCGGCCGGATCCGACTGCGGACGCCGCGGCGTGGGACGCGGCGGTGGCATCCGCGCGGGCGTGGGTGGACGAGCGGCTGCACGGTGCCGCCCCGGCGCCGTACCACGCCCTCGACCTCGTGGCCGCGGCCCGCAGCCGCTCCCGCGACGAGGGCTTCGCCGCCGAGGACGAGATCCTCGCGCGGCTGCTGATCAGCAGCGAGTTCCGGGCCGGGCTCTATGCCTTCGACCTCACCCAGAAGCGGGCGCGGCGCCCCGCCGGTGCCCCGTCCGCGGACCTCGCACGCCCGGTGACGAAGGTGGGTGTGGTCGGCGCCGGCCTCATGGCCAGTCAGCTGGCGCTGCTGTTCGCCCGCAACCTCCAGGTCCCGGTCGTCATGAGCGACCTCGACGAGGAGCGGGTGCAGCGGGGTCTCGGCTACGTCCGCGGCGAGGTCGACAAGCTGCTCGGCAAGGGGCGGGTGTCCCCGGACGCCGCGAACCGGCTCCGGGCCCTCGTCACGGGGACGACCGACCTGGCCGACTTCGCCGACGCCGACCTCGTCATCGAGGCGGTGTTCGAGGAGATGTCGGTGAAGAAGCAGGTGTTCGCCCAGCTCGAGCGGGTCGTGTCACCGGAGTGCGTCCTCGCGACCAACACCTCGAGCCTGTCCGTCACCGAGATGTCGGCCGACCTCGCCCACCCCGAGCGGGTCGTCGGGCTCCACTTCTTCAACCCCGTGGCGATCATGCCGCTGCTCGAGGTGGTCCGCACCCCGCGCACCGACGACGCCACCGCGGCCACCGGATTCGCGGTCGGCAAGCAGCTCAAGAAGTCGTGCGTCGGGGTCGCCGACGCCGCGGGCTTCGTCGTCAACCGGATCCTCATGCGGTTCATCGGCGACGTCACGGCGTCCCTGGACAGCGGCACCGCGCCCGAGGTGGCGGATGCGTCGCTGGACCCCCTCGGCCTGCCGATGCGGCCCTTCGTCCTCACCCAGCTGGTCGGGCCGGCGGTCGCGCTGCACGTCGTGGAGACGCTGCACGCCGCCTTCCCGGACCGGTTCGGAGTGTCGGAGAGCCTGCGCCGGCTCGTCGAGGCGAAGCTGCCGGGGCTGTGGTCGTGGGACGCCCAGGGCAAGCCGTACCTGTCGGAGGAGGTGGGGGCGCTGCTGCCGGAGGGCACCGGCGAGACCGGGGACGAGATCCGGACCCGCGCGCTGGAGGCGCTGGCGAGGGAGATCCGGCTGATGCTCGACGAGGGCGTGGTCGCCGAGGCGCAGGACATCGACCTCTGCATGATCATGGGTGCGGGGTGGCCGTTCCACCTGGGCGGCATCATCCCGTACCTGGACCGCGAGGGCGTGTCCGAGCGGGTGACCGGCCGGCGGTTCCTGCCGGCCGGGGTCGCCGAGCCGGTGCTCGTGGCCTGACCTGGCCGTGCCGGTGGGCTCCCGTCACGTCCGGTGACGGGAGTCCACCGGGAGGCGCCTGGTGTCATGAGACGCTCCCCACCGAGCATGGCCCGCATGGCCGCCGACCTGCGCCGCGCCGTGCTCGCGGCGGCTGTTATCGACGACCTGCCGGTCACCGTCGACCCGACCGCGGGTGACGCGCCCGACGCCCCGGCCGTCACCGTGACGGACGCGTCCAGCGGCGCGGTGTCGCGCCTCACGTGGGAGGACGTGGCAGTCACCGTCGGCCCGTGGCGGGCCGAGCCCGCGCACCCCGTCGCCCGGGGGCGGGTGGCGGCGCTGGTTGTGGCCGCCGGGCTGATCGCGGCCGACGGGCCGCCCGCTCTGGCCCGCGCGGTCCGGGCACACGTGGAGGTCGCCGGTTCCCCGCGCTCGTGCGGGGCGGGCTGGTCGCTCGACGGCCTAGGAGACGGTCCGCTCGCCGTCGGCTGGGGCCTCGTCACCCCCTCGACAGGCCATCTCACCTGGCCGTTGCCGACCGCTCCCACCCTCGCCACGGCGGTGCGGGCCGGCGAGCCCGACCTCGCCGGCGCGACCCGTGAGATCGACCGGCTGGGCACCGCCCTCGCCGAGCGACTGGACCGCGACCACCGGGAGGGTCGCGACCTCGTGCTGCGCCCCATGGGCCCCGCGGACGTGCCGACCCTGCTGCTGTCCCGGACGCTGCGGCACTGGCTCGCCGGCCACGACGGCACCGGCCTCGGAACCGTCGCGGTCCCCACCCGCCACCGCGGCTGGACCGACCTCCGCCGGATCGACCCGCCCTACGTCGCCGCCGCCCACGCCGCCACCGACGCCGTCGACGCCGCCTGCCCGGTACCGCTGCTGGTCACCCTGGACGGGGTGTGGGAGGCGCGCCGTACGTGATCGCGAAGTGCCGTGGGGACGACTCAGGTTGTCCGGGCGTCGGGCTCGAGGCTGGCGAGGGCGGTCAGGAAGGCGCTGAACTCGGCGGAGGGCCCGAAGGCCACCTGGTCGCGCAACGACGTGCCGGTGCGGATCAGGGCCGCCTGCCGGCCCTCGGTGTCGCGGATTCCCTCGGCCAGGGTGAGGACCCGGTCGACCTCGTCGGCCGCCACCACGAGCACGCCGTCCTCGTCGCCGAACACCACCTCGTCGCGGGTCGCCGCCCACGCCGCCACCGACGACGTGGACGCCGCGTGCCCGGTGCCACTCCTGGTCACCGCCGAACAGGTGGCGACGCCGCGACCGCCACACCGTTCTGCCGGCGTCGGGCACGCCGGAGTGACACCGGAGAGGATCGCCCCTCGGACTCGGAGCCGCTGACGTGAGCCGCACTCGTTCAGCCGCGAAACGGCGTCTACGACTCGTAGTAATCGATCGTCTCCAAGAGACCGAGAACTCGTTCCCTGAGTTCTGTAAGAATTCCCGAATCATCGGACTGGCGATCTCCGAAGTCTCTAGAGTCGTCGAGAAGTGTCAGGAGTGCTCGAGCTTCTCGCCCGGAGAGCGCGAGCGCAATCGGCTCCTGGCGACGCAGAGCGTCGGTGTCCCAGTCTGGTAGCTCAGCCATCACGCTCGACCGTCAGTCGTTGAAGCGACAGTTTCGATACGGCACATCGGTGACGGACACGCTGGTGACCCCAACCAGCGCCACTGGAACGAGCGCCGCCGGCCACGCCTTGAGGACGGTCGACCCGCGTGAGGTCGAGTTCGAGGAGGAGAGGAGGTGCTGAGCCATGCTGACAACCCCGAAGGACAGGCGAGTGTGCTGTGTGTGTTCGATTGAACCATCAGCGTGACCGAGAACCGACCCTTGACCAGTTGATCGTGTCAGACGACGCCCGTGTCGCTGGTTCAGTGAGTGGGGTCGGCCAGGCTCGTGCCGACATCCTCGTCGACCGCGCCCGTGAAGGACGCACCCCCTCTCCGCGCCGTCTCCTCGATGAGGCGGCGGGCGATGTCCTGCGGCGTGAGGCCGCACTCGGCGAGCACCTCGGCCCGGCTGCCGTGGTCGAGGAAGCGCTGCTCGATCCCGAACCCGACGACCGGCCGGTCCACGCCGACGTCGGCGAGCAGCTGGCGCGCCGCCGCCGCCACTCCCCCGACCCGGCCGGAGTCCTCGACCACCGAGACGACGCGGTGGGCGGCGGCGAGCCCGCCGAGGCCGGACGGCAGCGGCTTCACCCAGCGCGGGTCCACGACGGTGACGCCGAGACCTTGCTCCCCGAGCCGCTCGGCCACCTCCAGGCACATCCCCGCCATGGCGCCCACCGAGATCAGCAGGACGTCCGCCGCGCCGCC